>PMGP01000013.1:0-5645 GCA_003156235.1 Acidobacteriaceae bacterium
ACTTGAATGGCAATCTTGTTTCTTATTAGGACAGGCAACCGAATTGTCCTCTTCTGGGATCGACCCAGTCATTGCATGGGAAATTTCTCACACTTGCCGTCCTGCTTCGCGATATGCTCCATGCCATGCAACTACCAACCGCAACTCGGGCCCCAAGCGACAGGTCTTCGTCGCCGGAGTGGGAATCCGCTCCCTCTCCCGCTCCCAGCTTTGCGGGAATGATGGAGGCGCTTGCCGCGCCAGCGCAACCTCCTGAGGCGCTCGATTGGAACAATGACGATCTGGCGGATGACGTGGCTACTCTCAGTTACGAGAACGCCCTCAAGACCCACGCGCGCTATCGCGCCACAGATCGGTCGCTCACTCAGCCTGCCGATGTGGAGCCATTTTCTTACGAGGAGGCCTCTTCGGATGCCTCAGCTCCGCGCCCCATCCCTTCCGCGCCTTTTGCGGAAAGGGTGGGAAACCAGGCAAGTCTGGGGACCATCCCCAGCCGGGAACCAGGAACAACTGCGGACCAGCAACCCAGCCTCTATCGGGCATCGTCTTTCGAGCGCAATCTGAAGGACGCCAGCATCACCATCCGCATGAGCAAGGCGGAGTGCGCGCAACTGCACCGCCGCGCCGCCGAGGCCGGCCTGACCGTCTCAGCCTATTTACGCTCTTGTACTTTTGAGGCCGAGTCCCTGCGTGCGATGGTCAAGGACACCCTGGCCCAGTTGCATCCTGTCACGGCCGAGGCAAAGCCCGCGGACTCTGCGCCATCCAGCTTTCGCTCTCTGGTCCGCTGGCTGGCGCGACTCTTCACTCCCTGGCACGGCAGCCAACGCGTTGCCCGCGCCTGACGGCCAACTTAACAGCCTATGGTAAAAGTCTGTTTTTGAAAGGGCACGACTTTACAGCTTGCGGAAAAACTCATTCGTCATCGCAAGAAGTGTCAGGGCACGACTCAAAAACATACTGAAAACAACTAAGTTATTGATTCTTCAATGTTCTGAATTGCAGAGAAGTCCACAAAGTCCAATTCATTAGCACAAATAAGCACAAAAAACGCACTAAACGGCGTCAAGCACTATCCGCGACTTCCGACTTGGCGACAACACGCCAGAGATCACCTGAGATTTGCCGAGTGGTAGGCTTATTGTACCAATGTCATGTTTTCATGGGTTCTGTTGAGTCGGCAGTTTCGAGGCAATATGGAAAGCGATAAGTTAAAAAGAAACGCCAGCGCAGCTCTGTTCTTTCTGGGCACTCTTGTCGGACTTGCTGGCTGCGCGATTTATCCGATGGCCGTTTTCACCGTCGGCGCAAACGACAGTTCACAAGAAGTCTGGGGCATATCACTAGTTTTCCTATCGCTGTTTCCCACCTGCATTCTCGCTCTGCGCTTTCGGTTAGTTGCCGGTTGCATGATGCTTTTCGTCCCCTGCTTCTACATCTATTCGGAATTCGTCCAGCGGGCCTACATGATCAACGTTCGGCATTTCCCTCAGCCTCCAATTGATTCAACACAGATAATCGGCAGCTTTAGTCTTACGTGGCCCTATGTTGCGTTGGGTACATTTGCAATTCTCACGTCAGTGTTGGGTTGGCCCACAGTATTTCGCTGGCCCACATTCTTCTCCTTGGTAAACCGAAACACATCGGAATAATACTACCTACGCACCCCTCCCAGTTTGTTCTGGTTGAATAACCCCTGATGCGGAAGTTTCGATTGCAGAAACCCTGGCTCACGGTCTTCGCAGTTGCTCGTAGCACAGAATCAGCACAAGAATTACCGAGCGTTCTGTCTGTCCATGAATCTGGAGGGGTTATGAATACCGCTTTGTAACAGGGCACGACTTTAGTCGTGCCGTAAATGCAATAAAACATGCACGGGCTTCAGCCCCTGAGGGATATTTTTCGGCGTACTGGACTTTTGCCACAGGCTGTTAAGCTAGACGGAAAAATCCACCTGAAAGTTCCCATTTAGAAGGTGAAGTGAATCGCCAACTGTGCGCTGCGCGGACCTCCGCCTCCCAGGTAAGGGTTGCCGCTGCCCACATCCGGTGTTGCCGTGGTGGGCAGATACTGGCCCGCGGCCCCGGCCACCAGCCTGCCATTCGCTACCGGGTTGGTTGCGAAGCCGAAGGCGTCCAGGCCAAAGCCCGGCAGTAGCGGGTTGCTGAGATTCGGGTGATTGAAGATGTTGAAGAAGTCGCTGCGAAGTTCCATCGACACCGTTTTGGTCAGGTGTGTGGTCTTGGTCAGCGAGAAATCGAAATTCGTATAATTCGTCGCATTGAAGGCATTGCGGCCCTCGCTGCCGGGATGCTGCGTATTGTCGACGCAAGCGCCGCTAGCGGCAGTACCAGACCAGGTGCATGGCATGGCGAACGCGGACAGATTTAGCAGGTTGCCCCTGCCACTTACGCCGGCGTGTGGATTGCCGACGATGTCGGGCCGTCCAAAGTACTCGCCGCTGCCATTGTAATTGCCTTCAAAGAGATAACTGACCGTGTACGGTTGACCGGTGGCAATGTTGAACATGCCGTCGAGCGCCCAGCCGTTAACGATCCATTTCGCTTGATGAAACTTGGGAAGATTGTAAGTCCAGTACCACTGCACGCGCTGCCGCACGTCGAAGTTGGAACTGGCGCGCTCGGCGTGGGGATTCCAGCTGTTGTCCGGCATCGCGGCGTTGGGAACAAAGTCCAGTCCGTCGCTGGCCGTGTCAATCGAGTGCGACCAGGTGTAATTCAGCGTGGAGGTCAGGTTGTGCCAGTTTTGCAGTTTCAGCGACGATTGCAGCGAATTGTAGTTGGACATCGCGCTGGTCTCGATCTGGTTGACGTAATAGTATGCCGGGAAGCACGACTCACCGGACCCACCCGAAAAACTATAGGTGATGGTGGTGCCATTTCCGCAGGAAAGCGTGGTGCCGGGCATGTTGTCCGCCTGATCGAGATCGCGGAAGCGGAAGAGGTGGCGTCCTTGCGATCCCACATATCCGAACTGCAACGCAATCTTGCTTGCGATCTGCGATTCGATGTTGAGGTTGTAAGTTCCATACCTTGGCGTCGTCAGGCCCTGATCGACGGTAAATACGCTGTTCGGCGAGTAGTTGGAGAGGCCGCCGAAAATCGGCGTGCCAGAAGTGATCGTGGGGTTCAGCGGATATGCAAACCCGATGTTGTTGAAGGCCGGCCCGGCTTGCCCGGCATTGGTGTTGTATGCCTGGTTACCCACGAAAAAGTCTTGCGAGGGGCTATCGTAGTAAAGGCCGCCGCCGGCTCTTATCACCAGCTTGCCGTTGCCCATCAGGTCGTCGGACACGCTGATGCGCGGCGCGAAGTTAGCCTTGTCTTTCGGATAGAGCGACGCGGGCGCGCCGGAGGCTCCGATCGTTTCAAGTCCGCCGGTCTTTATGTCGAAGATGCTGAATGCGTTGTTCTTGGCGCCGATCACGCCGAAGTAATCCCAGCGTACTCCGTAATTGACGGTGATCTTGGAGCTCAGGCGCCAGGAATCCAGCAAGTAGGCCCCGCTATTGTTCTGGTAGGAATAGCGTGTGCCATCCCCTTCGGCTGAACTGGAAATGCTGCTGTCGAGACTGCCTGCCAGAAAATCGGCAAGGCTGTCGAAGCCCAGCTTGCCACGATGTCCTGAATTGATGAAGCTGTTGATGAACGTACGCCGCCACTCGTAGCCAGCCTTGAAACTATGCCGGCCTTTGGTCAGCGAAACATTTCCGAAGAGCTGGTAGTTCGTATCCACACGGCCGCGTGCGTCGCTGGCTGTCGAGCCGATCGGGCTGTACAGCCCTCCTTTAAAGGAGATCGTCGGCAAGCCCAGATCGCGCGTGCTGAAGCCTGGTGGCAGAGAGTCCAGGCCAAACGCCGTGTTCGGATTGAGGCCGGCGTCTTGCGGTATGAATTGCTGCAAGAAGCGGTTGTAGCCGCCGCGAATCTCGAAGATCAGGTTCGACCTCGGTACGGAAGTATACGACAGCGAAGCTATATTCACATGCGTCGGTGTTGAGGTGTTGTACCCCGGCGCGCTGCTGCCCGTGTACAGCATGCCCAGCGGGAAGCTCTGTGTTCCGTGGCTGTAGAAGTAGCGTCCCGTCAACAGGTCGCCGGCGCTGAGCCAATGCAGATGCTGATCAGCCTTGATAATGACGTTATCGCTGTTGTTCAGGAATGGCGTCGTGAAGGTCTCGCTGCCGGTGCCGGTGGCCGGCAATGCACCCCACGGCTTACTGGCCAGCAGGCTTTGTATCACCGAATTGATTCCGCCCACCGGTGTATTGGCACTGATGTCCGCCGTGGTAGGCACCGTGCCCAACTGCGGCAAGCCGCCGTTTTCCCTCTGCCCCTCATAGGAAACAAGCCAAAACGCCTTATCCTTCAAGAATGGGCCGGCAACCTTACCGCCAAACTGATGATTGGTGAACGAGTTTTTGGGCTGCGCGGTGGTATTGAAGTAATTGCGCGCGGCCATCGATCCATCGCGATAATATTCAAATGCGCTGCCATGGATCTGATTGGTGCCGCTCTGAGTCACGATGTTGACGGTTGCTCCTGAACTGCGGCCAAACTCCGCCTCCGCGCTGCCCGTCACCGGAATCTCCGCCAGCGCATCCACGGGAAGAATAGTGCCAGGACAGCCCCACACGCCCGCCTGGTTGATCGACGGCAGGTTGCGGTAGCCGTCATTCATGTCCGTGCCGTCCAATAAGTAATTGTTGGACCGGCCGCGATTCCCGTTCAGACTGAACAGTCCGTACGAGCCCGCCGATTCGGTCGATCCAACAGGATCGCTGCTCGCGCCTGGAACCAGCTCCAATAGCTTCGTATAGTCGCGTCCGTTGATCGGCAGCTCAGCGGCTTCGATGGCTTCGATTGTGCCGCCCATAGTATTGGATGCGGTCTCCACCATCGGCACACTGGCATTCACCTCGACCACTTCCGAGATCGCCCCGGCGGAAAGCTTCACGTCGGCGCGCGTCGGCGAACCCACGCTCACAGGAACCTGCGTCAGCGTTGTTGTGCGGAAGCCATTCATCTCCACCGTTACGCTATAGGTGCCCAGCGGCAGCTCCGAGGCCACATATTCACCCCGATCATTGGCCTCAAGTGTGCGCGAAAAGCCAATGGCCTTGCTGATGACCTTAACCTGTGCCCCAGGAACAACCGCTCCGCTGCTGTCCGTTATCGTGCCTTGAATACTTCCCCTGAAGGTCTGCGCCATCGCGGCGGGTGCGCACTCAAAGGCGAGGAATGCAAATAGAACAGCAATCGTGCCTGAAAAGGCTATCGAGAAGCTTTTCATGGGCCGGGCTCCTTAGATTTTTCTATAGAATTGCTGAATCGTAGCATGAGCACTGGCGCTCGAAATAAGGATCGTATAAGGATTCACCCCTGTTCTGCCCCCAATAGCTGACCTCTCAGCAATCTTGATGCGGAATTTCCAAACCATCAAGTTTGTCGATTTACGCCATAAACGCTCAACTTCTGCTTTGTATCAGCGCATAACTACAACAGTCCGCCCTGAACATGCCGAATAATGCCGCTAATGCTCAACTCAGGCTTTGTACCAGTCATCCACCTGCTTTGCCGACCCACGGGACCCCACACTGTAACGCCGGCCTCCCGGCCGGCTGT
>PMGP01000013.1:5726-5863 GCA_003156235.1 Acidobacteriaceae bacterium
ACGGGCCTTTGCCGCTCTTCCACGAATTGAAGAAAATACAACTGGAGCTTTGTGTCAGGACACAACTGGATGGTCGAGGTTAACAGCTTGCGGAAAAACTTATTCGGAGTCGCAAGAAGTGCCAGGGCACGACTTTA
>PMGP01000283.1:0-1674 GCA_003156235.1 Acidobacteriaceae bacterium
CTGGTGCTGACCGTGACCCAGGCGCTGCGCAAGCTGGGCGTGGTGGGCAAATTTGTGGAGTTCTACGGGCCCGGGGTTGCGGAGTTGCCGCTGGCCGATCGGGCGACGATCAGCAATATGGCTCCGGAATATGGGGCCACGTGCGGCATTTTCCCGGTGGACGCCGAGACGCTGCGTTACTTGCGGCTCACGGGGCGCAGCGAGGAGCAGATTGCGCTGGTGGAGGCCTACTACAAGGAGCAGCATCTGTTCCACACGGCCAGCTCGGCGGAGGCCGAGTACACGCAGACGCTGGCGCTGGATTTGGCCACCGTGGAACCGAGCGTGGCCGGACCCAGGCGTCCGCAGGACCGCGTGCTGCTGAAGGACGCGGCGGCCAGTTTTCAGCTTCAACTGCCCAGCCTGCTGGCGCCGACGGCCAAGCCGCTGGGGTCGCGCACGGCGGCTGCCTGGCAGCGTGGAGCGGTGACCGATGCGGGCGTTGGAAAAGAAACAGCAGGTCCTTCGACTCCTTCCGCTCGCGCTTCGGTCGCTCAGGATGACAGTGCATTGAGGGTGACGACGACCGTCAAGGAGCGATTCGGCGTCGATCCGGACACGTATCTCGATCACGGCTCGGTGGTGATTGCGGCCATTACCAGTTGCACCAACACCTCCAATCCCTCGGTGATGGTGGCGGCGGGAATTCTGGCCAAAAAAGCGGTCGAGAAGGGACTCTCTGTCCCGCCGTGGGTGAAAACTTCCTTGGCGCCGGGTTCGCGGGTGGTCACGGATTACTACGCCAAGGCGGGCTTGCTGCCGTATCTGGAAAAGCTGCGCTTCAACGTTGTTGGCTACGGATGCACAACTTGTATCGGTAACTCCGGACCGCTGCCTGCCGACGTATCCAAAAGCATTGACGAGCACGGGCTGGTTGCGGTGAGCGTGCTGAGCGGCAATCGCAACTTCGAGGGCCGCGTGAACGTGGACGTGCGCGCAAATTATTTGATGAGCCCGCCGCTGGTGGTGGCCTACGCGCTTGCCGGCAGGATCGGCCATAACTTCGAGACAGATGCGCTGGGCGTGGATTCTCAAGGCAAGCCGGTTTTTCTCCGAGACATTTGGCCCACGCAGGCCGAGGTTGCCGCGGCCATTGAAAAAGGATTGTCCAGCGAAATATTCCGCAAGGAATATGCGACGGTAAGTTTAGGCGACGCTAACTGGCAGGGTTTGAAGTTCCCCACCGGCGAAGTCTACCAGTGGGAGCCGGATTCGACTTATATTCGCAAGGCGCCATACTTTGACGACATCACGCCGACCCCAGAGCCAGTTACTGACATTCTTGGCGCGCGTGTGCTGGCCGTGCTGGGCGACTCAGTCACCACCGACCACATTTCTCCGGCAGGCAACATCAAGGCCAATGGGCCGGCGGGAAAATATCTTGCTGCCCACGGCGTGAAGGCTTCCGACTTCAACTCGTANNACCTTTGCTAATGTGCGGCTGCGCAACAAACTTGCGCCGGGAA
This sequence comes from Acidobacteriaceae bacterium, assembly GCA_003156235.1. Taxonomy (GTDB): domain Bacteria; phylum Acidobacteriota; class Terriglobia; order Terriglobales; family Acidobacteriaceae; genus Telmatobacter. Next base: position 1,506 of record PMGP01000283.1, read on the forward strand.
CAGAAGGCGGCGTGACGCGCCTGCTACCCGAGGGCGAGGTCATGAGTATCTTCGATGCTTCCGTAAAGTACGCCGACCGCAAGGTCCCGCTGATTATTTTGGCTGGCAAAGAGTATGGCTCCGGTTCCTCGCGCGATTGGGCGGCCAAAGGACCGAAGCTGCTCGGCGT
>PMGP01000283.1:1733-7999 GCA_003156235.1 Acidobacteriaceae bacterium
ACGCTTACAGTGAAAGCTAAGTCCATCGATGGGACGGTGAAGGAGTTCACCGCCAAAGTCCGCATCGACACGCCGCAGGAGATCGAGTACTTCGAGCACGGCGGAATTTTGCAGTATGTGCTGCGGCAGTTGGCGGGGAAGTAGCGGAGTAGCTGCTTTCAGACAGCTCAAGTCCGCCAAAATACAGAATGGACACTAAAAGTCCCTTCTGTGATAGGATATTTCTGTGAGCAAGAAAATGCTCCCGGTCAAGACCCGAATGGTAGAGGTTAATCGCCTCAAGGGGAAGCGCAAGGGCGCGAGTCTCAAGGAGCAGGTCTGGCTCGAAGACGAGAGGGTTTCCGAGTATAGCTTGGTATACATCAATCTGAAACGGTGCCAGGTGGATCATGGCCGGGTTCTGGGATACGACAACAGCCACAGCTTTCACCACAGGCATTTCATGGGAAAGATTGAAGCTATAGAGTTCACCTCGTACCCTAATCTGTTTGACCGTTTTATCAAGGAAGTTCACGAACTCTGGAGGATTGAAGATGAAGAGGACCAAAATTAGCCTTCGGGTAGGCAGTTCTGAAGAGTTTTTCAACCGCCTCCGGGAACATGCAAAGAAGCTGGACAAGGGCGAGACTTTGCCTCCAGGGATCACCATCACCTTTGAAGATCCAATCGACTTGCTGAAGGTCATTACATCGGAACGAGTGAGATTGTTGCGCCGCGTGAAGGAGCAATCACAGCAAATTTCGGCATTGGCCTCAGGATTGAAGCGGGATGTGCGGGCGGTTAGCCGGGATGTATCGCTGCTGGAAAAAGCCGGATTGCTGCGCACAAGCTATCGGACGAACCCCGGACACGGTCGATTGAAGGTCGTTGAATCTGTCGCACAGGAGTACAAGTTGATTGCCAGTTTGTAGTTTTTTCCGATTCTGCTCCGTTCTATCAACGAATCTACCTCAGCAAAAACGCCACCCTCGAATGGGAGTGGCGTTTTTGCTGGGCCAATGCGGCCGGTTACTTTTTCTTTCTCGGCGCTTTTTCGCGGGGGGCAAAGAAGCGCACACCTTCCTGAATCTCGCCCATCACATGCAGGCGGAGGAAGTTGGTGGAGCCGGACTTGGTGCGCGTCCCGGCGACGATGGCGATGACATCGCGGGCTTTGACGTAGCCACCCTCTGCGAGCAGATTCTCGGCACACTCCACCATGGCCTCGTTGGAGTTGATCTTGGGGCAGAGGATGGGGATGGCGCCCCACAGCAGGTTAAGGCGGTTGATAGTGACTTCGACGGGGCTGAAGGCGAAGATGGGCGCCGAAGGATGATACTTGGAGAGCTTGCGCGCGGTCGATCCCGACTCGGTGAACAGCGCAATGGCGCGCAGGTCCAGATCATCGGCGGCATGCGCCGTGGCCTCGCAGATGGTCTCGGCGATGGTGAGTTGGGCTCTGCGCTGCATACGGCGGTCGGAGAACTCCGACTCCTTGATGTTGCGCTCGGCATCGACAACGATGCGGGCCATCATGGAGACGGCCTCCACCGGGTACTTGCCCACGGCAGATTCACCGCTGAGCATGACGGCGTCGGTGCCGTCATAAACCGCATTGGCCACATCCGAAACCTCGGCGCGCGTGGGGCGCGGGTTCTCGATCATCGACTCCAGCATCTGCGTAGCCGTGATGACCGGCTTGCGAAACTCAGCGGCGCGGCGGATGATGTGCTTCTGGATGGCGGGAACCTGCTCCGGCGGCAGTTCAACTCCCAGGTCGCCGCGCGCCACCATAATGGCGTCGGCGGCGGTGAGGATGGCGTCCAGGTGCTCGATGGCCTGGGGTTTTTCCAGCTTGGCGATGATCCACGTCTCTCCGCCGTAAGCCGCGACGCGATTGCGCACCAGGCTCACGTCCTCCGCGGTGCGGACGAAGGAGACAGCGATGGCGTCCACGCCGTTCTTGAGCGCGAATTCAAGATCGTCGAAGTCTTTTTCGGTCAAAGAAGGTGTGCGCACCGGAATGCCGGGAAGGTTGATGCCCTTGTGCTCGCCCAACATGCCGCCGTTGACGATCTCGCAGTGGACGTCGCCGCCTGAGACTTCGTGGACGCGCAGCTCGATGAGGCCGTCGGAGAGCAAAATGCGCGAGCCTTGCTCCACGTTTTCCGCCAGGGTTTTGAAGGTGGTGCCCACCAGGGCCGCCGTGCCCGGAACCTCGCGCGGCGTAATGGTCAACTGCCCGCCGGCCTTGAGCAGCACGGACTGGTGGCCGGTCAGCGTGGAGGTGCGAATCTTCGGCCCCTGCAGGTCGCCCAGGATGCACAACGGTTTGCGTTCCTCAAGGCTCACCTTGCGGATCATCTGGATCAGCGCCAACTTCTCCTCGTGGTTGCCGTGGGAAAAATTCAGGCGCATCACATCGACGCCGGCGCGCACCAGATTCCGGATCACGGGTTCGGTGTTGGAGGCTGGGCCGAGCGTGGCTACAATTTTAGCGCGGCGTGGGGAGACGGGATCGGTCAGGCTGAGTGGTGCGAACGACATGGGGCTTCTCCAGGGAAGGTTCATTGGGCCAAGAGGCCGGATTGGTGCGCGGCCGGCTGAATAAATCACCAGGAATGGGCCGCAATACTGCTGACTCTATTATGCGGGAGAGAAGGTCAATGGCGGGTAAATGGTTACAGGCCGAAGCAATCCCGTTCGGAGCCAGCGGAAGCCTGTTCCTGACGTTCCCGAAAGAGAACGCCGTTCAGCTCCGCGCCCAGCAGCGCGCTGAACGACGTGATGTAGAGCCAGACCAGGGTGGCGATGCCGGCGCCAAAGGGGCCGTAGAACATCGAGTAGTTGGCAATCCGCGTGACGTACCAGCCGAAGATCAGCGTGGAGGGGAACCAGACCAGCGTGGCGGCCAGGGCTCCATAGCCCACCAAGGCCCAGTGCTCCTTGCGTTTTGTGCCGTAGTGATAGAGAGCGCCCAGGACGCTGATGCTGGTGAGCATCGCAACAGCCCAGCGGACCATGCGCCAGATGTACAGCACAAAGTGATGAAGCACGTGGGCGGAGTTGTCGATCATCCACAACTCGAACTGACGGCCGAAGACCAGAATCAGAGTGGCCAGCGACAGCGGAACCAGCACGATGGGCACCAGCAACAGGGCCCTGCGCCGCCGCCTCCAGAATCCCCAATCGTCGAGCGGAAGTTCGTAAGCGCGGCGGAAGCCTTCCATCAGCGAGAGCATCATGCCCAGGCCGGCAAAGACCGAGAGGCCGGCGGCGGAGAAGATCAACTGAACAGAGTTGAGCTTGCGGGTCTCCATCGCGGAACGCAGCAGGGACATGGAGTCGTCGGGTAAAAACTGCTCAAAGGCGCCGCGCACCTCGCCCATCAGCGAGGTTCCCTCCGGCGCCTGAGCCAGCAGCGCGGACAGGACAACCAGCGCAGGAAACAGCGCCAGCATACCCGAATATGCCACGGCTTTGGCCGAGTTGAGCACGTCGTGCTCAAGCGACAGCAAGACAGCTTTACGGAGGCTGCGAATCGTCAGCGTCATAGGGCTCTCAGAAAAGAGTAGTGCATCAGGCCGCCTTCTGCGAAGAGAAAAAGGCAACCAATATCCTAATGGATTGGACGTCAAACAATAGTTCAGTGTTCAGGCATTGAGCGCGCGATTTGCTTATTCTTCACGAAGAAATCGATTCTGACCGGGCTATTTGCAGGTCCTGGCAGTTACACTGTTTGCATATAGGAGGCGTCACTATGCAAACCAGGATTCAGGGCACGACCATGCCCGTACTCGATGTACAGCTTGAACCGAACGAGAGCGTGTTTTCAGAAAGCGGTGAGCTTTCCTGGATGACCGCTTCAATCCAGATGACCACCCACACGCAGATGGGCGGGGGCGGGGGACTTTTTGGCGCATTGAAGCGCGTGGCCGGGGGCGGAAGCCTGTTCATGACCGAGTACCGCGCCAGCGGTGCAACCGGCGAGGTGTCGTTTGCCACCAAGGTGCCGGGCCACATTGTGCCGGTCGAGGTTGCGCCCGGCAATGAGTACATGATTCACCGGCACGGGTTTCTGTGCGCCACGGACCAGGTGACCATCGGGGTGGGTTTCCAGCAGTCGCTGGGGGCGGGCATCTTTGGCGGTAACGGGTTCCTGCTGCAGAAGGTGGGTGGCCAGGGCACGGCGTGGCTGGAGCTATCCGGCGAGCTGGTGGTGAAGAACCTGGCTCCGGGCGAGGTGCTGCGGGTGCATCCGGGCCACGTGGGCGCCTTCCAGGTGTCGGTGGGGTTCCAAATCACCACGGTGCCAGGGATCAAGAACATGATCTTCGGCGGGGATGGCCTGTTTCTGGCTGTGCTGCAAGGGCCGGGAACGGTTTGGCTGCAGACGCTGCCGATTTCGCGGCTGGCGCAGCAGATTGCCGAGTACCTGCCGCGGACCGAGAATCGGCAGGTGGGACCGGCCGCGGGCGGCGCGCTGATTGGCGGGATTGTGGGGTCGATTCTGGGCGGGGATAGGTAGGGCGACACCGGACCATGAACTTACTGGCCGGAAGCCTGATGGCCACCGAATTCGCCCAACACATTGCTGGCGTCGTATACTCCGGCTTACAGGAATTCTGCGCATGATTGAGCCTTCCGATAGCCCGCGCACTCTTCGCCGCGACATCGTCTTTGCCTTCGCCCTTGCCCTGGCTTGCTACCTGGCCTGGCTGATCCGCGATGTGCTGGTGCTGCTTTATGTCAGCGCGCTCTTTGCCGTCGTACTTTCCCCCTTGGTGCGTTTTACTTCCCAGCTTCGCATTCGCAATTGGCAGCCATTCAAGGGATCAGCCATTTTTCTTCTCCTGCTGGTCGTGGCCGGAGCGCTTACCGCCTTCGGATTCCTCGCTCTGCCCCCGGTCATCAGCGACTTTCAAGGATTCGCCCGGGAGATGCCGACACGATTACCCATTCTTTTAGAGAAGCTCAAGAATGTTCCCCTGGCTCAGCATCTGGATACCGCGGATTTCAATACCCGGCTTCAGGATTTTGTCAGCCAGGCAGCCACTTATCTGCTGTACTCTCTCAGCGACTGGGCAGGCAAGCTATTCGATTTCATCATGGGCTTCATTCTTACGATTTATTTCATTCTTGAGGGCGACCGGGCCTACCAGTGGTTTCTTTCCTTTTTCCCGCGCGAACGCCGCGAACGTCTCGACAAGACCCTCCGGCGGGCGGAGATCCGCATGGGCAAATGGCTGCTGGGCCAGGGNNTATGCGCTGGGCGTGCTGACGGGGTTGCTCAACGTCATTCCCGTGCTGGGCGCGGCCATCTGCATCCTGCTCGCGCTGCTGGTGGCGGCCATTGACTCATGGGGCCGCGTGCTGGGCATTGCTATCTTTTATCTGATTTATCTACAGGTGGAAAACTCCTACCTAACTCCCCGCATTATGAAAAACAGAGTCGGCCTGCCCGGCCTGGCCATCCTCATTGCCCTGGTGATCGGCTCCGCGCTTGAAGGCGTTCTGGGAGCCTTGGTCTCGGTCCCCACAGCGGTGCTGGTGGCCGTGCTGCTTGACGAATATCTCGTCTGCAAAGATGCGGCCTGATCGTTTCCGGGGCACTCTACCTTGATGCCTTCATAGCGGCGCTGACCGCTGCTTTCATCACACCGCAACTGGAAATAAAATGTACCAGGTTCCCAGTGAGCGATGACCGGGGAAGGGAATCGAGTGCTGGAACAACGGGCTGTATTGTTTCCGCCATCCTGAGTTCGCCGCTTCCCTGCGCATCGAGGATGAGAGCGGTGAGCTTGCGGGCCAGGTCGAGCGGAAAGCTTTCCGCGACGAAGACCATTTTGCCGCGNNAATCCAGCGGTGGGGCCGGCGGGAGCGAGGCGTTCATCGGTCGTGTCAAGCTTGACGCCGGAGTATTTGCGGCCCAGCTCATCGGCGTAGATGCGGGCGAAGGCCCGTGCGGAGGCAGCGCTCTTCCAGGCTGATAGATAGAAGAGTGCGATGGAGTTGGTGCTGGCCTGCTCTTGTGGCGTCTTTGCGCTCAGCCGCTGACCGGCCCAATAGAGGCCGCCATCCCAGGCCGGGGTCAGATCGCCGGCGGCCTGTTCGCCGCCAAAGAGCTCGGTGAGAATGTGCACGTCGAGCTGGCCGACCTGGCCGATGTCGTAAGGCTTGTAGAGCGTGTCCACTAACGGGTGAATGTTGGGCAGAAGGGGCACGGCGGGCACATGCCGCTTTTCGTACTCGCGCGGGTTGATGATCTCCCAACTCGAGGAGGGCGG
>PMGP01000283.1:8041-10994 GCA_003156235.1 Acidobacteriaceae bacterium
GGCTCTTGCCCATCGGCTTGAGAATGTAGTCCATCATGACGGCCGTGGCCTGGCCCTCGGCGACGGCCTCGCGCGCCGTGTCCATTTCGTCCTTAATCAGGTGGTCGGTGTCGTCGGCTGAGTTGAGCGAGACATCGTCGGGGGTTTGGTCGTTCCACTTTTCCAGGTCGGAGTGCTGGTCCTGCAGGGCGTGGGTCAGCTCGTGAGCCAGCACCGGCTTCTGCTCCTCCACATTCACCCAGTCCAGCATGGTGACGGTCTTGGTTTTGGCGTCGTAATAGGCTTCGATCTGTTCTTTGAGCAGCGCCAGCAGAAAGGGCTTGAGGGCGAAGTCGCGGTCCAGCAGGCCGAACTTCTTCAGCACAATCTCGCTGCGCTGCATGCGTTTGGCGCTCTCGTCTTCCTCGAACTTCTGTTTGAGGTAGCTTTCCACCGCGGCGCGCGAGGTGATCTGGCGCTTGACCGTGCTCTTGATGGGCAGCCCGGTTTCGTCGGAGGAAAACTTGATCAGCTCATCGACCAGCGAGAAGAGCTGCTGCGTCTGCTCGGGTGTGATCTTGCCTGCTGGCGGGGTTTGCGTCTGCGGTGCAACTGCGGCAGGCTGCTGCTGGGCCGCAGCCGTCAATGCCGCAAGGCACAACACCGCAGCCAGTGCCCATCCGCGAACTAATCCGTGCATCTTGCTCATTGACTCATCCTATCTTCTTCCAAGGCTATAATCAGAATGCGGCCTGGCGCGCGATTTTCGCTGAAAATCTGCGCCTGTACCGGCAAAAAGATCCCCTATGACGGAAACGGCCACCCCCCAAGCCATCCCGGCAGACCGCCCCACTCCGCTGGCCACGATGCTGGCGCAGTTAGCCGCACCGCAGGTGGCGATTTNNGCAATTGGCCGCACCGCAGGTGCCCTATCGCGGCGTGCTGACCCCACGGGAGTTGGACGCGCCGCAGAAGGAAACAGCGGCACTCGTCTCCGCAGCCGCGGTGCACGACCTGGGATGGCTGCGGCGGGTGGCCGTGCGTGGTGAAGACCGCTTCCGCTGGCTCAGTGGCATGGTCACCAACACGGTGAACGATTTAGCAATCAACGCCGGCGCGTGGAACCTGGTGCTCAACGCGCAGGGGCGCATTCAGGGCGACCTCCACGTCGGTCGCGAGGGCGACAAACTCGAACTGACGATTGCCGCCGATCAGTACGACCGGCTGCTGGCCCATCTGGAGCGCTTCATCATCATGGACGATGTGGTGTTGACGCCGTTGAGCGTGAACGCGAACGGAGAGTTGAACGAAGATTCGGCGCTGGGGCTCTCCGGTCCGCTTGCCGGCAATGTGCTGGCGCGGCTTGGCCTTCCCACGCTGGCCGAATCCATGACCAGCACGCTCGCCGCATGGAACGGCCAGCAACTTCGCGTTGTTCGCGGCTACAGTGTTCTCGTGCCGCATTATGAGCTTTGGGTGCGGGCAACAGAGATTCCCACATTGTGGCAGGCGCTGGTTGAGGCTGGCGCAAATCCGGTGGGAGCGGCCACACTGGATGCTTTGCGCATCGCCGAAGGGATTCCCGCTTACGGCATCGATATTGCCGAGCGCGACCTGCCCCAGGAGGTCGCGCCGCAGGTGGCGACTTTGCCAGGGGCGACGAAATCTGTGCGAGCGAATAGCGAGCAGTTGGCCCCACCGCTGGTGGCGCTCAGTTTTAACAAAGGCTGCTACCTGGGCCAGGAGGTTGTGGAGCGCATCCATTCCCGCGGCAGCGTTCACCGCCATCTGCGGCCGCTGGAGTTGTCTGGCCCCGTTCCGGCAGCGGGGACCGAGCTGATCCTGGAAGGCGGAGCGATTGCCGGCCAGATCACCAGCGCGGCGGAGTTGCCGTTACCAAGTGGCTCGCGTGTCTTTGCTTTGGGCATGATACGCGGCGAGGCCGAACTATCACCCCAGCGGCAAAGACCTGTCGCCGGGAACCCCGAACCGCACAACCAGCCCTTCACTTATTCTGTTGGATCAGCTACGGGCGCGGCCCGCATTCTCGTCGCGCCGCCAAAGCTGGAAGACGGCTAGTCGATGTGAAGATGGCGAGCCGAAGTGAAGAAGACTAGTCGATGTTTTGAAAGGGCACGACTTTAGTCGTGCCGCTAAGGCAGCAAAATAAACGTGGGCTTTAGCCCCTGAGGGATGGTTGGTTTCGTCAGAATATTTCTTTGACGATTTTTTAGTCGAGTTCATCAGTCAGAATGACGGATAGGAAACGGAAAACCATGAGCGATAAACCGAAGTTTGAAGTCATTGACCGCCGCAAGATGAAGGCGGAAGAAGAGCAAGAAGGCAAGCAGCAGCCCGCCACTCCCCCGGAAGCCGAGCCACCATCAGGCGGCGGCCCTCATCTGGTCGTCAACGAATCGAAGTCCGAGGCCCGTCGCGAGCCTGTGCCTGCTGCAACTCCCCAGGCAGCGGCTGGAGCCGAAGCTGAGTTGCCTCCTCTGCCCACAGCCAAGGAGAGCCGCGAGCAAAAGGCCGCTTACGACGCCTCGGCGCAGCGGCTTGAAGATATGGTGCGGGCGCAGAACCCCGCCGTGGGAGCGCAGCCGCAGATCAGCTTCGAGCATCTGGTGCAGCAGTTTTATGTTTCCGCGATGATTCAGATGGGCGCCGGCGCGCAGGAGGGACAGCGTCCCAGGGTGGACATCCTGGGCGCGCGCACAACCATTGATTTGCTGGCTGTGCTGGCGGAGAAGACCAAGGGCAACCTGACCGAGGCCGAGGATAAGACACTGCAAACGGTTCTCTTTGAGGTGCGCATGGCCTTCCTGGAACTGACCAGCATGATCACCTTGCAAAGCATGACGCCGCCGCAGCCTCCTCCGCCGCAGGCCAAACGATAGTACAGAAGGCGGTCTGTATGCGGCAACCGGCTAACATGCTAACTCGCTATCACCGCGCAGCGGGGCTAACTTGC
>PMGP01000326.1:0-25934 GCA_003156235.1 Acidobacteriaceae bacterium
GATGATTTGGCCCCGGAGGGGCCATCGATAATAGCCCAGGATGGACCCTGAGCGCAGCGAAGGGGGAATCCTGGGAAAGGCCGTCAGAACATACCAAAGCCCCGGAGGGGCGCCCGAATCTTTGTGCCGGTTTCTTGGTAATTTTGCAAGAGGCTCCAGGGGCACCCGGCTGATTCGGCGGTAAACTGAAAAGAGGAACAGCGCATGAAGCCGTCCGAAGTATTGCCGCAGCATCGGGAGACGATCCGCCAGCTTGTACTCCAGGCGGGCATGGCGAATCCGCGCGTCTTCGGGAGCGTGGTGCGGGGCGAGGATCGGGAGGATAGCGACCTGGATATTCTGGTCGATCCTGCGCCGAGGGCCAGTTTGCTTGCCATGGAAAAACTCCAAGCACAACTGGAGAAGGCCACCGGCATCAAGATCGATCTCCGCACGCCAGAAGAAATTAATCTGCGTTTCCGCGGAAAGGTTCTTACCGAGGCCGCCGCGCTGTGAACAAATAGGTAACGAACAGTTCGTTGGATTGGGAGCAATTATGGATCGCATTACGAAGTCACTTCTTGATGAATTCTGCAAACAGCACGCAATCCTGAACCTGCCTGAGGATAAACAATTCGAGCATTTCGCTTCGTATCTTTCAGTTCAGCGCCTTTACGGCGAGACGTTTGACACGAATGACATAGTAATTGGCAACGGTAACGACACGGGAATTGATGCCATCGCAATCATTGTGAATGGAGTTTTAGTTACAGAATCTGACACTATTGCGGACCTAGCCGAAAGCAACGGCTATCTTGAAGTGATTTTCATTTTCGTCCAGGCAGAAAGATCGGCCTCGTTTGAGACGGCCAAGATTGGCCAGTTCAGCTTTGGAGTCGCTGATTTCTTCTCTGTTACTCCTTCACTGAAACGCAATCCTGATGTTGAGGAAGCGTCCGCGATCATGTCCGCAATTTTCGCTCAAGGCCCAAAGCTCAAGCGGGGAAATCCATCCTGCAAGATGTACTATGTCACCACGGGAAAATGGCAAGGCGATATCAACCTGGAAGCCAGACGAAAAGCTGCGATCGCAGACATCGAAGGGATTGGGCTTTTTAAGGATGTCGAGTTTATTCCCGTAGACGCAGGGCAAATCCAGCGCCTTTATAGTCAGTCGATAAACGCTCTTTCACGCGAATTCATTTTTTCTGAGCGCACCGTGATTCCAGAGATCCCAGGGGTAAAAGAAGCATACCTTGGACTCATTCCGGCACCTGTCTTTATCTCAATTCTAACGGACGAGGGAGGCCAGATTGCAAAGAGTTTGTTTTATGACAATGTTCGTGATTGGCAGGATTTCAATCCTGTGAATTCCGAAATGAGAGAAACGCTTGAGTCAGAGGTACAACGGACGCGCTTCGCTCTTATGAATAATGGGGTGACAATCATAGCAAAGACTCTTCGTGCGACGGGGAATAAGTTCTACATTGAAGACTTCCAAATTGTAAACGGCTGCCAAACTAGCCATGTCATGTTTAGCCAGCGAGAGAAGCTCATCGACGAAAGTGTTATGGTTCCGCTCAGGCTAATTTCAACTCAAGATGAGGACATTACGGCCGCCATTATCAAAGCTACGAACAGGCAGACGGAGGTTAAAGGCGAGCAACTACTTGCAATCTCAAACTTCCAAAAGAAAATGGAGATGTTCTTCCAGACCTTCGAAGACGACTATCGTCTGTTTTATGAAAGACGTTCTCGCCAATATAACAACATGCCCGGCATTGAAAAGACCAGGATTGTCCTTCCGTCTGGCTTGATTCGTGCGTTTTCCGCGATGTTTCTTGATCAGGCGCACAGAACAACGAGAAATTACAAGGCACTGGTGGATCAAGTGGGAACGCGGATATTCAACGAGGACCATAAATTGGAGCCCTATTATCTCGCAGCGTTCGCATCTTATCGACTCGAGTATTTTTTCCGAAGTCAGTCAATTGATACAAAATTTAAGCGCGCTCGGCATCAGATACTGTTTGCGTCTAGGCTCCTCGCAAACATTGAAATGCCACTCCAGTTTAACTCGCGAGATATGGAACGATACGCCAAGGCACTCACCGACATTTTTTGGGATCTAGATAAGGCAGAGAAGCTGCTAAAAGAAGCGGCAGAGGTAGTTGACAGAGCAGCGTCTGGCAACTTGGACAAAGACAATGTCAGAACGCAACCGTTTACGGAAAAAGTCAGAACTGAGTGCCTAGCCCGCTTGGGCAAATAGATTAGCTGAGTCACATGCGGACAGCGACGAGTATCCAATGCATAAGGCCTGGAATTTCAGACCTTACAGCTCACCGCGCGCTTTCAATCTGCCGGGAAATCCAACGGCTCAAACTGACGCCCTCGATAGCCGCGTGCAGCGCCGCCTTGCGATGCAGCTCCGGCTCGGTGCGCACCAGAATCTTTCCATTGAAGGGGCGGTCGGGCTGTTGGCCTCGCTCGGCGCAAAGCTCCAGATAGCTGTCAATGTTCTCGCGGAAGGCGCGCTCCAACTCCGTCGCCGTTCTTCCCTCAAAATGAAAGCCATCCCGAAGCCCGGCGATCGTGCCGGAAAACGTTTTTTCCTCTGCATCAAAATCGATAGGTCCAGCGGCATAACCCTTGTATTCCATCATGGCTTCACCCCCGCCATCGTCATCTTGCTGTTGCCTCTGCCAACCGCCGATTCTTCTTCCCCGTCTTGGCAGACTTGGATTTGGGTTGGGATTCGAGCAGGTGGCTGAAGGGGATTGGCCCCAGGTCGGAGCCGATGCGCACCGCGCGCGTGTCGTCCATCTTGTATGTAATCGTCCGCGGCGAAACCGGGCGTGTGATGCCGGTGGCCGGATCCGTGGTCACATCGGGGCCGCTGGCGATCAAAAAACTAAATGTAGGCGCGCCGCCGGCCGAGCCTGTCGTGACCCGCACCGGCAGATAGCCCTGAATGGGATGCAGCCGGAAGGCTGTCTCATAGCGGTGGTGCCGGAGGCTCCAGGTAAAGACGCGCACCTGGTCGAAGTCAAAGGGCAACCCGGCCTTGGGTGGCGAGAGCACAGTCACGTACTGCGGAACCTCGTTGTTGGGCGTCGCGGCCTCGGAATCATGAACCTTGTTGAACACGTAGGCGCCCACGTAGCGCTGTCCCTCGGCATAGGTGCCAATCTCGTCAGGCACTTCCACATCGATGCGGCTGGACAGCAACCACCCGGCGCGGCCCTGATCGTCGCGCACCAGCCACCAGTCCTCCAGGATCCGTCCGGCATCCGGCTGGCCGGGAATGTGTGCCGCGCTCTCTGGTACAGCCGATTTTGCAGCCGATTTGGACTGCGGCGGGGGAGTTTTTACCGGCGCAACTGGCTTCGGCGCAATCGGACTGGGAGCCTGCCCTGAGCCGGGCACAACCTTGGGAACCGAGGCGCGCGCCAGGAGTTGAACCTTGGAGTTCGCGCCCAACAGATAAAACCGCTCCGTATCCCGGCCGGGCGTCAGATGCAGGTAGATGTCGTCGCGCAGAACACCGCTGGCCACCACCGGGTCCTGCTTGTGTTGAACCCCTAGCTGGTCAAAGGCCTGAAAGGTCTTGGCGTCGATCACCGCCCGCTCTTCAATCCAGCCGATTTCGTTCTTTTCAGTCCTCACCTTGATAAAGCGGCGGTTCCGTTCCAGCACTTCCAATCGCTGGCCGTTGGTCACCTCGGCCACGCGGTTGGAGACAGCGGCCACGCGGTCATGCAGATACATCTGCCGCGCGGAGACGTAAACCCTATCGTGCCGTTCGATGCGGAAGCGGGCGCACCCCGATGAAAACACCAAAAATAAAGCGAGAAACAGCCAAGCAGCGGGAACCTGCAAGCGCCGCGCGCGTGAGAAGAATGGGATGGAGGGTTGCGTGAGCACAGCCTGTGGCGATCCTCTTGAGGATAGCACTTTCACTCAGGCCCCGGGCCGGAGCGCAGCCCGCGCCGTCTGCATCAACGCCGGAAGCACCGCGCCAAACTCGCCTTTTCCCGGCTCGCCGAAAGCAAAATAAATCTGGCGATAATACTTGTACAAGCTCTCATACACTTTCTGCGCCGATTTCTCCGGTTCGTAGACCTTGTGCGGCGGGCAGATTTTGTCCTGCGCCTCGCCGATGGTCTTGAACGCTCCTGCGGCCATGAATGCAAAAATCGCCGAGCCGACTCCCGTCACCTTGCTCGACGGCACCAGCACCGGCCGTCCCAGAACATTCGCGTAAACCTGATTGAGCACCGGATTGTTCTGCGGAATCCCACCGCCGTTGATCACCCGCAGCGTGGGCGCGCCGTACTCGCTCATCCGGTCGAGAATCACGCGGGTATGAAACGCGGTTCCCTCGATGGCCGCGAAGAGCTCGTCCTGTGCCGTGTGCTGCAGGTTCCATCCCAGCGTGATTCCGCCCAGATTCGGATTCACCAGCACGGTGCGGTCGCCGTTGTCCCAGGTCATGCGCAGCAGCCCGGTTTGTCCGGCGCTGTAAGCCTCCAGGCCTTTGCTCAGCTCGGCGACGGTGGTATTGGCCCGGCCCGCGATGGCGCTGAAGATGTCTCCCGTGGCCGAAAGTCCCGCCTCGACGCCCGTGTACTCCGGATGCACGCTGCCCTGGACCACGCCGCAAACTCCGGGAATCAACTGCGCCGCTTTCACGTATGCAATGATGCACGTGGAGGTGCCCACCACGTTCACTACGTCGCCCTCGCGCGCGCCCGCCCCGATGGCGTCCCAGTGCGCGTCGAAGGCTCCCACGGGAATGGGAATGCCCGCGCGAAGCCCAAGTTTTTCCGCCCACTGCGGAGCCAGCCTTCCGGCAATCTTCTCCGATGTAGCGTACTCTCCGTCCAGCTTCGCTCTGACACCGGCCAGCAACGGGTCAAGACTGGCCAGAAATTTCTCCGGAGGCAATCCGCCCAGAGCGGCATTCCACATCCACTTGTGGCCCATCGCGCAAATGCTGCGCTTCACCTGCGCCGGGTTGGTAATCCCGCACAGCGTGGCGGCAACCATGTCGCAATTTTCGAATGCGCTCGCGAAATTCTTGCGCTTTTCCGGATTGTGGCGCAGCCAATGCAACAGCTTCGCCCATCCCCACTCCGACGAGTAAACGCCCCCGCACCACTGAATCGCTTCCAGCTTCTCGCGGTGCGCCGCCTCCGTAATTTCAGCGGCCTCCTGTTTTGCGCGATGATCGCACCACAGGTAGTAGTCGTCCAGCGGGGTCATATCGGCGGCCACGGGAATCACGCTCGATCCCGTCGTGTCCAGCGCAATTGCCTCCACCTTATCGCCGCTGATCCCGGCTTCCTTCAGCGCCTGCCGGGTAGCGGCGGCCAGCGCCAGCATTTGATCGCCATGCGATTGCGTCGCATACTCCGGGTCTTCGCGCTTGCGGTGCAGAGGATACTCGGCTGTTGCCGAACCAATCAATCCGCGCTCGCTATCGACCAGCGAAACGCGCACGCTCAACGTGCCAAAATCAACTCCCGCGACAATGCTCATCGTTCTCTTCCGTTTCCGCCGCGGCACACGGCCGTCAGCTTTCATTCAAAATTCATCTGCCCGACTCCGCGGCAAATCTAAATCTATTCACATTCAATCCGACCGTGAATACTATGATCTCCGTGCTACCTTCTTGCTGTCATCCTGAGCAGCCAGACTCGCCGCATCGAGCTACACATGGAATGAACTGCCGCTAACTTGCTAACTCGCTCGTCACCGCAAAGCGGTGGCTAACTTGCTGATTTTGTTTACAAACCGCCTCATCCAACCATTTTGTTCATTAGGAGGGATCATCCCGCCTTCGCCTGCCCGTAAGTAGCATGGCTGCCGTGCTTGCGCAGAAAATGCCTGTCGAGCAACGCCTGCTGCAGCGGGCCGGATTCGCCATTGACACTCATCGTGTGGCTAGCCATGCGCGCCACATATTCCAATAGCGCCGCGTTATGCGCAGCCTCGCCCGCGCTCGCTCCCCAGCTGAATGGACCGTGCCCGGCCACCAGCACCGCCGGAATCGAATCGGGATCAAGCTCCGCAAACCGCCGCCAGATTGCCACCCCAGTCTCCCGCTCGTATTCGCCCGTAATCGCCGCAGCGCTCAGCCGACTGGTGACCGGAACTGGCCCATAAAAATAATCCGCATGAGTAGTCCCCAGGCAGGGAATCTCCCGCTCCGCCTGCGCCCACGCCGTGGCGTACTCCGAGTGCGTATGCGCCACGCCGCCGATATTTGCGAAGTGTTTGTACAACTCCAGATGCGTGTCCAAATCCGAAGAGGGGCGCAGCGCCCCGTCCACTATCTTGCCGGTGAGATCGGTGACCACCATCTTCTCCGCCGTCAGCTCTTCGTAGGCCACGCCGCTGGGCTTGATGGCCACCAGCCCCCGGTCGCGGTCGATCCCGCTCACATTGCCAAATGTGTACAGCACCAAGCCGCGGCGAACCAGCTCCAGGTTCGCCTCCAGCACTTCTTCTCGCAACGTTTGCAGCAGCATATTCGCGTCGCCCTCCGATCAGATGAAGTGTTCCTATACTTGAATACCACATCTGGGGAACCTCTGAATAAGTCGATGTTTTGAATGGGCACGACTTTACAGCTTGCGGAAAAACTCATTCGGTGTTGCAAGAAGTGTCAGGGCACGACTTTACAGCTTGCGGAAAAATTCATTCGGTGTTGCAAGAAGTGTCAGGGCACGACTTTAGTCGTGCCGTAAATCTCCCAAAATCAATGCGGGCTTTAGCCCCTGAGGGAATATTCCGCTAGGAAGAGAACTAAATCGTGGTTCCCCGCATCCCGCTCCGCGATCCGTGGCTCCGGCGCAGGCCGATCTCCTACTTCGGCGCCGCGACAATGGCGATGGAGGTAGCCACGGAAGTGGAAGTCACCTGCGAGTCCAGCAGGCCGGTTGTGGTGGCGTCAAAGGAGTAGGCATCGAAGTAGGGGCTGCCGGACGAACCCACTTCAAAGACGTAAGAGCCGGTCGAGTCCAAAGCCATGCCTGCCGGTTGAGCGACCGTGACGGTGCTGCCCGTAGCAATCGTATAAGGTGAACTGCTCCCCGAAACCGCAAATCCGGTAATGCTGCCGGCCCCGTCAGCGACATAAACATAATCGGGGGTGGTTACGGGAAGAATGAATGTGGGCCTCAGTCCGCCGCTTGCGATGGGTGAGCCGCTGGCCTGGGTGAGTGTGCATGTTGTGCCGCTGCATGTGGCGAGAGAACTATAGTCGATAGCGCGCAGCCCGCCAGACGTACCCCCGGAGTTGCCTAGTACTTCGCCGATATAGAACAGGCGAGGGGTACTGCTGGGATCCACGGCCACTGAAAGAGCCGAACCGCCAGTATTCGCCACCCCAATCGTCTTGGCACTGACGGTGCTCGGCAAGGGGGCACTCGAGCTGAATGGAACCACAATCGTGCCGCCTTTTTCAAGGGCGACGAAAATATAGCTGTTATCCGGCGAAATAACCATTTGACCCTGCTGGCCCTGCGTCATGGAGGCGCTTGTGATTGTAAAAGGTGCCGTTGGCACGTTGCTGCCGGTGGGAGTGCCGTTAGAGGAATTGATGTGGACGGCATTCAGCGTCACCCCGCCGCCGCTGACGTAAGGGATAGCTTCTATCAACCATGAATCGGTCGAATCGATCTGGAGGGCATAGGCCAAATCCGAGGTCACCTGCACGCCNNCTCACACACAAAAATTTGCCGTTAGGAGCAATGGCAACAGCGTAGGCGATGCCGTTCACGGTGACGGAACTCCCTGAAATGGGTGTCAGCGTTTTAGAACTAATATAGAAGCCGGCAATCGAGCTGCTGCTGGTGCTGCTGCTGCTATTCAGAATATAAAAGTTTCCGCTGGTGCTGGCCGTGCTGCTGCAAGTGCCCGTGCCCACCTCGACGCAAACCGTGGTGGTCTCCGCAACACTGCCCGAAACGCCGGTAACCGTAATATCGTAAGCGCCGGTAGTCGTAGTGGACGAAGTGGTCGCGGTCAGCGTGGAGCTTTGTGCCGACGTGCTACTGCTGAAGGACACCGAAGTCGAAGAAAGACCGCACGTGGCGGCATTGGTAGCGCCCGTAGGCGCGGTCACCGCGCAAGTCAACGTAACCGTCCCGGTAAACGAACTCCCCGGCGTCACGGTGATGGTCGCGATGTTGCCGGTGGTAGCGCCAGGAGTCACGGTGATGTTGCCGCTGTTGGAAAGGCTGAAACCTGTGCTGCTGGTGCTGCTCGGCGCCTGCCAAAAATCTCCGCATCCCGCCAGAAGCGTCGCCGCAGCCAATAACCCTATCCAACGCACAATCTTCATCGCCGCTCCTCGCACACAGTATTCAGGCTACACCCGCACCCGCAGCCCAACATTATTCTAGACGCAATCCAGCGGGAATTCGCTTGCCGCAGCGGCAACCCCGCCCCTTCGATTCGTCTGGGTGCCCCAGGTCCCCAGCGAGGAACTTGGGGCACCCAAATTTATGGGTGGGGACATGCGCCACCCGCCACAAAGCGATATTCGGGAGCATCATAAAGGCCGCGAGGCTGGAATCAGCGGGCTACTCCAGGGGCCTTGCCGGCGAGCTTCTCAAAATTCAACAGCAGAACCAGGAGAGCGTCGTCGAAGTTGGTATCGCAGGTTTTTTGCCGGGCGCAAACTGTGATCGGTTCCAGAAGGGTCCAAAGCTGAAAATGGGTCTTGCGGTCGTAGATGAGGAGCCTGAAGGTGTCAGGCCCGGGACCTGAGTTGGCGAGCTGGAGTTCCAGGACCAGGTCGGCATCGGACGGATCCCCCGCCATCTCGAAGAAGCCCGAGCCCTGGAGAGCCTCATAAAACTGGTTGTAGGCACGATTCTGACCTCCGCTGTAAACCGTGGAGGAGATGCCGGAGTTGGAAAGAAAGATTTTTTTAGCGGCAAGGATGGCAGGAGGAACAGGGCCGGCCGGGGTGGTGGCCGGCTGCTGGGCGAGGCCAGCCATCGCCGAAAACAGGACGAAACAGGCAACAAAACGGAGTCTCAAAGCAAAGCGGTTCAACGGAAATACTCCCTGAGAACCAACATACACTCGTTTGGGGCTTTCAGGCATCGTGGAGGGGGAAAGGGGAGAATCGGGGGATTTTGGTTCAGGAGGGGGGGGAGATCGGGCAAGAAGGGGAAAAAATGATGAGAAATGAACTGTTTTTGGTGCAACATGTAAGTGCTTACGGGGCAAGAACTTAAACGGGAAAGCCCTGAAAACGTTGCCTTTTGGGGCAAGTTTTCCTCGTATGCATTTTGACAACAGGCAGATTAAATAGTGCCAAATTGGTAAAATGGGCAGATGGAGAAAAGACGAAAATCTAGCAACGTGAACGCGATAAAATCACTACGGATCTGGCTGGCGGCGGGAGTTTCCTCTGTTTTGCTGGTCGCGGGGGTTTTGGCCGTTTCCCCACGGACGGTACAGGCGGATGCCCGGCTTTCCCTGCCGGCGGTAATGGCGCCCCCGGTGGTTCCGGTAGTGAGTACGACGCCTGCCACGCTTACTCCGCAAAAACACGCGGAAAACTCAACAACCCACGCTCTCCACGGCGTCGCCTCCTGGTATGGCGGCGTGTTCAACGGCCGTAAGACGGCCAGTGGAGAACTCTATGACATGTACGCAATGACCGCTTGCCATCCAACTCTTCCCTTTGGCACGGTGGTGCGGGTGGTGAATCGCAAGAACAGGCGCTCGGTGGTGGTGCGCATCACCGACCGCGGCTACCTCTACAGCGGGCGCATCCTCGATCTGTCGTATGGCGCCGCGCAAAAACTGGAGATGATCAAGACTGGGCTTACCGAGGTTGATATGGAGGTTCTCTCCTTGGGCAAGCCCGGCAACGACAATAACTAATCAACATTCAACTCGCAGCAACGGCCAGCCCTTGGGCTGGCCGTTGCTGCTTGTGGGCCGGGTATCGCGCTTATTCCACTCCCGCAGCCGGGGTTCTCATGCCCATCGTTGCGGCGGCTTGCGCCGGCAATTTGAGCGGGCTCATATAATTCTGACCTTCGCTGGCGGTGCTGTCGGCGGGTCTTCCATCTCCCGTGAATTCTTCAGCAGTTCCAGCGCAACGGCCGCTACTCGCGCGATGGCGCCACCGGCTTCGCCTGCACCACTCGCGGGCTTCTTCTTCAGAAGGCCGCGTGTCAGTAATCCGCGAATCTGGGCCAATTCCTTCATCATCATCTGGCGCGGCGGGCCTTCGGGGAGCAGCGGCGCGATCTCGCGGAGGATGTTCTCCGCCGTGAAGTCGCTTTGGATCAGCTCCGGCACAACACGCTTGCCGGCGATCAGGTTGACCATGGCCACGTGAGGCACGGTGACCACTCGCTTGGCGATGGCGTAGGTTAGAGCCGAGACGCGGTAGACGACGACAAATGGATTGCCGGCGAGCGCTGCTTCCACCGTGGCTGTGCCGCTGGCGACGATGGAGGCGCGAGCGTGATGGAGCGCGGCGCGGGCATCGTCGATCAGGCGGATGGACAAACCGGCCCCGTGCGTATCGACCAGGCTCCGCAAATCGGCGCGCTGCATGAGATTGAGGGTCGGCGCAAGAGGGATGATGAACTGCGGAAATGTATTTCCTGCAAACTGCATTCCCTCAGGGGCTAAAGCCCCCGATGTTTTTGCGGGGTTGATGTACGGGCTAAAGCCCGTACCCTTCATCGGCACACATTCATCTGCGCCCAGTTCGGCCGAATGCGCGGCTAGCTTCTGCGCAGCCTGCAAGATCGTCGGCAGGTGGTCGCCGATCTCTTTGGCGCGGCTTCCGGGGAGCAGGCCAATCCAGGTCTTCGCTGGGTCGAGGTTGTATTCGGCGGCAAAGTGCGCGCGGGTGACGGCAGGCGGCGGCAGCTCCGCCAGCGGATGGCCGACGAACTCGGCCTGCACGCCCTGATTGCGGTAGAAGGGCTCCTCGAAGGGAAAGATCACCAACATGCGGTCGATGTACTTGCGCACCAGCTTGATGCGATGCTTCTTCCAGGCCCACAATTGCGGGCTGACGAAGTAGAGGACGGGAACGCCGAGGCGATGCAGCTGCTTGGCCAGGCGGAAGTGAATTTCGGGGAAGTCGATGAGGATGGCCACGCTGGGCCTGCGCGCGCGGATGGACTGCTTGAGGCGGCGGAACTCGCGCCAGATGCGCGGCAGGTGGCGGACGACTTCGGTCAGCCCCATGACGGCCATCTCCTCGGAGCGGACGACGCAATCGAGGCCCGCGGCGGCCATGCGCTCGCCGCCCATGCCGAAGAAGCTGGCCGATTGGCCGGAGGCGGCAAGTTGTTTTTTAAGTGCGTCGATCACCAGCGCGCCGTAGTGCTCGCCGCTGGCCTCGCCTGCCGAGATGAAGATGCTTTGGGGCATTTTTCTGGTTGCGCCGCGACTCCTGTGCTGGAGACATCATAACGGGTTAGCGCGAATCCCAGGTACGAGAAGCCGGATCTCCAACTCACTGACGAAGACCTGTCCCTTCACACCAGCGAGCAAAGATCACGCGCCGGGAACCCCGAATTTATGGGGTCCCGTAGCTGGAGCACCCAGCGAGGAGTGAAACGGATTGCGGAAAACCTCAAAATTTTGAAAGAGCACGAATTCAGCCGCTCGGCCGCAGGCTTCCAGCGTCTTCCTGGGCCATCTCCGGCGAATAGATATGATATCGTCCGCGACCCAGGACTTTTGCGCGGTACATGGCGAGGTCCGCGCAGTGCAGCAGCTCTGTGGCATCCATGCCTCCGTCCACACAGGTGGTGACACCGACACTGATCGATGTGGGCACCTGCTGACCGCGAATGAAGAGAGGAGCAGAGACATTAGCCACAGCCTGCGCGGCGATTTTGTTTACATCTTCGGTTTTGTACACGCCCGGGAGGAGTACTGTGAATTCATCGCCGCCCATGCGCGCAACCGTATCCGTATCGCGCACGGTAGCTTTGATGCGCTTGCTGACGATGCGCAGGACCTCATCGCCGGCCGCGTGGCCCAGAGTGTCATTCACTCTTTTGAAGTGATCCACGTCCATCACCAGCAGCGTGAAAGATCTGCGTTTTTGCCGAGCCTCTTCCAGCGCATCGTTCAGTCGCTCGATCAGCAGGCTGCGAATCGCCAGACCTGTGAGCGCATCATATTGCGCCAGATGGCGGAATTTTTCTTCGCTTTGGCGTAATTGCTGGGTTCTTTGTTCCACCCGGAGTCGAAGGACTATAACCCAGATGAGAACCACCAGTGTTAAAACGGCCATCAGCCCCAGAACCGTTAGCGTATGCTGGCTGTTCCACCAGGAAGGCGATTCAAGGACCAGAACATCGCGGGGCGTACGCATCAAAATCTGGAAGGATTCAAGCTGAAGAACGCCCTCCTTGCGGAAGGTGTGCCACTCGTCAACCTTTCCGGAATAGATTCCCGTGGCCAGTATTCTGCTGCCCACAACCCATTTGAATTCATCCTTCCCTTCTTGGTTGATGGAAGCGACGGGCAGCAGCGCGGGAAAGATCGTCTTGCCCGACGACAGGATCAGAGCCGTGTGTCCCATCACCATGGACTTGCCGATCAATTGTCCTTCAATCTGGACCAGTTCGCCGGTGTGGTCGCCCTGCAGGGCCTCTTTACTGGTGATCCGGGTGGGCGGAGAAACCAGCAGAGGCGCGCTCGTCCGGCGCAGTGTCACACTGGACAAGGTGGGCTTGTAGTTGCTCCGCGCCGGAAAGCCGGTTACGTCCACCAGTTCGCCTTCCCGGAAAACAGATTGATCCTCCGCCTGGAAGCAAAGTCCATCCTGTCCAGCCAGGATGCAGAGTGTTTGTCCGGGCCAATCGAGAGCAACTCTTCCTTGAAGATGAACCCGGTGCTGGAGGCGCATCGTCGATGAATAGGTCAACAAATTGTCGAATGTGCGGAGCGGCAGAGAAAAGGGATCAACGGGTGCGAGTTTCTCGACAGTGATATCGTCAAGGCCGGGAACCAGAAAGCGCACACCGATCATCTGCATCTTGTTATCCACTAAAGGTCCGGCGATACCGGAGATCAGCACTTTGGAATCGATCAGGCGGTTGTAATCAGCGTTCTGCTGCTTCACCATGGTTGCTGTGACCATGCCATCATCGGTCGCCAGGGTGAGAACCGCATGCATTCCGTCGAATTCGACGAAGTGGACGATTCCCTCGATCATCACCCACTGCCCATCTTCGGCGCCAGTGAGCAGATGCGGCAGTGTCACACGCCGGGGCGAGGGAAGAGGCTGATCCGCTCCCACGACGCGAATCTTGGGATGAATGACAATCGGCGCAAAACCGCCGGGGTCGGTCATGCCGGTGACTTCTACAAACGACCCCGTGTGCAGTTGCAGGAAGGAACCGATCTCCGGCCGGACAAAAATACTGCCCGTCGCGTCGGCGATGAACAGAGCGGCGTGTCCTTCCTGGTAGGGATCGTATAAAGTGACCACTCCACGCAGGCGCACCGGATAAGCGAGAGACGCCTGCTGGGAAGTCATGGAATGCGCCTGCCGCGTGGTCGTCAGCAGCGGGAGAAGAGGCGCGGCCCGGCTGGGTGCCTGACCCTCCGCCGCGATGCCCGTTCCAGCGAGCAGCAGGAAGAAGACGCACAGGCGTACTATCCCTGTTTTCCGCGTAGAAGGCCATCTGCACATCTTCTGATCCTTCCCTGACCAGTCACATCACTCAACTGCAAGGAGTTCCCGCGCTTCGTATTGCTGGAGCGCCGGAGTCAAGCCAGACCATGGCGCAGAAAGTGAGCGTAGCACCTCACTTCATTATCGGCAAATTGCCGCAATTAGTGAATGAGAGAGTGGGGCGCCGGGCGTTGTCGTGGAATTATGTAAACCCAGATCCCCATATTGTAGGGGTTGGAACTACGCGCTGCGGCGGGCGCGGACGGCGGCGGCTAGCTCGGCGAGCAGGGCGTAAGTTTCCATCCAGTCGATGCAGGGGTCGGTGATGCTCTGGCCGTAGACCAGCGGCTGGCCGGGGATGAGTTGCTGCGAGCCGGCTACCAGATTGCTCTCGATCATCGCGCCCATAATGCGATTGTCGCCGCGTTTGTCGCCGGGCATGGCGCTGCTGCCGGCGATCTGCTGCGCGACATCATGGCAGACGATTGCTTGGCGGCGATAGTCCTTGCCGCTGTTGGCGTGGGAGAAGTCGATCATGATGCGCGGAGGAAGGCCGGCTTGCTCCATCTTTGCGGCGGTCTCGGTGACGCTTTCGGCGGTGTAGTTGACCGTGCCGCGGCCGCCGCGCAGGATGATGTGGGTGTCAGGATTTCCCTTGGTGATGAGGATGGCCGATTGGCCGGTTTTGGTGAGGCCGAGAAAGGCGTGGGAGTGGGCCGCGGAGAGGATAGCGTCGATGGCGATCTGCACGTTGCCGGAGGTGCCGTTTTTGAAGCCCACCGGGCAGGAGATGCCGGAGACCAGTTGGCGGTGAACCTGGCTTTCGGTGGTGCGCGCGCCGATGGCTCCCCAACTGACGAGGCCGGCGATGTACTGGGGGGAGATCACGTCGAGGAATTCGGTTCCGGTGGGCACGCCCATCTCGGCCAGGTCGAGGAGCAGATGGCGGGCCAGTCGCAGGCCGTCGTTGATCTTGAAGGATTGATCGAGATGGGGATCGTTGATGAGGCCCTTCCAGCCGATGGTGGTGCGNNACGCGCATGACGATGCGCAGGTCGGCGGAAAACTCCTCGATGGCCGCTTTGAGCAAGGTGGCGTATTCGCGGGCGGCTTTGGTGTCGTGAATGGAGCAGGGACCGGCGAGGACGAGAAGGCGAGAGTCGCGGCCGTTGAGGAGGTCGGAGATTTCGTTGCGGGCGTTGAAGATGGTGTCCGATGCGGAATCGGTGACGGGGCGCTCTTCCTCAAGGAATACCGGAGGCAGGACGACTTTGGTCCATTGGATGCGGAGGTCTTCGGTGGCGTGGAACATGGCGGCTTCCTTTTTATAAATCTATCAGCCGGGAGCGGGAAGAGCTAAGGCGATGGCGTGGCGCCGGCGTTGGCGTGTAAATATGCAAACCCAGAGACAACATGTAAAGGATGTCATGGAACTGAACACCCTCACTTTTGGGGACCTGGGAGACCACAAACCCCATGCATGAAGCGCGCCCGCCGTCCCGCACGCACGGCCCGAAACCTTCCGCACGACTCCACTGACCCCTGATCACTGACCACTGACCACTGTTTTGCAGATTATTTCTCCACTCCTGCTAGCGTGAAATTGACGTTACCTTCAACCAAAAAGCAGGGGAAAACATGAAATTCAGCGCCGCCGGAATGGAACTACTGAAGAGGTTCGAGGGCTTTCGCAATCGCGTTTATCTGGATGTGGCCGGTCTGCCAACCATTGGCTACGGCCATCGGCTGCTGCACTCCGATTCGTTTCCCAATGGAATCGACGAGCCGCAGGCCGCCAATCTCCTGGCCTGCGATGTGCGCGACGCCGAGCAGGCCATCGAGCGCATGGTGAAGGCGCCTCTGACCCAAGGCCAGTTCGATGCCCTGGTGGACTTCACCTTCAACCTGGGCGCCGGGCGGCTGGCCTCGTCCACCCTCCTCAAGTCTCTCAACGCGGGACGCTACGATGATGCCGCCGAGCAGTTGCTGCGCTGGGACCACGCCGGCGGTCAGGAAAACGCCGCCCTGAAGGCCCGCCGCGAGGCTGAGGCCGAACTTTGGCGCAACGCCCCGGCCAAGCAACAGGCGGCGTAGCTTACCATCCCGTGGTAAAAGTCTGGTTTTGAAAGAGCACGACTTTACAGCTTGCGGANNGCAAAAAGCGTCAGGGCACGACTTCAGTCGTGCCGTAAATGCAATAAAACATGCATGGGCTTTAGCCCCTGAGGGATGTTTTTCGGCGTACTGGACTTTTGCCAAAAGCCGTTACCATTCCCCGCCCATCTCCGTCACTTCCAGCCGCTCGCCGGGCTTCAAGTAGCCCTTGCGGCGAAACCAGTCTTCCATGGCCGGTTGAAGGCGATCCAGAGGCACGCGCGCCCCGGCTTCCATCACTCCGTCGGCCACAGGCAGCGTGTCATCGAAGGCCGGGTCGTTGGTAAAGTTGCGCATGGCAAAGTTGTCGATCCAGCCAATCGGGCACGCCTGCCGGACGCCGTTCGTGTCGATGCGCTGGATGGAGAGTTTACGGGCGAACATGCTTTCACTCTAACGGAAGCGCCGCCGCGCGTCGCAAAGGGCTACGGCTTTTTCTCCACCACAACCTTGGAGTCCTTCCCCTGTTGCGCCTCTATGTGGAAGCGTTTGTAATCGTAGTCCCGCTCGGTAACGCGCACGTGGAAGCCCTTCACCAGCAGCACGCGGACTTGTATGCTTCCCTCGGAGCCGGTAGGAAGCCAGATCTCACCGTTCACCTGCGACTGGTCAAAGTGATAATTGGAGCCTTTCTGGATATTGGCCACAACTCCGCCGCCTACGTGAAAATTGTCCTCGAAGGCCACATCCACATGGGCAATCTGGCGGTCGGCCTCATCGATCCACATCGTTCCCTGCAATTTCTTTGAAACATCCTCGACCAGCCCGTGCGTCCTGGCGTCCTTGCGCCCCACAAAATCAAAGACAATCGCCGGACGACCGCGATAAATCTCGCGCCGCTCGTTGCGCACATCCATGATCTCCAGCATGCGGCTGACGGTGATTTCGCCTAAATCGTCTTCGAGCGGCCGATCAGGCGGCGTCTTCTCTGCCTTTTCCACCCACTTGGCTACCCGCGCGGTCTCCTTTTCCAGGTCGTGGCCCGTCAGCGGCTGGCCGTTCTTCTTCACCGTGCGCCCAAGCTGGTGGCCGTTGACAAAAAACTCCTCGGACTCCGCCGTCTCCGTCTTGCTGACTTGCCCTTTGCCGTCGATCTCCTGAATCACCTGTGACGCGCTGAAGGTGTAGTTCTCCTGCACCTTATCGAGCTGCTTCTGGTGTTCGTGAACCTCTTTCATGAGCTGCGGAATGGCGGGCAGCGGCGAGCTGGCAGCCTGCTGTGCCTGCGCCAGCAGCGCCGGCCACAGAGGAAGAAGACAAACTGCGAGCGGGAAGATGTGGCGAGAATGCATGATGGCAGATCCTATTGGGATGGATTGTCTCTGGCGCGAAACGCCTGCAAGAGGTTATTTTGTCTTAGACCAGTTGCGCCCGGAAATGTTGCTGTAACGGGAAAAGATCGGCGCGGCCCGTCATCGATAAGCCTATCTTGTTTGCACAAGATAGCGCTGTTATAATTCGCGCGAAGAAGTTGGCGGTCATTTCAGTGAGGTGAATCTCATGAACCTGTCTCTGCGCGCCAGTCTGGCGCTCGTTATTTGCTTGCCTGTGCTTTCCTGGGCGCAGCAGAATCCCGCTCCACCGGCAGGCGCGGCTCAGCCCCAGGTTGCATCGCCCTCCTCTCCTCAACCTTCTCCGGCCCCTCCCGCCGCAGCGGAGGGCCGCATCCACCTCGATGTGGTGGTGACTGACAAATCGGGAAAACCGATCTCCGGACTCGAACTCAAGGACTTCACGCTGCTGGACAACAACCAGCCCGCCAAGATTCTCTCCTTCCACGCGGTCGACGGATCCGTGCAAAATGCCGAGCCGCCGGTCGAGGTAATTCTGCTCCTCGACACCGTCAACCTGCCCATCCAGGAAACGTCCAACATGAGGCCGCAGTCGACTAGCGGCCTGATGAGGCAGCAGGCGCCTAACGGCCTGTCCTTCCAAGCGGTGTCCATCGCGCGGCAGCAGATCGTAAACTTTCTGCTCCAAAACGGAGGTCATCTGGCGCAGCCTGTCTCGCTCTTCATCCTCACAAGTCAAGGTCTGGATCTCCAGCGCCAGCCGCTCCTTGACGGGAACGAACTGGCCGCAGAAGCCAGTCAGCGCGACAACAAGCTACGCGCTCTTACTGCCTCGGCAGGAATCCATGGTGCAATCGAAAACTACCAGTTCTCTGTCCAGATGTTGAAGGTTATTGCCAGGGAGGAAGCAAAGAAGCCGGGCAGAAAATTGCTGATCTGGACTGGCCCCGGATGGCCGTTGGTCGATTCGAGCTTTTGGGGCATGACCAATGCGGATCAGAAAACCTTATTCGATACGATCGCTCAACTTTCCACCCGGCTGCGCGAGGCGCGCATCACCGTCTACAACGTTTCACCGGGAACCGATGTGGCCAGCCTCGCCTATCAAGGTTTTCTGAAAGGTGTGACGACTGCCCAGAAAGCGAATTCAGCTAACCTCGCCTTGAAGGTCCTTGCCACACAGAGCGGCGGAAATATTTTCGGCCCGGACAATGACATGAAAGCCCAGATCAACCGCTGCGCCCAGGACGCCAGCGCCTACTACACGATCTCCTTCGATCCGTCGCCTGCGGCCCAGGCTAACGAATATCACGATTTGAAGGTGGTCGTCGGCCAGCCGAAGCTGACGGCCCGCACCAGAAACGGCTATTACAACCAGCCGTAACGCTGCTCCTCTCCGGCTCGTGTGTTGACAGCACTGTTGCCCCTGCCTAGACTTAAAGAAGGGAAGCTCTTGCTTTTTCTGGTCTAAATGCCAGAGAAATCAAGAGTTTAATCGGTCCCGTTCGTCTCTGAAAACGGAGACGGACGTGCCTGATCGGAGAGCAGGGAAGATGTCGGATGCGCGCGTCAGTCCGCGAGAGCGGCTGGTGCTTACGGCCATCATCGTGCAGTACATCGCCACCGGCGAACCGGTGGCCTCGCAGGCTGTCGCCCGTCATTTCTCCCATCAAGAGGGTTTGAGTTCGGCCACCATTCGCAACGTGATGGCCACGCTGGGCGAGTCGGGCCTGCTGGAGCAGCCGCACACCTCGGCTGGCCGTGTGCCCACCGCTGCCGCCTTTCGCTATTACGTCGAACAGATTACTCAGCCGGGCCGCATGGCCGCTGGCGAGCTCTCGGCCAGCCTGAACGCGGCGCATCCCGTCTCTTCGCCCCTGAGCGAAGCCCGCCGCGAGCAGATCGAGGAGAGCTTTAGCGGCGTCACCAGCAGCAACGATTATCTGGAGCGCACCTCGCACGTGTTGGCTTTATTGTCCAGCGGCCTGGGCGTGGCGCTGGCCAGCTCAACGGCGGGCCAGGTGCTGGAGCACATTCACTTTTCGCGGCTTTCCGTAGGCCGTGTGCTGGCCGTGCTGGTCACCCAGGCCGGCGCCGTGCAGGACCGCGTGCTGGCTCTCGATCGCGAGTTGAGCCACATCGAGTTGGAGACAGCCGCGCGCTACCTGAACGAGAACTTTCGCGGCTGGCTCATCGAGCGCATCCGCGCCGAGGTGGCCCGGCGCGTTGAGCTGGAGCAGGCCGCCTACCGCCAAATGCTTTCCTCCATCGAGGAACTATGCCGCAAGGGCGCTCTGGCCGGCGACGAGGCCGGACCCGCAATTTATGTCGACGGAATGGCCAACCTGATCGCCGCCGAGGTGGACCGCGAGCGCCTGCGCCAGATGCTGCTGGCCTTGGAAGCCAAGCAGCGGCTCGTCGAGCTGCTCACCGCCTACGTGGACGGACGTCAGCACGAGGTGCGCGTGGTCGTGGGTCTCGGCCAGGCGGGTATCGACTCGTCGGATCAGGCCGAGGCATCGCAGGCCATGCAAAATCTAGTCCTCATCGGCGCTCCGGCCCGGCTGGGCGACTCCAACATGGGCACCGTCGCCGTCATCGCCCCTACGCGCATCCAATATCAGGAAATGATTCAGGCGGTCCGCTACATCGCCCGCCTCTCCGAACGGCTGCTGGAAGTTCCCGCCGATTAGGGAACTGGGGTGGAATTTTAACTCCCGCATTTAGCCAACAGAAACATCGCGGGCTTTATTGATGGCTGTATAAGTAATATCCTGATAAGCGCGCCGGAGGCGCAGTGTTTGTTAGCCCCGCGCTTTAGCGTGGGGAAAGCGGATTCCACAGATTTACTACGGAGTCCCGTAGGGACGGCGCAAGGGCATTTCTTTTTGCGGGATCAATAGCCCCGGAACGGAACTGCGACAACTTCCGATCATCAAATAAGATGCCGCCGCTAGCCGCGCAAATTATCATGGAAACTAATGACACAGATTTTTCGGAGAATGCATAGAACAATGCCGGATCAGGATACAGAGTTGACCTTGTCGAAGGAAGCGGCTGCTTCGCTGGCCGATCATTCCGCGAACGAAATGCCCACGCGGGAACCCGATCAGGCCGCGAGTGAAGCCTCGCCCGTTCCCCGTGCCGAATACGACCAGCTCAAGACCGAGCGCGATCAACTGCTCGATCGCCTGGCCCGCCTGCAAGCCGAGTTTGAAAACGCCCGCAAGCGCGCCGAGCGCGACAAAATCGCCAACCGCGACTATGCCGTCGGCGATGTCGTCGAGAAGTTTCTGCCGGTGCTCGATCATTTTGAGATGGCCCTCAACTCCACCGGCACTGCCGACCAGTTGCGTTCCGGCGTCGAGTTGATTGTCAAACAAATGGAAGATGTCCTGCGCCAGTTGAATGTGACGGCGATTCCCGCGCTGGGCACTGAGTTCGACCCGCGCCATCACGAAGCGCTCGGCTCGGTCGAGCGGCCCGATCTGCCCGACCAGCATGTGGCCGAGGAGATTCGCCGCGGCTACAAGCTGCGCGACAAGCTCCTGCGCCCGGCGCTGGTCCGCATAGCCTCCAACCCCAAACAGAAAAGTGAGTAGTCTAAGGAACCTCTGATTTAGTCGATGTTTTGAAAGGGCACGCCTTTAGCCGTGCCGCAAAGGCAGTAAAATCGATGTGGGCTTTAGCCCCTGAGGGAATGCAGACTCGCAATCAGAATTTAATCAGAGGTTCCCTAAATCAACGTGAGCAAAGCTGACTATTACGAGGTTCTGGGCGTCTCGCGCGACGCCAGCGATCAGGAGTTGAAGAGTGCCTATCGCAAGATGGCGCGCGAGCATCATCCTGACCTCAACCCCGGCGACCATGCCGCCGAGGAGCGCTTCAAGCAGGCCAGCGAGGCCTACCAGGTCCTGAGCGACGCCGACAAGCGCGCCGCCTACGACCGCTATGGCCACGCCGGCGTCAGCGGAGCCGGCCAGGGATTCGGCGGACCCTTCGCCGGCGGTGTCGACATCGGCGACCTCTTCGGCGACCTCTTTGGCGAGATGTTTTCCGTGGGCGGCACACAGCGCCGCGCCACCCGCCAGCAGCGCGGCGACGACCTGCGCATCGACTTGCAGCTAGACTTCGAAGCCGCCATCTTCGGCACAGAGACCGAGGTCAAGATTCGCCGTCAGGAGCCTTGCGACGCTTGCAAGGCCAGCGGCAGCGCCTCCAAACACGGACCCACAACCTGCGGCCAATGCAATGGACGCGGCCAGGTCCGCTTCCAGCAGGGATTCTTCGCCGTGGCCCGCGCCTGCCCGGCCTGCCGAGGAACAGGCCAGGTCATCGCCGACCCCTGCTTAACCTGCCGCGGCGAGACTCGCGTCACCAAAGAAATCAAGCTCCACGTCAAGGTGCCGCCCGGCGTCGAAACCGGAACCCGCATCCGCTACTCAGGCGAAGGCGACGCGGGACGCGCCGGCGCTCCCAAGGGCGACCTCTACGTCGTCCTCTCCATCCGCTCTCATGAATACTTCCAGCGCGATGGCCACAACCTCCGCTGCATCCTTCCCATCAGCTTTCCCCAGGCCGCCCTCGGCGCCGAAATCGAAATTCCCGCGATCGGCGGCAACGTCACCCTCAAGATTCCCGAAGGCACGCCCAGCGGCAAGGAACTGCGCGTACGCGGCAAGGGCGTCCCCTTCCTCAACGAAAGAGGCTCGGGCGACCTGATCATAAAAGTGATGGTCGAAATTCCCCGCAAGCTCAGCCGCGCCCAGCGCGAACTTGTCAGCCAACTGGCCGCGTCCCTCGCCGTTGAAAACAAGCCCGCCTCCGCCAGCCTCATCGAGAAGATGAAGGATTTGTTCAATTAGGAATTAGAAATGCTGTACCTGTGCTTATCGTGGCAGCGTCGAATAATCGATCCGGGCCATGTCTTCTTTCCGGATGCAAGCTTTCATGGCTCCTGAAATAATCTCCTGCGCGCACAGGCCGTCGCGATGCGTGATCGGGAATGGCTGATCGTTACGGCAACATTCCAGAAATGTTCTGAGTTCTTCCTTATATGCCGCGCCAAAACGATCAATGAACTCCGGAAGTGGCTGGTCATACCGGCGCTGCTCAAAGGTCTTCAAAGCGATGGGCTGCTTTGCATCTCGAGTTCCATACGCCTCGACGATAACTTCAAGCAGCTTTTGATTGAAGCGCCCAATATGAATTTGCCCCTTCTCGCCATAAATCACAGTTTCTCCGCGATAACCGGAGACATGATTGCGCGTGACCTGAAGTTGGCCGATAAGTTCATTCCCAAAATCAAGCAGCATCAGCGCGTCATCGAAATCTTCTTTGCAGGTCGTATGGCTGTGGCTGTAAATTCGCGAGCCAATCGCCAGAGCCGACTCCGGCTTCCGGCCCGAAAGCCACACGATCTCATCAACGTTGTGAACCGCCATGTCCGGCAGAATGCCGGGGCTGTTGAACCCATCCGGCGCGGGGCTTGAGTCTTCTAGCGCAGTGTAAATCTTGAATACCCGGCCGATGGCGCCCTCATCAATCAGCTGCTTGGCATACAGCAGTGGGGCATCGAATCGTTTTTGAAAACCCAGCATCAGCGCATGTGGATGCTCGCGCTCCAGCAGCGCCGCATATTCGCGATCCCCCTCCAGCGTCCCGGTTAGAGGCTTCTCCTGAAAAACGCGCTTCCCTGCGCGAATCATCAGCAGCGAGTGCTCACGGTGCGAATCCGTGTTGGTCGCGATGACCGCAACGTCGCAAGTGTCCGATAGGGTGAGCGCCTCAATGTTCTCGAAGACCGGCGTCGAAGCGTCAATCAGGGAATGAAATTTCTCCGCGGCCTGCTTGTCGAGGGTGGAGACAGCTACAAGCCGGCAGAGATCGGACTCCTGCGCCAGCTCGTGAATGTGCAGCGCATGGATCATCCCCATTCTGCCAAGACCAACAACGCCAACACGAATTGGTTGAGTCGATTTTNNCACGACTTTAGTCGTGCCGCTGACAAGGCAGAAAAAACGCGGGCTTTAGCCCCTGAGGGAAAGCTCAAAGACGGCCAGCATTCGATTATGAAACAGCTTCTGGAAATCATGACAACATGTTACCAGCCAGGATGCGCAGGAGCACTTCGGGCTAAAATAGTATTCAGCCTCGCTCATGCGAAAGTGGCGGAATTGGCAGACGCACCAGACTTAGGATCTGGCGGAGCAATCCATGGGGGTTCGAGTCCCCCCTTTCGCACCATAAACCCTATCCGGCCAGCCTCCCACCCCGCCGGAGTAATCTGGAGAAACCATGAGTCCATCCGCGCAGCAACCTCAAATGAACCTCGTTCAGAGCCCCGACTACCGCGAGTCCTACGCCAACAGCGTTCAGATCCGCGCCAGCGTCTGGGATTTCCAACTGGTCTTCGGCCTGGCTTCTCCCGAGGCTCCAGACCAGATCACCATCCGCAACCATAGCGCGATTTACCTCAGCCCGCAGCAGACCAAAGCTCTGTGGAATATGCTGGGGCAGCATCTTGCGCAATACGAGCAGGCCTTCGGCGCGCTCAACCTCGAGCCGCAGAGCCACAGCTTCCCGCAGGGGCCCATCAACTAGGGAATAGGGAACAGGGAATAGGGAATAGCTGGGTGCCCCACCCTCGCGGCTGTCATCCTGAGCGAAGCGTAGCGGAGTCGAAGGACCTGCTTCTTGTAACTTTTGCCGCATCGGGGTCCCCAACGACAGGTCTTCGTCGTTGGGGTGATTTAGGGTGGGATAGCACGAGCCCCAAACAGAGCCCCGTGCCCCATCCATTCGCGTTTTTTGCGAATGGGTGGGAAACCACAAATCTTAACTGGCCTTTTCATCAGGAGCAATCCCTTGCGCTGGAAAAGCCTCACGCTGCCGCGGCTGAACGCGCCCCTCCCCACCTGGATCGTCTTCCCAGGCATCTTCGCCGCGCTCCTTGTCATCCACTGCACCCTGCTCCACCTGCCTTATTACTGGGACGAGGCCGGCTACTACATCCCCGCGGCATGGGACTTCTTCCGCACCGGCTCGTTGATTCCACTCACCACGCCGACGAACGCCCATCCGCCGCTGCCCAGCATCTACCTTGCGTTTTGTTGGAAGCTCTTCGGCTTTCACCCCGTGGTCACGCGCCTGGTCGTGCTCCTCGTCGCTTCGCTCGGCCTGACGGCTGTCTGGCGCCTGGCCCTACGCCTGACCGGCGTGCCTGCCGTCGCTCTCTGGACCGTCACACTCTCTGCTCTCTATCCCATCTGGTTTGCCCAAAGCACTCTGGCACACGCCGACATCTTCGCCGCCGCCTGCACGCTCTGGGGACTGGTCTACATCCTGCCCGCCCGCAATCTGGAAACGCCCAGCAAGCCCTGGGCCGCGACTTTCTTTTTTGCTCTCGCCGCTCTCTCCAAAGAGACGGCCATCGTCATCCCGCTCACCCTGGCCGTTGTCAGCCTGATTGAAAGCCGCCGAGACTCTGGCAGCTCGCGCATCCGGCTCGTTCGCGAGGCCGCATGGCTCTCAAGCTGCGTGTTGCCGCTGGCCGTCTGGTATGCCTTCCATTACTTCAAGACAGGCTTCCTCTTCGGCAATCCCGAGTTCCTCCGCTACAACGCCCAAGCCAACCTCTCGCTCCCGCGCTTCCTCGCCGCATTCGAGCACCGCATCATCCATCTCACCGCGCACATGAATTTGTTTATCCCCGTCGGAATGGCCATCGCTGCCCTGCTACTCGAGCCGCGATCGATTGCTAAAAGCTGTCATCCTGAGCAGANNCATCCTGAGCGGAGCGCAGCGGAGTCGAAGGACCTGCGGTTACTGGGTGCCCCATCCTTTCTAAGCTTTTTGCGGAAAGGGTGGGAATCAAAGTTGCAATTATCGGACCGGATCAACAACGCCCAATCCCTCCCCGGCCTCACCCCCTCCACACTGCGCCGCATTTTTTTCTTGCTACTAGTCAATGCCGTGCTCTTCAGCGTACTGGGCGGCGCGCTGCTCACTCGCTATCTGCTGCCCCTCTATCCGCTGATTCTGCTCGTCGCCGTCACCACCTTCTATCGCCGCGTTCCCTATTGGCACGCGCTGGCCGCCTTCTCCGCCGCAGCCTTCATCGCGGGAATCTTCATCAATCCCCCTTACGGCTTTGCCCCGGAAGACAATCTCACCTACGCCCGCGTCATCCGCCTTCACCAGGCCGGCATCCGCCAACTTGATGCCCGCTATCCCAGCTCCACCGTACTCTCCGCATGGCCTGTCAGCGACGAGCTCTCCCGCCCCGAGCTTGGCTATCTCACCCAACCCTACTCCGTCTATCTTGTCCCCGATTTCACCGCCGCCGGAATCGCCCGCGTCGCCGACGAGCCGGAAAAATACTCCGCCGCCCTGGTCTTCTCTACCAAGTTCGATCCGCATTCATCGATCTTCACGCTGGGCACAAGGAGCCGTGCAGCCGACGAACAATACTTCGGCCTGCACCACGACCTGCCCCCGGAGGCCATCGCCCGCCAGCTTCATGGCGACCTCGTCTGGCAGCAGCAAGACCACGGCCAATGGATCGCCCTCATCCGCTTCAACCGCCAGTTCGACGCGCGGCTGAATAGTGCATGGACAGCGCCGAAATTCTGGCCTGCCATTCCAAATTAATCGCCTCCCGCTTTCCTCAGCACGCCAGCAGCCCCGTCACTTCCACGCCACGTTCCGTCCGCCGCTCTTCCCTGTTCCCTATTCCCTATTCCCTAGTCCCTTCCATCTGTTACACTCGCTGCAACTTAAATCATGCTCTTCAAAGCTCACAGCGCGGCGGTCTACGG
>PMGP01000326.1:25956-27333 GCA_003156235.1 Acidobacteriaceae bacterium
CGCCCACGCACATCACCATCAATCTCGCCCCCGCCGACCTCAAGAAGGAAGGCTCCGGCTTCGATCTGCCCATCGCCATCGGCATTCTCGGCGCGTACGGCGCGCTGAAAGCCAGCGACCTGAGCCAGTTTCTGCTGGTGGGCGAACTCGGCCTCGACGGCAGCGTCCGCGCTGTGCCGGGAATGTTGCCGGTGGCCATCCTCGCGCGGGAAAAGAATATCCCGAACCTCATTCTGCCCGCCGCCAACGCCGCCGAGGCCGCCGTCGTCGAGGGCGTCAACGTCTATCCCGCCTCTTCGCTATTGGACGTTCTGGAACTGCTTAATACCATGGTCGTCGGAGTGATTCAGCGCGAGCCGTATCGCGTCTCCACTGAGGCGCTACTCGGCGAGCTGCAACATTTCACCGTGGACTTCAAGGATGTGCGNNCGGCCAAGCGCGCCCTCGAAGTTGCCGCCGCCGGCAGCCACAACATTCTCATGATCGGCCCGCCCGGCTCGGGCAAAACCATGCTGGCCAAGCGCCTGCCCTCCATCCTCGCCCCGCTCTCCTTTGAAGAGGCTCTGGAAACCACCAAGATTCACTNNCGCCGGCCTGATCGGCGGCGGCATCATTCCCCGCCCCGGCGAGGTTTCGCTGGCGCACAACGGGTTGCTTTTTCTCGACGAGTTGCCGGAGTTTCCCCGCAACGTCCTCGAAGTCCTGCGCCAGCCCCTGGAAGACCACACCGTCACCATCGCGCGGGCGTCGATGTCGCTCAGTTTTCCGGCGCGCTTCATGCTGGCCGCGGCCATGAACCCCTGCCCTTGCGGATTCTTCAACGACAAATCCCGCGAGTGCATGTGTACCCCGCCCATGATTCAGCGCTACGTGGCCAAGATCTCCGGCCCGCTTCTGGATCGCATCGACATTCACATCGAAGTTCCGGCAGTGAAATACAAGGAGCTGCGCGGCTCCGCGGCCATCGAGGGATCGGTCGAAATTCGCGCCCGCGTGCTCGCCGCTCGCGATCGCCAGCGCCAGCGATTCCGCAAGTTCGGCGAGAAGATCTACTCCAACGCGCAGATGACCACCCGCCAGATTCGCTCCTATTGCGAGTTGGGCGCCGACGCCGAGCATCTCCTCGAGCGCGCCATGCAGCAGCAGGGACTCACCGCCCGCGCCCACGACCGCATTCTAAAAGTCGCTCGCACCATCGCCGACCTCGAAGGCGTTGAAAGTCTCTCCGTCGCCCACCTCGCCGAGGCCATCCAGTACCGCACCCTCGACCGCAGCTACTGGGCGTGAGAACGCGGTGATCGGCGAACAACGGATAGTCTTCGATAATTGGCAACCATCTGATAGAAAAGCAGTTGCCAGAGGAAGAGCCATGCGGTT
>PMGP01000039.1 GCA_003156235.1 Acidobacteriaceae bacterium
CCGCCTTTACCGATCCCAACACAGCCAACCTGGTCGCCAGTACCGGCTACCACTTTGGGAACAAGCCGGCTTATGAGGATGACGACAGAGGGTTCGCTTATAAGGAAGAGGACTTCGGTCTGATCAAGCGGACACCCATCACGGAAAAGATCGACTTTCAGTTCCGTGCCGAGTTCTTCAACGTATTCAACCGCCATGTCTTCGGTGGACCGGATGGTAATCCATACGACGCGGGCTTTGGCACAGTAGGCGGAACCAACAACAGCCCCAGGGCTGGACAGTTGACATTCCGCGTTGAATTCTAACCAGCAAGTCTGATTACGTAGAGGCGTGCATCCGGTTGCAGTGAGCTTGGCTCGAACTGAAAAANNTGCTTGATCAAGGGTTCAATCACATCAGCCTCATCACCGCGCCGTTTCGCCTGGTGCGCCGTTTCGGTTGCGGTTCTCTTCTTGTGCTTGTTCTCTCGCTGTTGTCAGCGCGTCCAGCGGATGCCCAGAATACATTGACAATCGATGTCAATTCCAGCACTGGACCTATCCTGCATGGTGCCTCCGGATGGCTGTACGGGCAGGCGGAGGTTGATATTCCTTCCGAGAATCTGATGGCGCCTCTGAAACCTCAAATCTCCGCACAGAAGCCGCCGCAAGGCATTCAGCATCCAGGTGGAGACGCTCTCCAGGTTATGCCTTCATTTCTACGCTCCGGCGGAACAGAGATGCAGATTTACATGCAGGACTACTTCGCCACCTTCTATCCAAATCCGGGAATTGCAAGTTATACGCAGATCGTCCAACAGATCGTTCAGGCGCTGAAATCCAGTCCTGATTTCCAATCTTTTGTATACGTCCCATTCAACGAGCCGGACGGAGTGGTCTATGGAAAATATGGAACCGGGATGACGAACCTGTCTGGCTTTGAGAGTGACTGGAGAACAATCTACCATATGATTCGCGCCATTAATCCCTCCGCCAGGATAGCCGGCCCGAATTTCTACTTATACGACCACAACAAATTCGCGAGCTTCATGGCCTTTGCGAAGAGCAACAACGTGCTCCCCGACGAGGTAACCTGGCACGAGCTCACCGACAGCGTGTACGCGAACTGGTATTCGGAATACAGTGACTATCGGTCGCTGGAGGCGAGCCTGGCCATTTCCCCCATCAAGGTCGTCATCAACGAGTATGGTCGCCCTCCCGATCTTGCGGTGCCGGGGCAGCTGATTCAATACATGGCACGTTTTGAGCGAAGCAAAGTTTTTGCCTGCCTGGCCTACTGGGGAACGAGCGGCAACTTGTCTTCTCTGGGCGCGAACAGCATGCCCAATCATGCGACGGGCGGCTGGTGGCTCTATCGCTGGTACAGTCAAATGGAGGGCGACACCCTCGCAGTTACTCCGCCTAGCGATCGTGCACAAGGCCTTCAGGGCATGGCGGTTCTTGACGACAACACAAAGCAGGTCAGGGCCATCGTTGGCGGCGTCTCCGGAAATGTAAACGTCGATTTGCGAGGCTTGTCCTCGAAGCCGTTTTTTGGCTCCAGGGTACATGTTTCCGTTTGGGGCGTGGACAATACGTCGACCAGCCCNNCCTTATTACATTCAAGAGGCAGATTATACCGAGTCGAACGGCAAGGTCAGAATCACCGTACAGGATGCGCAAACCAACTCTGCGTACTACCTCGTTGTTACGCCGGCCACAAGTCTATCGAAGGTGGATAAGGCAAATCGCTACGAAGCTGAATATGCCGAGTTATCGGGAAATGCCACAGTCGCCTATGGCGATGCCAAAGGTTACTCCGGCACGTCTTTTGTGGGGGGCTATGGGAACGACGGCAATGCCACGTCTGAATTCGACGTTAACGCACCAACCGGCGGCTACTACAAAGTGACTCTCCGTTATGCTTCGCCAAATGACCCTGGCGATCTCGAGCTCAAACTGAACGGGGCTTCCTTACGGACTATCGCGCTTGCCGGTACGGGAAGCTCAAGCACGTGGACCGACGCATCTGCAAGGCTTTTTTTAACTGCGGGAATCAACCGGATCGCCTATCGCGCCATTCCCGGCAAGACAAACAATGGACTCGCACTGGACTATATCGATGTGACTCCCGCAGAGGGAGATATCGTCACCTATCGGGCCTCTTCCAATGTCAATACATTGGGGGGAGCGGCTTCAGTGAGGCAGGATAGCAATGCTCCGGGAGGAGACTATGTGACCTCCATTGGGCAGGGCGTTGAGAATTATCTCCAGTTCAATAACGTGAGCGTTCCCACCGCGAGACTGTACAGGATGATCGTTACCTACTCAAATGGCGAGCTGTATAACAGGCCTGGGGCCAATACAACGCTATCGAACAGCCAAGGGGAAGTCTACCGCTTTGCGCAGATCGCCATCAATGGGGAGACGGCCAGTCATGTGTATTTCGCAAATACCTTCTCGGGAGAGCNNAACAGCACAACCTCGCCAACGCCGAACATCGAATCAGGTTGGGCGCCAAACATTGCAAGTATTCAGATCGCCGCGCCGGAATAACGGACCGCGCTGGATACTTACTCCCCAAGAGTACCTTGACCGCCAGAGCACGAGAAACGGTTTGGGCTGCGATACACTTCAAGGCGTGGAGGACTCTCGTTGCTGCATCTTCGCGGTCTGCTTTCCGGTGTTTTGATCGCTATGCTTGCAATGCCCGGCGCGCTTTGGGCGCAATCGGCCTCAGAGCAGGCTCCGCCCC
>PMGP01000063.1 GCA_003156235.1 Acidobacteriaceae bacterium
CAGGCCCGCTTGCAACGTATCGCATTGCTCAGCAGGTTGAGGGCAAAAGATGGGAAACTCGTTTTATAGGAGCGATGAATGCCTGCGCATATGCAAAGAATTCTATTCATTACAGACAATCATAGGCAGGAGGGTCACGATGCAAGCTGCTGTATTCAATGGAAAGGCAACATCTCCGGGAAGGTTTCTCAGCATTGAGGAAGTTCCTCGACCGCAGATCACGCCAGGTCATGTTCTGTTGCGCGTGGTTGCCTGCGGCGTATGCCGGACAGATTTGCATATTGTTGAAGGTGACCTGACTCCGCTTCGACAGCGATTGATACCTGGCCACCAAATTGTCGGAGAGATCGTTGAAGGGGCCACTGACCTACTACCGCTGGGAATGCGGATCGGCGTATCGTGGATGGGCGGTACTGACGGCACCTGCCTCTACTGCAAGCGGGGGATGGAGAACCTCTGTGATCAGCCAACCTTTACCGGGTATACGGTTGATGGCGGTTACGCGGAATTTGCGCTGGCGCGCGCGGATTTTGTCTACCCATTACCGGATGAGCTCGATGCGACGCATTTGGCGCCGCTTCTCTGTGCGGGGATCATTGGATTTCGAAGCCTGCGTGTCGCCGGTGTTCAGCCGGGTGACCGAGTTGGGCTGTTTGGTTTTGGAAGCTCTGCAACGCTTGCCATTCCCATTCTTCTGCATTGGGGATGTGAGGTGTATGTTGTGACGCGCGGAGAAGCGCATCGAGCAGCGGCCAACCGGCTTGGTGCGACTTGGGTTGGAAAAGAGGACGCCAAGCCACCCGTGGAGTTGGATCGTGCGGTGACCTTCGCACCGGCTGGCAAGGTGGTTGTTGATGCGCTTTCCAGTCTTCGCAAAGGCGGCGTGGTTGCCATCAACGCAATCCATCTTGACCGGATGCCGGCCTTGGATTACGATCGGCTGCTTTGGGGCGAACGGCAGATTCGCAGTGTTGCCAATATGACTCGTGCGGACGCGCGTGACTTCCTGACTCTGGCGCGCGATCTCAAGATTCAGCCGCAAGTCACTGTCTTCGCTCTTCATGAAGCCAACGACGCTCTTATGGCGGTCAAAGAGGAGACCGGGGAGGGATCGGCAGTGATTGTTCCGTAGTTTAGTGTCCAAAGGCCCTGCTCTGAGGGTTTTATGAATGCTCCAAAAGAGGGAATCTGCATGGCATACGAAAGCGTAAATCCGTACGACGGCAAAACCGTCAGGACGTTTTCAGAGTTGACGAACGCGCAACTCGAAAAAAAGATTGCCACCGCTGCTGCCTGTTACGAGACTTGGAAGAAGACCCCCTATGCCAAGCGCGCGGTGATTGTCGCCAGGGCCGGGGAGTTGATGCGGGCGAATGTGGATAAGTTTGCCAGGCTCGCGACCATCGAAATGGGAAAGCTGATCAACGAATCGCGTGGAGAAGTAAGCTTCAGCGCAAACATTCTTGCCTATTACGCGAAAAATGCCGAGCGCTTTCTTGCACCCGTGAAGTTGAATCCAACGCACGGCGAAGCTTATGTGGAGTCCAGCCCCATCGGGGTGATCTTTTGCGTTGAGCCGTGGAACTTTCCCTACTATCAATTGGCTCGCGTGGCAGGTCCTCAGCTAATGGCGGGCAATAT
Source organism: Acidobacteriaceae bacterium (assembly GCA_003156235.1). Classification (GTDB taxonomy): domain Bacteria; phylum Acidobacteriota; class Terriglobia; order Terriglobales; family Acidobacteriaceae; genus Telmatobacter. The sequence goes on from PMGP01000063.1 coordinate 1,642, forward strand.
CCTGATGGTGAAGCACGCCAGCTGTGTGCCGCAGTGCGCCATCGAGTTTGAAAAACTTTGGATCGAAGCAGGCGCGCCCAAGGGACTCTATACCAATCTTCTTATCTCGCACGAGCAATCCGATCAGGTCATCGACGATCCGCGCATCAAAGGTGTTGCGCTGACTGGAAGTCTGGCCGCGGGGCAAAGCGTCTCGGCAAGAGCAGGAAAGAACCTCAAGGTCTCCTCTATGGAATTGGGAGGAAGCGATGCGTTCATCGTGCTGGAAGACGCCGACCTTGAAAAGACGATTCCGTGGGCGGTATGGGGCCGTATGTATAACAACGGTCAGACGTGCTGCGCTGCCAAGCGCTTCGTTGTCGTCGATGAGATTGCCGATCAATTCCTTGCAAAGTTCAAGGCTGCGTTAGAGGCTCTGAAGCCAGGCGACCCGATGGACGAGAAGACGACGCATGGCCCACTTTCAACTGAGGCCGCGCTGCTGCAACTCGTCAAACAGGTGGAGCTAGCAGTTACTAACGGTGCCAGAATTGTGCTCGGCGGCAAGCGCCTAAACCGCACCGGTTCCTTTATGGAGAGGACCATCCTGACCGATGTCACCCCCGAAAACCCCGCTTTTCGCGACGAATTCTTTGGCCCTGTGGCCATGTTCTTCCGCGTAAAGGACGAGGCCGCCGCGATTGCACTGGCGAACGACTCCGATTTCGGTTTAGGCGGTTCGGTTTTCACGAAAGACGTCGAACGCGGCAAACGCGTTGCTACCCAAGTGGAGACCGGCATGATGTTCATCAACAATATAGACTGGTCGGACGCAGAACTTCCATTCGGCGGCATCAAGGACTCCGGTTATGGACGCGAACTCGGCAATATGGGCATCCAGACGTTTGTGAACAAGAAGTTGGTGCGCACGCACGATATGCCTGCGCCGCTGGTTTAGAAGTGCAAAAGAACCCGGTGGTTGGATTTCTCCGGCCAGTTGATCAAGGCGACAAACCAGCCATTGTCGTCCGTAAGATTGCCTTCCATCTTGGAGCACTTCCTCTAAATTGCGAGGAAGCAAGTTGATCGTGATTACTATCCGCACCGAGGAGAAATAACGATGAAGATTCTGGTTGTCTATCACTCAATCTATGGACACGTTCAGACACTTGCAAAGGCTGTCAGCGAAGGTGTTCAGGAAGTTCCCGGAGCCGAGTTGGTGCTGCGCCGCGTTCATGAGTTTCCGGAATTTGTGCAACACGTGGAGCAGGAGAAGGGCTTCTCCTATCAGGTTTACCAGGGGCAGCAGTCGATCCCTGAGTGTACAGTGAACGATCTGCGCGAGGCCGATGGGGTTCTGTTCGGCAGCCCCACGCGCTATGGCAATATGACCGCCCAGATGAAGGCCCTGATCGACAGCACTGTGGAACTGTGGCTAAAGGGCGAGATGGAAGGCAAACCGGCGGGCGTCTTCACCTCCACAGCTTCGACCCACGGTGGCCAGGAGACGACGCTGCTCACGATGATGGTTCCCTTGCTGCATCTGGGCATGGTGATTGTCGGTGTACCGTATTCCACCCCCGGCATGATCCACACGGAAGCTCGTGGCGGCACGCCCTATGGGGCTTCGACCATTGCCGGTGCAAAAGGTGAGCTTCAACCGACGCCCGGGGACCTGGCGATCGCCAAAGTACAAGGTAAACGCGTGGCGGAAGCCGCTCTGGCCCTGCGCTCAAAGAGGTGATTCCCTCGATGTAGCGCTTCCCTCATCGCGCCGTGGTGCCTCGGCGCCACGGCTTCATTCTATGTATTTCAAGAGAGGGGTTCTGGCCAGGGAGTAAGTATCCCCGGCAGCGATGAGGATTCTTACACAATATTCACACGTGCCTTTGCCGGTTTTGCAGAGCACTTCCGCTAAGTCTCTGACCGCTTGATATTGTACCCATGTGGGTGCCCCATCCTTGCGGCGTACTTGTTCTTGCCGCAAGGGTGGGAAGGCGCAAATTTACGCGGTCAGAGACCTA
>PMGP01000310.1 GCA_003156235.1 Acidobacteriaceae bacterium
ACGATGGAAAAATCGACATTGTCGTGACCGTGCTCAACGGTCCTCCCGAACTGCTCATGAACCGCACCAGGGACCAGAACCACTGGATCATTCTGAAGCTGGTCGGCGTCAAGTCGAACCGCGATGGCCTAGGAACGAAGGTGAAAATCTCAACCTCTCATGGCGATCAGTACAATGAAGNNTCCAGCGATAAGCGGGTCCACTTTGGATTGGGTGACGCCACCGTCATCGATAAGATCGAACTGGCATGGCCAAGCGGCGTGAAACAGATCTTGAACAACGTCAAGGCGGATCAGATTCTCACCGTGACCGAAGGGCAGCCTTGAACGGAGAGGATCAGGGATTCGGATTGCCTGACAATTGCTGCGCGAGAGCCGATTCCCCATTGCGGCCGAGCAAATCGATAAGCGCACGCATCGATTCCGGCTGGCTCCGCGCATACGACGCCAGGACTTCGGCCGTGAGTTCGGCATCCTGTGTCTTTCCCAGGTGAAAGAAAGAATCGCAGAGCAGGTAAAGCAGCGCAGGGTTTCTCGTGCGGGAGTTCGACAACAGATCCGCAGCTTCCTCCCAGCGCTGCTGCCGGTAGCGTACCTCGCCCAACTCCGCTATCGCAGGCAGGTAATTCCTGTCGTTCGCAAGCTCGGCCTGGAACTCCCTTTCCGCCGTTTCCAGATCGCCCGATTGAAGCGCGGCCAAACCGGCATAGGTGTGCGCGCCGCGCACTCTGGGGTCGACTTCCCATGCGCGATGAAGATTGCGCAGCGCGTTCTTCGCGTCCCCCTGTGCGAGATAGAGAGAACCGATAAATACATACGGATCTCCAGAAGATGCGGAAGGATCTTTGGAGGCATTCTGAAAGAGACGTAACGCCTCGTCCTCCCGCTGCTCGGCCAGTAGCTGCCTGGCTTGATCCCAGATAGACTTGCTTCCTTCACTGCCGAGTTCGGGTTGAGCGAAAGACATCTGTTCCATCCTGTGGTGCAGTTCCGCCTCATGCCGCGCTTCCGCCGTGCTGCCCAATCTGGAATAAGCTCGCGACAAATAGTAGTGGGCCTGCGACTGGGCTGGGTCCGCTCGCAAGACGTGTTGCATCGTATCGATCGCCTCCCCGTATTGCTTGAGTTCGAGTTCGCATTCGCCAAGCCCCAGCAAGGAATCTTCATCGTCCTGCTTGATGGCCAGAATGCGCTCAAAGACCGAGCGCGCGTCCTGCCACTGCGACAACTTCACTTCGGCGGAAGCGAGCAGGGCGAGTACGCTGCTATCGCCGGGCCGCTCGGCGGACGCCTGCGCAAAATATTTGACAGCGTTGGGAAAGTCCATGGTGTTGAAATAGGCAGTCCCGATGTCCAAACCGATATTCTCCAGTGTGGGATCGAGCCGCCTCGCCTTCAGCAGCAGCTGCAAGCCTGCTTGATTGTCCCCGGAGGCGCAGGTCATCTCCCCGTACTTCTGCCAGGCCTGCGCGTTGTCCGGTGCGGCCTTGACGCACTCGCGTATTGTTTTCAGAGATAGATCGTCCTGGCTGTTCAGATGATAGGCCTGGGCAAGATAGAAGAGCGCATCGCCGTCCCCAGGTTGAATTCTCAAGTGGCGGAGAAAGAGCTGGATCGCATGGCCATAGTCGCCGGCCGCCAACTGAACGACCGCCATCTTGAAAAGCAGACCGGAATCGTTGGGTGCGAGTTTCAAAGCTTGTTCATAGACGGCCGCCGCCTCGGCGCCACGCCCCGCCTCTTCCAGCAACATGCCCTTCAATTTGAGCGCTGGAACGAAATCGGGATGTTTCTGCAGCAGCGCATCGGCGAGAACCAATGCCTGCCGCCCATCGCCGTGTTCTGCTACGGCGATGGCGCGATTCAACTCCCTCATCGTGGGGGATTCGGTGGGGTGCGAAGGCACCTGGGCTGCGGCCGATGCGATTGCGCAAGCGAAAAGAATCCCGGCACAAAGAGAAGCAGCTGTTGTTCTCAAGCGGAATCTGCATGCATTCTCTCTGGCAGACGCTATCTGCCGCCTTGGCGCATCGGTGTGCAGCATATAATCCGAGCCTATCATACGCTTCGCGCGCGAATACTCATCGGAGCCGTTTGACAAGCATTTGCGCGCGAAGAGATTGTGCTTATCTATATCGGTCGCCGGCAGGATCGAGCGATACGAAGGTTGGACGGTTCCTATCGGCCTTTAGCTGTCCGTCTTGCTCCGTCAATTCCACAACCTGGAGCACGGATCGATTCGCGGATTCTGGCTTGTTGGGAATCATATCCGGCCCTTCCTGCTGAACGAAGTAGTAGAGGAATGCACGCCCGTTGCTGATGGCCACATCGGCATGGTGGCCTTCCGAACGATCGGTTGGACGATCTCCAGCCCCTGCGAGGAGATTCTCTTTTTGAGTTGTCCAGTGCAAGGCATCGGATGATTTATAGACGCCCAAACCGCACCACGCGTCAACGATCATCCAAATACTGCCCTTCCAACGAAAGACGATGGGGCCTTCGCTGGGCCGGTCATTGATTGCTACTCCACCCACTGTCCATTGATAGAGATCCGGGCTGTTCACATAATGGATGTAGCTGTGATCGTCTTCGTCCTTGTACCAAAGGCGCCAACTGCCATCGTCGAGCTTGAGTATATACGGATCGATGGTCCGGTTCGACGACAGGGGCAGCTTTGACTCGAATTTCCAAACTGCCAAATCCTTGCTTGTCAGGTGAATGATATCGCGCGGGGCATTCCAGTCGTGGAAGGTCCCTGGCACCACGACAACAAACATATGATAGAGGCCGCGATCCCAAACCAAATCAGGCGCCCAGTACGTGTAATCGGGTTTTCCGTATGGGATTTTTGCTATGTCCGCATACGTCCAAGTCGTGCCGCGATCTTTCGACTCGGCTATGCCAATTTGTGTCCCGTGAACCCATGCGACATCCTTGGGATCAGAACTCGACAGGTCGGCTCGCCGGTTGGTATAGAACATCATCCATTTTTGTTCCGCGCGATTCCAGATCAATGACGGATCGGCCGCTCCATCATGGACCGGGTCGCGGTATAGGGGCTTGGGAGCCGGATTTGCGGCGCCTGCTGTTTTCAAATCATCTGCTTTGGACAATAGCGCGGCAATTGCCAAAAGCAGCATCGGAACAAGGGCGCATGCAATGAGCAGAAATGACCTACGGCATTTGCGGTTGAACATTTTTCCTCGAAATGGTTCAAAAATCGGGCTGACCATAAGCTCATGGAGGTATGCGTGGCCAGCCCGGTGGAGTTTACAGCGGTTGCTCGAGTGCCATCGAAGAAAACCGCAACTGCTGAGTGGCATATTCCTTTCGAAAAAGCCACTCAGCACGATTCCAGAAACTTCGCACAAACTGGAGACCGCTCTAGAACGAATACTTCAATACACCCTGCGCAATGCGCCCCGCATTGGCAGTAGAAGTAATCCTGGCGACGTTGCTGTCACTCAAGCCACCATCGGGGTTTCCGAGATTGGTGTGGTTGAAGGCGTTGAACAATTCCGCGCGGAACTGTATCTGATGTTGCTTGTAAATCGGAAAGTTCCGGAAGAACGACAGGTCGGCGTTCACGAATTTAGGTCCGATCAGGAAGTTCCGGCCGACGTTGCCGTATGTGCCTAAAGGAGCCGGTGTGAAAGCAGTGTAGTTGAAGTACTCAGCAATCTTCTGCGCCCTGGAACCCGATTCTTTGTAGTTCCCGCTCACATTGGGACGGTCATTGTTAACACCATCAACGTTGCTGTCCACGCCGGATGTTATGTTCACCGGAAGGCCGCTGCGGAATTGCACAATCGCGTTGGCCTGCCATCCGCTCAGCGCGTAATTGCCAATCGTTCCCAAATTCCGCACCTTGGGCGTCTCATACGTTCCGGAGATGTTCAAGATGTGGTGCGCCAAACCGTCGGTCGGACCCTTGTCCCGGCTTGGTTTGCTGGAATCGGTGAAACCTAGCCCGCCGTTGTAGTTGTCGCTGGAAACCAGGTCAATGCCCTTGCCAAACGTATAGTTGGCGTTGAAGCTCAGTCCGTGCGACAAGCGCTGGGTCAAGACAGCCTGTAGTGCGTTGTAGCTGGCATTGAAACCCGTCACGTATGTCCCGATGGCTTGGAACGTTCCTGGCATATAGGGACGGCGAGCATCGATATTTGCAGTCGTCGCTCCGGCTCCGTATACAGGATTGTTCTGGTCGATGTTGCCGCTCATCTTGCGCGAGAGGGTGCCGACATAGCCAACCTGCAAGCTGGTGTCCTTCATCACCTGGCGTTGCACGGTCAGATTGAACTGATTCATACGCGGCGTTGCCGCGTTGTTGGCAAAGACAACCGGCGCCTGGGGCAGGGTGAAGGTGGCGGCCGCTCCCGTCGGTGGTGTGAACGGGAAAGGATCACCTCCCGCAAAGTTGACCCAGGGATTGACGAGGCTCATATCGGCGTTGATGCCGACGCTAAGTACAAATGGCTGCGGAGCGCGGATGCCGTCTCCATAGGCGGCCAGGTAGTAGAGGCCGTATCCAACGCGAATCGAAGTCTTGCCGTTGCCGAATGGATCAAATGCGAGACCCACTCTCGGTGCAAGATTCTTCCAGTCGTCTGGCCTGCCCGCGCGCGTTACTCCCTTGTCTCCATAGAACAGGAGGCCTTTGGGAGCGTTGGGATAAACAGTGGACTGTTGTCCCGCTATGAACGAAGAAATATAGTTCAACGTCCACACCAAAGGCGTGGTAATTTCATAGCGCAGTCCAGCGGTAATTGTCATGCGCGGGGTAATCTGCCATGTATCCTGCGCGTAGCTATGCCAGTACTTGGCGCTTTCATCCGGGTGATCGCCACTATCTTCCGAGAAGTTCGAGGAATAGCCAAGCATAAGATTTGCCAGAGGGTTGCCGGTGTAATCTGTGTTCTCGGTAATGGATCCTCCACCGGTGCTGGCGCCAGTCTCAGCGTAGAAGCCCCACATGACAAATGAACCGAGCTTGATGTTGTGCTTGCCCTTGATCCAGGTGACAGTGTCTGATCCGCCGATGGAGTGATCGTGACCTGCCGCATCCCAGCAGCCGGTCGTGAATCTTCCAGTGACTGACAGTCGGAAAGGCACGGCTTTCGGATCATCAGTGAGAGCTCCTTGCACAAAGCTGCTCCCGTAGTCGGCAAGGGTCTTGCCGTCTATGATGTCCCAGGGAGTGGTGCGGCGCATCATGTTAAAGCGCGCTTCATTGTAGATGTTGTTGTGCATCCACGTATGATTGACAACAAAGTTGTGCTGAATGGCTCCATCGACACGTTCGCCGAATCCAGGAAACTCGTTGAAATAGGCAAACGGGTTGTTCTGCGCTGAATTCATCTTGAACCAGCTCACGGTGAACCTCTGGCTCTTTGTGAATTGGTAATCGCCCTTCAGCAGGTATTGCCATACCGCTGCATTGGCGTTCGCTATTGAGTTATAGCTTCCGTCCGTCTGGCCAACGGGAATGGCGTTGACAATCGCTTTGCCAACCGTGTCCATGCCGGTAAGCTGATCGTTGAGATACCGTAATCCTGTTGCGGGATTAATCGGCTTGATTGTGTCAGCGGAGAAGTCTCCGGTACGCTCTTTCGCGGTTGGAACCGGAATATCATTGATGGAGGCAGGGTTGATTTGTTTGAGTTTTTCCCACGCCCCAAACAGAAAAACTCTGTTCTTCAATACAGGTCCGCCTGCGGTGAAACCAAACTGATTTTGGTCAAGACGCGTAGCGGCAGCCGAGTTGAAGTAGGTCTTTGCATCGAGATCATTGTTGCGTAAAAACTCATATGCGGACCCATGAAACGAGTTGGTGCCGGATTTGGTGATGATGTTCATGAAGGCGCCCGGCATACGGCCAAACTCGACGTCGGAGTTGGAGCTGAGTAGCCGGAACTCCTGAACGGCTTCGGGGTTCGGCGGTGTGCTGCACGAGTTGCGCCATATATCGTTGTTGAAGCCGCCATCGATGAAACAGGAATTCGTGGCCCAGCGGCCGCCATTCACAACAAAAGAGTTGTTGTCGCGTGAAGGAACCGTCTGCGCGTTGATGGAAGTTGCTCCAGGCAGCGTCACGAGCAGGCTGTAGACGTTTCTTCCGTTGAGCGGGAGATCGGTAACTTTTTTCGAGTCGACAAGTTCACCCAACTCGGGGGTATATGTGTTCACCTGCACGGTATCGGCATGGACTTCGACTGATTCACTGGTTTTGCCGAGTTCTAGAGCAAGATCGACACGTGCTTCCTGGTTCACCGAGAGGGTGACTCCATCGCGCACGGTGCGTTTGAAGCCGGCAGTCTGCGACTCGATACGATACACACCAACGGGAAGGTTAGGAATGACGTACTGGCCTTGGCTGTTCGTGGTTGTAGAATGGGTTTCTCCTGTCAGTGTGTTGGTCGCGGTGATTGGCGCGCTTATGATCGCCGCATTAGCCGGGTCTGTCACTTGGCCCTGGATAGTTCCTGTTGTTGACTGTGCCAGCATCATCGAAGACCCGAAGATGCACAGAAG
>PMGP01000011.1 GCA_003156235.1 Acidobacteriaceae bacterium
GGCTCCAGGTTGGGCGCGTCGATCTGCAACAGGGCCAGGTCGTGCGCCCTGTCGGTGCCCACAACCTTGGCCGCGTAGCGGCGCTTGTTGCTCAGCATCACCTCGATGCCGCGGTTGGCGCNNCCGTAAAAGAAGTTGAAGACCAGGGTGGTGGAAGTGATGTTCACCACCGAGGGCAGCACTCGTTTGTAGACGGCAATATTGTTCTGCTCTTCGGCGTCGTAGGCGGGCGCGGCCTCAGCCTCGGTCAGCTTGAGCGGGGAGCCTGAGCCATGCGCGTCCAGAAGCGAGAAATGGCCCATCCCCGTGGGGAGATGCGTGGTGAGGTACCAGAATCCACCCACCAGCAGAAGAACCAGAAGTACCCGGCGAAGTTTCATGACTTTTAGACCCGAAGGACCTTCCTATACTGATACGGCTGGCGCGCGACCCGGTTCCATGGGGATGGGGCGCGGCTGCCACTTCTTATTCTAAAGACTCTTACTCAAGAGATTTGTTGCTCTCCGCCTTGAGGCGCTCCCACAGCGCTTCAACCTGCGCGCGGAGGGCTGCTTCATCTCCCGTGTTGTCAAGAACATAGTCCGCGCGTGGGGCCTTTTCCGTATCCGGAACCTGGTGCGCCAGCCGAAGGCGGGCATCGGCTTCGGCGGCCGCGCGGCCGGCGCCGGTGGGGCTGATTCTGGCCCCATAGCGCGCGATCTTCAACTCCTCGGGGGCAGTGACCAGAACAACGCGGTCGATGCGACGACGCCAATCGGCCAGTACACTCTCCTCTTCGCCGCGGGCGCGGGCATCCCGCTCCACCTCAAAAATCAGCGCGGACTCCAACACGGCCACGGCCGCCGGATTGCGGGAGAATATCTCGTCCATCCAGCGCCGCTGCGCCGCGATCACCGCCGGATGCACGATGGCATTCAAATCGTTGAGCCGGCCGCCCTGGAAAGCCAGTTCTGCCAATCGCGCACGATCTAGGCGGCCATCGGAACCGACAACCTCCGGGCCGAATGCACGCACAATTTCGGCATAGACCGCCTGCCCCGGTTCCATCAGCGCCCGGCCCAGCGCATCGGCCTCGACAACTTCGGCGCCCAATGCGCGCAAATAGCCTGCGACGGTGCTCTTGCCGCTGCCCAGCCCGCCAGTGAGACCAACTCGAAGCATGATGAATAAACCCTGCGTTAGGCGCGAGCAAACCCTGTATAGGCTGCATTCGCATGAAAATTTTGAACCACAATGAGTAAGAGCTTTGAAAGGGCACGGCTTTAGCCGTGCCGATTGCGAGTAAAAAATGCTTCGGCTTTAGCCGCCGAGGGATGTATTTCGCCTTTCTAAACCTTCCCTCAGGGGCTAAAGCCCAGGATTTTTTGGGGCTTCCTTGCGGCACGGCTAAAGCCGTGCCCTTTCAAAACATGGACCTATTCAGAAGCCCATTGGCGGTCAACTCTACGGTTGAATTTGCTCCTTCTTCAGGATTGTTGTTTGGGCGGTGTAACCATCTGACGACTTAATTTCCGCTTTATCCAAATGTATCTTGAGCGTAACTGTACCACCGACCAACCAATTGCCGGAATGCAGGCTGGTGGTGTGCCGCGCGTATTGAGAGCAGAAGTAACGTATTCCATCGGCGTCAATGATCAAATACAGAGTGTTCGGGTATCCGGAATCATCGATGATTATATTCGTCGACGAATTAGTTGTGGATTTGGATGATTCATTTTTTGTCTCACTCTTCTGCTCGACACTGACACTTGAACCGCCAAGATCCAGAATCTTACTCAGGCTCTCTGAATTTCCTAGCGCGATCTTGACCAGCTTTCCAGTGATCGGAGCCTGGGCAAAAACGACCGGTGAAAGAAACAATATGAGCAGCGTGGTGCAAAAAGTTTTCATGGCCATCAATATAGCATGCTGAAAAGGGCTTTCATAGCCCCCGCCGCATCTTCGCGGCGCGCACGGTATTGGCCGTCAGCATCTTTGGCTTTGAGACCGCATCGGGTCGGAAGCCAATCTGCCGGGCTGGCTTCTCCGGCGGCATCGCGAGCACATGGATCGCCTTGATGATCTCGACAATTTTGCGGTCGTGTGTCTCCAGCCGTTGCTCTAACTCGGCAAGTTTGGCGGCGAGCTCCTTGTGGGTGGCGAGTGTCTCACGCAGTCGCAGAAAGGCGCGAACCACGTAGATGCTCATCTCTACCGCACGCGGGGAATTGAGTACGCTGGCAGCCATGATGGCTCCGTGCTCGGTAAAGGCATAGGGCGCGTAGCGGCGGCCTCCATGGCTGCTCTTTGAGGTCACAAACTGTGACCTCAAAGCCTCGTTCTCTTCCGCCGTGAGCTGAAAGACGAAATCCGGGGGGAAACGCTCCTCGTTCCGCTTGACCGCCTGATTGAGCGCCTTGACTATTACGCCATACAGAGCTGCCAAGTCGGCGTCGAGCAGAACCTTCTGGCCGCGAACCAGATGGATTTGGTTCTCAATGGCATAGGGTACAAGAGCGCTTTTTCTGGTCATTGCGCCTCCCGGCTTGAAATCACAAACTGTGATCTCAAACCATAGATGATTGGCCGGATTTTACGACGGGACAGTCCGCACGTCTCCGTAGCCAATCGATGGAAAATTCACAGCCCTCGCCGCATCTTCGCTGCGCGCACGGTGTTGGCCATCAGCATGGCGGTGGTCAGCAGGCCCACGCCGCCGGGCACCGGCGTATAGGCTCCCGCCAGCTCAAAGGCCTTGGGATGCACATCGCCCACCAGCGTCGAACCGTTTTTGGCAAAGGCAGCTTCGCGTTTGGCGTTACCGGCAAAAAAGCGGTCGAACTCCGCGTGGTCGGTAATGCGGTTGATTCCCACGTCGATGATCGTTGCACCCGGCTTCACCATCTCCTGCGTGATGAAGCCCGCACGGCCAATCGCGGCCACAAGAATGTCGGCCTGGCGCGTGATGGCAGGGAGGTCGCGTGTTTTGGAGTGACAAATGGTCACAGTTGCGTTCTGGTGCAGCAGCAGCATCGCCGCCGGCTTGCCCACAAGATCGCTGCGGCCCACCACCACCGCGTGCTGGGCGATGATCGGGATGCCGCTTCGTTTGAGAATTTCAATCACTCCAGCCGGCGTGCAAGGAGCCAGAGCCGTCCGCCCCGCTTGCAGAAGGCCAGCGTTCACGGGATGAAGGCCGTCTACGTCCTTGGCTGGAAGGATTGAGTCGAGGACCGTCTTCACGTCCACCTGAGCCGGCAGCGGCAATTGAACGAGAATGCCGTCGATCTCGTCGCGGGAGTTAAGGCTGGCCACCAGTTCGAGCAACTCCGCGGTGGTCACCGTCTCCGGCCGCGTGATCAGATCGCTGAAAATGCCGACCTCGCCGCAGATTCTCACCTTGTTGCGAACATAAATCTCCGACGCCGCAACGTTGCCCACCAGCACCGCCGCGAGGCCGGGCCGAATGCCGCGGCTGGCGAGCGCACGAACCTCCTCGGCCACTTCCTGCTTAATCTCCGCGGCAATCGCCACGCCGTCGAGAATTTTTGGCATTTTGCTCTCCAAAGTTCATCGTATCGCCTTGGGCTTCCTTACCGGGCTTGCGGTAAAAGTCCGAATTGCTGAAAAACATCCCTCAGGGGCTAAAGCCCTGTTATTTCTTATCATGCATTTGCGGCACGACTGAAGAGGCNNTTTTCCGCAGCCTCTGAAGTCGTGCCCTTTCAAAACAATGTGTTATTCCGCAGCCTGTGAAGTCGTGCCCTTTCAAAATCTAACTTCCACCACAGGCTGTAACCGGGTTTGCGCGTATTACCCTCTGCAACGAAGCAACACATGTCCCTTCAGAGCGCCTCGCGCCCTGTCGAAGTGTGATTTGCCTCACATACAACCATGAGTGGTGCCCATGTACCGTCAGGAGCACGTGGAGTGTTCCAGATCACATTGACATAAACTTCCTTTTTACCCTGGCAACGGCGTTGTGGAGAGAGTTTGATGAGTGTTTTCAAGGATGCAGGGCATCTTTTCCGGTTTGCGGGGCTATTCGTCCTCGCCTTCCTGATCTTTCTGGTGGTGCGCCATTACATTGTGCCCAAAAGCTTTGGGCAGTACGGGCACTATCGCGGGGCGTCCATCGGTGAAATTGCCGCGCGGCCGGTGAAGTTTGCCGGGCATGAGACCTGCGAGACGTGCCATTCAGACGAGGCGGCTAAGAAGAGCTCCGGCAAGCACGCGCATGTGAATTGCGAGGCCTGCCACGGAGCTCTGGCCAGCCACGCGGACGACCCATCGATCATGCCGGTTCTGCCGGATACGGCCGTACTCTGCGCCCGCTGCCACACGGCCAGCGCCGCCAAACCCAAAGGCTTTCCGCAGGTTGATCCGGCAAGCCATTACCCAGGCACTCCGTGCAACACATGTCATCAGCCACATAGCCCCGGCATGGATGCGGGAGGTGCAAAATGAAGATTTCTCGACGTCAAATGCTGATTCTGTTGCCGGCGGCGGCGGTTGCCTGGGAGTCCGTGATGGCCGGAACCCCGGAAGACGCGCCCAACTACAAGATGACCGGCCACTGGTGGGGCATGTTGATCGACATCCCCAAGTGCATCGGCTGCGGTAACTGCGTGCGCGCCTGCCAAACCGAGAACGACGTGCCGGATGGGTACTTCCGCACCTGGGTCGAACGCTACCACCGGTCGGACTGGCCGATGAGCGAATCCGGTGATGTTACGCCCAACCCCTTGATCGCGCCCGAGGTCATTTCGCCGGATGGCGGCAAGGAAGGATTCCCGGCGGCCACGGATGAGAGCGGGAAGTATTTCTTCGTCCCCAAGATGTGCAATCATTGCGCGGAATCACCGTGCACGCAGGTCTGCCCGGTGGGGGCCACCTTCATCAGCCCCGACGGTGTTGTGCTGGTGGACCAGACATACTGCCTGGGCTGCGCCTATTGTGTGCAGGCCTGTCCCTATGGCTGCCGTTACGTTCATCCGGAGAAAAAGGTTGCCGACAAATGCACGCTCTGTTACCACCGGATTACCAAAGGGCTGACGACCGCGTGCTGCGAGGCTTGCCCCACCGGGGCACGCCAACTGGTTGATCTGAAGAATCCAAATGACCCGATTCACGCGTTCCTGAAGACGCATAGCGTGCAGGTGCTGAAGCCGCAGATGGCCACCGGCGCGAAGCTCTTCTACAACGATCTGGATGGTTCGGTGCGGTAAAGACAGGGAATAGGGAACAGGGAACAGGGAACAGGGAACAGAAAACGGCTACGAACGGATAGCTGGCAGCGAAAATTGGTGAGGCGTTATGAACGGTGTTGAAGGCTACATGTATCCCAACGAAATCACTCTCTATTGGAGTGTGCTGATCGTTTTGTACCCGTATATCACGGGACTGGTGGCGGGCGCATTCATTCTGGCGTCGCTGGAGCGCGTCTTCCGCGTGGAGGCGGTCAAGCCCACCTATCGGCTGGCGCTGCTGACTGCCCTGGCGTTCCTGCTGGTGGCCCCGCTGCCGCTGGTTTTGCACTTGGGACACCCCTTCCGCTCGCCGGAGATGTATTTCACCCCGCACAGCACCTCGGCGATGGCCATGTTCGGCTATGTCTACTTGTGGTATCTGATGGCCGTACTGGTGTTGGAGATCTGGCTCGACTACCGGCGCGACATCGTGCTCCTGTCGCAATCCAGCAAGGGCCTGCTGCGCTTTGTCTACAAAGTGATGACGCTTGGCTCCAGCAACATCAGCCCGCGCTCGCTGGCCATCGACGACCGCGTCGGCTGGATCGTGACGCTGATCGGTATTCCCTCCGCCTTCCTGCTGCACGGCTATGTCGGCTTTATCTTCGGCTCCGTCAAGGCCAATCCCTGGTGGTCCTCGCCGCTGATGCCGGTGGTGTTCATCTTCTCGGCCATGGTGTCGGGCATTGCCGGGGTCATGCTGCTCTACATGGCAATTTCCAAACTGCGCAAGCAAGTCATCGACATGCGCTGCGTGGACTCCATCGCCATGTACCTTTTCTATATCTTCATCATCGACTTCAGCCTGGAGATGCTGGACCTGGTTCACCGCATCTACGAGGCCAACGAGTCGTTCAATAGCCTGAATTTCATGGTTCATACGCAGCTCTACTTCTCCCAGATCGTCCTCCAGATCGGCCTGGGCACCATCACGCCGCTGGCTCTGCTGTTCCTGACGCAGGTGGTCAAGCTGCCGGAGATCGCCCGCAAATACATGTACGTCCTTTCCGGCAGCCTGGCCCTGATCGGCGTTCTTGCCATGCGCTGGAACGTGGTGATCGGCGGACAATTGTTCTCCAAGAGTTTTCTTGGCTACACGACCTACAAAATGAGCCTGGTGACGCGCGAGGGCCTGCTGGTGGCGATCTTCCTGACGCTCTTACCGCTGGTTTTTCTTTGGGTGCTGATAAAGCTGCTGCCGCCATGGCCGGAAAAGAGCGCGCACGCCGCAGCGGACTAAAGGCTGTTTCATAACCGAATACTGACCGTCTTTGAGCTTTCCCTCTGGGGCTAAAGCCCGCGATTTTATTGTTGCGCTTGCGGCACGACTAAAGTCNNAGCCGTGCCCTTTCAAAACCAGGTTATGAAACAGCCGCTAGTCAGAAATGAGTGCCGGCCTCGAATGAATAACCCCAAACCTCAAAGGAGAGATCTGGGGTTACTCAATTCGATTCAAAATGACGGCTCGCCTTCAGCGGTAGATCTCCGGGTGATAGCGGCGCGGCGGCTTGATGGGAGCTTCCGCGTTTCTCAGCTTCAGTTTGCTGATGTGCACGTCGTAGTTGGTTCCGGGCAGCAGCGATTCCAGCAGAAAGGTCTCCGTGCCGTCGGAGCGGAGTTCGCGATAGCGGTAGACGCCCACATCACCCTCGCTGGTTTCCGTGCCTCCCGATGGAGCGTCAAGAAAATGCTGCGCATCGGCCACTGTGGGCGCGGCGTGGCTTCCGCCCTCCGTCAAACTCTCAGCCGCATAGGAGCGCACCAGCTTGGTCCAATAGCGGCTCAGCAAGTCGGTGTCGACAAACAGGTCGGCCCACACAATCTCGCCGCGCACGGCCACCACCACGCCGATGGCGCCTTCCTTGCGAAGCTGCGCAATCACCTGCTCCCGCGCCTTCATCACCGGAGCCGCGGCCTCATCCACTTTGGCGCTGATCGAGCTGTCTTCCATGGCCCGGGCGTAACTTGTGGTTCCCATCGAACGAGCGTACCCCGCGCCCGATCCGCCGTCCATCGCCACGCTGGCCGAAGGAGCAGACGCCAACGCCATCTGGCTGATGCTTCCCCGCACGGAGTTCCACACTTCCTGCTGGTCTTTGGCGACCATGGCCCGCTCCCGCACGCTTGGCTGCACCATGAAGCTGTGCGCGGGCGCCTTGGCCGACGCGCCGAAGGTGGACGAGCTCGCGGTCCAGCGTCCCGGCTCGATGCAGAAAACACCGAGGTCGATGGGCTCGCTGCCGGCTGGCACAATGCGGTCCTTCGCGATGACCCTGTCTTGCTTGCCTCCGGTAACGATCTCACCGGCCAGCAGCAGCAAAGGCTTGTCGGAGTTGTTCACCAGCACCAGCGTATTCACCTCGTCGCCACGATAGTTGTCGTCGTGATGAGGATAAGGCTGTAAACCGTCGCCACGATAAGGCGGTACGCCGATCAATCCTCTTTGCCGCACCATTCCCTGCGCGCGGCCGGCCTCGGTCACTTCCACCTGACCGCTCTTGATGCCCTCATCCAGAGTGATAAAAGGCGTTGCGCTGGTAAACTTGCCGCTGGCCCGGACCACCGGAAACAAGAGCAGATTGCCGCTCTCGATGGGGGCCAGCACTTTATAGAAACCATTCGCAGTTTCCTGCGGCCCGCCCGCCGCCTGCACTCCACTCTGTTCGACAAACACGGCGAGCGCCAACACCAGCGCGCCCGCCAACCTGCCCAGATTCTTCATGACTCACCTCCTCCGGGAATGATCGCCGGCTTATGAACCTTGAACGCCGGCAAACCAATTTCTTGCAGAGTTTTTTAGGGAACCTCTGAATAAGTTTTTGTTGCATTCCAACATTCCCTCAGGGGCTAAAGCCCGCGATGATTTTGCGGCACTTACGGCACGACTAAAGTCGTGCCCTTTCAAAACAATGAGTTTTTCCGCAGCCTCTAAAGTCGTGCCCTTTCAAAACGATGAGTTTTTCCGCAGCCTGTAAAGTCGTGCCCTTTCAAAACGTTGGCTTAGTCTGAGGTTCCGCAGCGAGTTCGTTTAGCGTATCTTGAGGACGTGGGGATTATGCCCTCCCAATCCGTCGAGGTGAGCGCCACGGCCGGCATCTCCGCCGTGCCGGACGCGATTCACAGTAGATTGCTGGATGAGCTCTGGCGAGAATCCTGCGCGGCCACCTATGGGCTGGAGCATGTGCAGTTCCGCGAAATCCTGGAGCGCGTTGGGACGGCGCAGAATTTCGGCCTGGCGCCTGAAGCGACAGCTTCCCGGCAGCAACAGGTGAATTATTTTCGCGGCCTCCGGTTCGCCGACCTGGTATTGGCGCGAGCCTGCGCAAACGGCCACCAGGGCGCATGGGAACATTTTCTTTCCGTCTACCGCCAGCCGCTGACGCGCGCCGCGATTGCCATTGCGGGCAGCGAAACGCTGGGCCGCGAACTGGCCGATCAACTCTACGCGGAGCTTTATGGGCTGACGACACGCGACGGTGTGCGACGCAGCCCTTTGGACTCCTACCGTGGCAAAGGTTCGCTGATGGGCTGGCTCCGCACCACGCTAGCCCAACGCCATGTGGACCATCACCGCCGCACTCGCCGCGAGCTTCCGCTCGACAATCCGGCAGACGGCAATGAACCTCAGGCAGCAGCTCCAGAACCGCAGAAGCCTGCCTCCGAACTGCTGCATCTGAGCAAGGCTATTGAAGAGGCTCTTCACCAACTGGCCGCGGAGGAGCGATTTCTGCTGGCCGCTTACTATTTTGATGGGCGAACCCTGCTGGAGATCGCCCCTCTGCTCCGCGTTCACGAAGCGACGGTGAGCCGCAAACTGCATCGGGTAACCGGCGAACTCAAGAAGCGGATCGTCCGCAATCTGCAAGCGCAGGGGCTGAGCAAGGCCGCCGCCCAGGAGGCTCTGGGCGCCGATCCGCGTGATTTGGATTTGAATCTGAAGAAAATACTGCAATTTTCTTTACCTGATGCGTTCACAGAGAAGGCTGTGCCAATACGGGGAATGCAATGAATACAACTTCCCAACTCGATCTTCATCCCGACGCCGACAGCCTCAACGCCTTCGCCGAGCAGGCGCTAGCCGTGCCGGAGCGCGAACAGATTCTCGCCCACCTAGCAGGGTGCAGTCGCTGCCGGCAGGTGATTTTTCTGGCGCAGCAAGCAGCCGCAGAGGCTCCGGCAACCCAGCCCACAAAGCAACCCGCGACCAGGTTCTGGAGCTGGCGTCTTGCCTGGGTTCCGGCTACGGCTCTGGCGGCGGCACTGGCGCTGGTGGTCACCCTTCATCCATGGCGCACGCCGCAAATGCCGGAACTGGCGAAGGCTGTGCCGCTCAATGAGTCGGCCGCGCCCACGCCAGCACCGAAGGAGCAGGCAGTCGCTGGAGCGGCGCACAAGCCGGTGCAGGCGCTCGCTGCAAAATCCCTTGCTGAAAACGACGAATTTGCCGCGCGTCGCAGGACGCCGGAGGAGTTGGTGCAACAGTCCGCTCCTTCAGCCGCACCTCCGGCTGAACCGGGCGCAAGCGCGTCCTCAGCTGGGAAAGGCCAAGCGTTTCTGCCGTCTTCGATTGAGTCAGCACCGCAGCAGGAGACCACAGCACAATTTCAGCCCGAGCCGGTTGTTGCCGCCTGGCAGCAGGAACGGCAGCAAGCGACCGGCGCATACTCGGCCAGCGCCGACGCCTCGCAGGTTTCACACAAGAGCATGAGAGCGGAAGCATACACCTCCCACGCCAGCCGCCAAGCTGCCACAGCGGGACCGCGCATGGTGCAGCAGTCGCAGTCCATTCCCGCCAGCAGCTTCGAAATCATTACGCAACAGCAACTTGCCGAGTCGGTTGCCTCTCGCAAGGCGAATTTGCCCAGGCTGCCCAGCGGTCTGGCGGCTGTTTCCTGGGCAACCGTCCGGCATCTCACGCTGGAAATTGATCTGGCGGGCACGCTGTTTTTGAGCGACGACTCCGGCGAGCACTGGGAACCAGTCGCCCGGCAATGGACAGGACACGCCGTCGAAGTGCGCGCGAAAACAGGCTTGAGCGGCAACACCGCGCCGGCCGGAGTGTTCGAATTGAAAAACGATGCCGGATCGACCTGGGCGAGCGCGGATGGAAAAACCTGGTCGGCGCAATAAACTTTTCCTTCTCCGGCCGGAAAAAGGTGCGAGTGCTGGGCACCCGGATTTCGTGGTTTCCCACCCTTTCGCCAGAAATTTCAAAAAGCAGGTTCTTCGACTCCGCTTCGCTCAGAAGATGGGGCACGGGGCTTTTTGGGGTGAATCCCAGTTTTTTGAACAAGTGCAGCAAGTTAGCCTCCGCTGCGCGGAGTTAGCGAGTTAGCAAGTTGGCGGATGTTTCATCCCCCATGGGTCGGCGAAGCCGGGGTACGACTGATAAGAAACAAGCGTGGACCGGGAGGCCGGCGCTACTGTTTCATGCACCGCGGTTCGGCAAAGCCGGGGTACTACCAACAGCAAACCAGACTTCGCGCGGCTAAGCGCACTGGACATATATTTGTGTATTCTGCTGCTCGGAGATTATATCTCTCACATTCAACACAGGAACGCTCATGGAATTTCTCTATGAGCCGAAAAGAGAAGTAGTGGCATTTTCTCTGCAGCGCGAGGCGTGATATGTGCCCTGCACGCTGCAACGGCAGAATGGCCGGCCAACTCGCGCTGAGTGCTTGACGAAGGGAGACACAGATGGTGCAGAATGACGGACGAAGGAAAGAGGCAATCAATCCGTCCTGGGCACATCTCCGCCTTCCGCCCTTTCCTCATGTTGCTCTCCGTGTACTGCAACTGGCCAATAATGAAAACGTGCAACTGCACGAGTTGAGCGATCTGATCTCCTCCGATCCAGCCTTTGCCAGCGAAGTCCTTACCATCGCAAATTCGCTTTTGTATGCTCCGCGGTTTCCCGCCAGCAGCATTCAGCAGGCCATCGCCGTGCTGGGCGCCAATAACCTGCATGGTCTCTGCCTGACAGTCGGCGTGCGCGCATACATGGGTAAAACGCTGAACGAGCCATGTATGCGGGCAATCTGGCGCCACAACCTGGCCTGCGCCCTGATCGCCGATCAACTGGCTTCCGTGGGCTTCCTGGACCGGGACGTTGCATACACAGCGGGCGTGATGCATGACATCGGGCGATTGGCGCTGTCCGTGGTGCGGCCCAAGGAGTACTGCCTCCTGTTGGGAGCTCACAGCGGCTCGTCCGACAGCATTCTCAAGGCCGAGCGAGATCTGTTCGGATGGGATCATTGCGAGGCCGGCCTGCAACTAGTCGCGGATTGGAAGATGCCTCCGGAGTTTGAGCCGATAGTCGCCGAGCATCATGAACCACGGCAGAAGGATGACCCCTGGAGCCTGACTGCTTTGATCAATTTGAGCTGCCGCATGGCCGACACGGCCGGTTGCCCCGCGTTTTCCGGCTGCGAGGTGACGCCGTATCCCGATCTGCTGAACGAATTGCCCGAGCGGGAGCGCGGGCTCTTCCATGCCACGATCGAAACCCTGAGTGCCGAAATAGGCAGGAAGATTGATTCCGTAGAGTCGGTTTGACCCGCCGCCCTATTGCTAAGACCGTGTGATTAAGTAATTGTGCCTGGACATGTGCGGGCGAGGACGCCCGCACGACAGCCGGCCAGGAGGCCGGCGCTACATTCCTGCCGCTACAAATTCAAGCGGCCACGGTCCTAGAACCGAAAGAAGTTTTTCGCCAGAAACAGCACGTTCGCCGGCCTCTCGGCCAGCCGGCGCATAAAGTACGGGTACCAGTCATCTCCGAAGGGAACATACACGCGCACCTTGTAGCCCTCCTCGATGAGCTTGCGCTGCAGATCGCGGCGAATCCCGTAGAGCATCTGAAATTCAAAATGGCCGTGATCAATGCCGTGCTGGCTGGCGTAACTCTTCGCGGCGGCGACCATCGCGTCGTCGTGAGTGGCGAGGCCGTGATAGACCGTGCTCTTCAGCAGCATCTCGGCCAGCTTGATAAAGCTTGCGTCCACATCGGCCTTGCGTGGAAACGCGATCTCCGCCGGTTCCTGGTAGGCTCCCTTGCACAGCCGCACGCGAATGCCGTTGGCGATCAGGTCTTCAATGTCTTTCTCGGAACGGAAAAGGTAGGCCTGGATCACAATGCCAATCGCTTCGCGCAACACAGACTTTGCATGAAGCCGCTTGACGATCTCCATCGTCCCCTGCGTCAGCGACGAGTCCTCCATGTCGATGCGCACAAAGCTGCCCGTCTTGGCGGCATGTTGGGCCACGCTCTCGGCAATGCTCTCGGCCAGGGCGGGCGATAGGTTCAGCCCCATCTGCGTCAGTTTCATGCTGATGTTGGCGTTGAGTTTGCGCGCGTCAATCGCATCCAGCAGCTTGTGATAAATCTCCGCGGCGGCCCTGGCCTCGGCCTCTGTGTTTACGCTCTCGCCCAGCGAGTCCAGCGAAACCGTCATGCCCTGTTTGTTGACCTCTTCGGCCACCCGCAGCGCGTCTTCAATCTCCATGCCTGCAATAAACCGCGAGCTGAGCCGCTTGCCCACCAAAGAACGTTCGCTGAAGCGGCGCAGAGCCCGATTGTGTGAAAGCGCAATAAAAAACGAGCGAAGTAAAGGCATTCTGTAATCCTCCTTGAAAAAGCCTTTGTCTTGCTGGCCATTTTCCGGCCCAACTAGTTTCTCATATAGAAGTCAGGAGGGCGGTGACGGGCAAATCCAGCATCCGGGCCGGCTTTTCAAATGAGAATTTTACAGCCGGGATACTTCGCTTACTGATCCGGCCCCAAAGAAATGCAACATTCCCTCCCACCCATTCCGCAACAAGCGGAATGGATGGGGCACAGCGTTTCAAAACTTCTGGGACGGATCAATAAGAGGCCGACGGCCAGCGATAGTGCCCCGCTGCGCGATGAGGCGCGAAGGCTGCTAGCGGGCTCTCTTCCACTCCGCGGCCGATATTGTGCACCACCCGCGTCTGCCGGCCCGCGCTCACCACAATGCCCACGTGCGGCAGCCGCGCATCCAGCAACCAGGTGAGGATGTCTCCCTCCTCGATGGGCTCGGGGTATGCGTCGCCCGGAGTCGGCGCATTGGCCGCCCACAGCCGCGCCCCGACCCGCGTCCAATAAGTCTCCAGGTTCAGCACCCGCCGGTGGTCGATGTTCGTATCCGGCTCCCGCGAATTCCACACCCTGCGCGCCGGGTAAGCGTTGAACGCCCTCACCATGTCCTCATGCACCAGCTTCTGCAGGTCGAGTCCCAACCCGTCGCGGGCGGCGCGAATCACTACGTCGGCGCACACGCCAGTCGAGCGCGGAACATCGCCGCCAGGATAGCTCAGTTTCGTATAGTTAGGGTCGTAACCCGTGGTCACGCCCAACTGCGCACGCGCTGCCTCGCCCAGCTTTTGCCCTTTGGTTGAGGCCGCGAACGCGGGCCTTCCCGACGCAATCCAAACCGCCGCCAATCCGCCCAGAACGCTTCGTCGCTGCAAAGCAAAACCCTCGCTTATCGAATCTCGTAAACCGTGCTGCCGTGAGCCGGCAAGGTCACGCTGACTTCCTTCGAATCCTTGAAGCCGCCTTCGCTCCACACATTCTGGGCCAGATGCTTCTTCCCTTCAAGTCCAAGCTGCGTCCAACTCACGCGCAGCGTCACAGGCTTGTCGTCGAGGTTGAAAAAGGCGAAGAACTCTCCATAAGTTCTGGCCCCCGGCTCGTTGATCGTTCCCCGCCACACGCGCGCGTTTTCAAATCCAGCCCCCAGGCTCGTCAAATCGACCGGATGGCTGTAGGTAATATTCTGGTTCATGAAGAGAATCGACTGATTGGAGATCAGCGACTTGCTGAATTCGTCCAGCTTGGTCAGATTCGCGCCCAAAATCAGCGGCGAGCGCGCAATCGCCCACAGCGTGAACTCCGTCTGCTGCTCGTCGTGCGTCAGCCTCGACTGGCGTGGCTCGCCCCATCCCGGATGCGGTGCCAGAGAGCCCCACGGCAGCATATCCGCGTCCGGCCAGTTGCCCTCGTGCATATAGGTAAACCACTTGGCCAGCCGGTCGAACTCATCCCGCACACCGAAGGGAAACTCGCCGCCGCCCGGCTTGTGCTCGAAGGTCCAGCCGTCCCAGTGGTCGTCGCTGATGCGCCACATCTGCGCCATCTCGGCTATCTCAGCCGCGTGTTCCAGTTGCGTCGGCCCCGGCGATAGGCTCAGCACAATCGGCCGCCCCGTCTTGCGAATCGCCGTCGCAATCTGTTGAATCTCCGTGGGCCGGTAAGGGTGGTCGCTGATGCAGTCGACTTTGATGTAGTCCAAGCCCCAGCCAGCATAGAGCTTCAGCATTGAGTCGTAGTAAGCCTGACCGGCTGCGTTGTCCGCCACGCCATAGTTGCCGTCATCCCACGGGCAGGTCTCCGTGGTGTCGGCCGCATCCGCCGCGTGAAACTTCGACCCCGCAATCGGCAGATTATCCTTCACCGCCTGCTTGGGAATCCCGCGAATGATATGGATGCCGAACTTCAGCCCCTGCTTATGCACCCACGCGGCCAGCGGCTTGAATCCCGCGCCATCAGCCGCTGTCGGAAAGCGGCTCGCTACCGGAAGCAGAATCCCGTTCGCGTCCAGCAGATACTTTCTCTCCGCCAGGTTCTTGCCGAAGGGGTTCTCCATGTACCACCCCTCGTCGATCACCGCATACTGCCAGCCCAGGTCCTTGAATCCGGCCAGCACCTTGGCGTTGGCTTTGAAGTCAGCCTCGTTGATGGTCAGCCCGTAGGCGTCCCAACTGTTCCAGCCCATCGGCGGCGTAGGCGCGGGATTCTGGGCATGGCTGAGGCTTGAAACTGCAAGGAAGGAAACAAGAGCGGCGAAAAAACAGCGTCTGCATTCCATGCGGGAAAGATACCACAATCGCCGCAACTCTAACAGGAGTTACAACTGAATCTTCACCGGCCAGGTCTTCCAGATCTCCGCGCAGTAGTCGCGAATCGCGCGGTCGCTAGAGAACTTGCCGATGCGCGCCACGTTCAGAATCGACATCCGCGTCCACGCTTCCTGGTCCTTGTAGGCGGCGCTCACCCGGTCCTGGCAATCGACATACGATTGATAATCGGCCAGCAGCATATAGTCGTCGGCGGCAAGCAGGGAGTTCACCAGCGGCTCGAAAAGCGTCCGGTCGCCGCGTGAAAATTCGCCATTGGAGAGCGAGACCAGCACCTCCCGCAGCATGGCGTTGGATTCAAAGATCGCACGCGGAGAGTAGCCCTCCTGCCGGCGTTTCTCCACTTCGGGAGTGGTAAGCCCGAAGAGGAAGAAGTTCTCCGCGCCCACCTCCTCGCGGATTTCGACATTGGCTCCGTCCAGCGTGCCGATGGTCACCGCTCCGTTCATGGCAAACTTCATGTTGCCGGTTCCCGACGCCTCTTTGCCGGCCAGCGAAATCTGCTCGCTCAGGTCCGCGGCCGGATACACTCTCTGCCCCAGCTTCACGCTGTAATCGGGCAGAAAGACCACCTTCAGCCGGCCCCGCACCAGCGGGTCGGAGTTGATGGCTTCGCCCACGGAGTGAATCAGCTTGATAATCAGCTTGGCCATGCGATAACCGGGCGCAGCTTTGCCGCCGAAGATGAAGGTCCGCGGCACAACCTCCGCATCCGGGTCGCGCTGTATTCGCTTATAGAGCGTGAGGATGTAGAGAATCAGCAGGTGCTGGCGCTTGTATTCATGCAGCCGCTTTACCAGCACGTCGTACATCGAATCGGGATTGACCGTGAGGCCCAGGCGCTGTTGAATGTAAACCGCCAGGCGCAGCTTGTTGTGGCGCTTGATGGCGCGCCATTCCCTGCAGAATTCCTGGTCTTCAACCAGCGGCTCCAGCCGGCGCAACTTTTCCAGATCCCGCACCCATCCCGAGTCGATTCTCGCGGTCAGCAGTTGCGCCAGCCGCGGATTGCTCAGCCGCATCCAGCGCCGGGGCGTCACGCCATTGGTCTTGTTGCTGAATTTTTCCGGCGTCAGCGCGTAAAAATCGCTGAGTACCTGGGTCTTCAGCAGCTCCGTATGCAGCGCGGCCACGCCGTTGATGGCATGGCTGCCCAGCGCGGCCAGGTGCGCCATGCGCACAAACTTCTCGCCATCTTCGTTGATCAGCGAAAGCCTGCGCACGCGACTCTCATCGGCGGGAAACTTCACGCGCACATTCTCCAGATGGCGGCGGTTGATGTCCTCAATGATCTCCAGGTGCCGCGGCAGCAGCGCTCCGAACAGGCCGCGCGGCCACTGTTCCAGCGCCTCCGGCAGCAGCGTGTGGTTGGTGTAGGAGAGCGTGTGCCAGGTTACATTCCAGGCCGCGTCCCACTCCATATCATGCTCGTCGATCAGCAGCCTCATCAGCTCCGCCACCGCGATTGCCGGATGCGTGTCGTTCATCTGGATGGCGAAATTGCGATGCAGCTCGGCCAGCGGACGATGTTGCGAGGCCTGAATCTTCAAGATGTGCTGCAAGCTGCACGAGACAAAGAAAAACTGCTGCGCCAGCCGTAATTGCTTGCCCTGGGTGCCTTCGTCATTGGGGTAAAGGATCTTCGAAATGTTCTCGCTCGAAACTTTCTCGGCCACCGCGCCCAGAAAATCTCCCTGGTTGAAGGTCCCAAAGTCGAAGCTCTCCACAGCCTGCGCCGCCCATAGCCGCATGGTGTTGGCCGTGTTGGTGCGGTAGCCCAGAATCGGCGTATCATGCGGAACCCCGCGCACCAACTTTTGCGGAATCCATTCCACCCGTACGCGCCCCTTGGCGTCGGTATGCTTTTCCGTGTGCCCGCCCATCTTCACTTCAAAGGCATCCTCGGGCCGCTCCAGCGCCCAGGGATTGCCCAGCCGCAGCCATTTGTCGGTCGACTCCACCTGCCAGCCGTCGCGAATCTGCTGGTCGAAGATTCCATACTCATAGCGGATGCCGTAGCCAATCGCCGGAATGTCCAGCGTGGCCAGCGAATCCATGAAGCACGAGGCCAGACGCCCCAGCCCGCCGTTGCCCAGCCCCGGCTCCTCTTCCTGCTCGATCAGCTCATTCAGATCGATGCCCAACTTCCGCATCGCCTGCTCGGTCTCGCCATAGATGCCCAGGTTGATCAGGTTATTGGCCAGGTGCGGACCGGTTAAAAACTCCGCCGACAGATAGCAGACCACCCGCACGTCCTGCGCCTGGTAGTTCTTCACCGTTTCAATCCACCGCTCCACCAGACGGTCGCGAACGGTGTGCGCCAGCGCCATGTAAAGATCGTTCACCGTCGCCCGTTCCACGCTTCGCCCCTGCACAAAAAACAGGTTGTCCAAAAATGATTGCGCCAGGTCTTCGACCTTCAGACCCGTTCTCTGTCCCTTATTCGATCCAGCCTGGTGCGATCCCGCTTGCGGCGGCGTTACAGTTGCTATTTCGGTCATTGGTTCCCTCGTGTCCCCACAGGCGGATTGATCCCTCAAATGGAGAGCCATGCCCAAACATAAGGCCGGGCGGGTCAAACAGGGATTAAAATCGGCTGGAAACGAGGCAGGATTCTGTGTTAGGACCAATTTGAAAAATGTAATGCCGTTTTGGTGCCGGGAAACTCCGGTCCTCCGGCTCAACTCTGAGCTGGATAGGGTGCCGAAGGCCCCGCCTCAACCGCTCCCTGCGCCCCATGCGATAAGCTGGTGTTTGCCTATCAGCAAGGAGCGAGCAAGCAATGAACGTGGTTCTGGGAATTGATGGCGGAGGAACGAACACTCGCGCCTCCATCGTGCAAGGGGAACGGGTTCTGGCTCATGTCCAGAATGGCTCCATCAAGCGCCTGCGGGTGGGCGCGGAAGCCGCTGAAGCTAATCTGCGCGCCCTGCTTAAAGAAGTCTTCGTCAAGGCCGGAGTGGCCGGTGTGCGCGCCGCCTCGGTCGGTGTAGCCTCGGCCTCCATGCCCGGCGTCAAGGAATGGATCACCGCGGTTCTGCTGGACTTCGGAGCGGAGCGCACGGAGGTTGTCGGAGACGAGGTGATCGCCCTCGATGCGGCCTTCCGTGGCGGCCCTGGAATCCTGCAGATTGCCGGCACCGGCTCCAACACCATTGGCCGCGCGCCCGACGGCACTCGTGAGAGCGCCGGCGGCTGGAGTTCGCGTCTCGGCGATGAGGGTTCCGGCTACTGGATCGGCGTCAACAGCGTTCGCCGCGCCCTCCACGCCCACGATCGCGAGCAGCCCACGCAAGTTCTTCAGAAAGTTGGCGAAATCTGGGGCACGCCGAAGTTGGCTGACCTGATCAACCTGGGCGACAGCACGCCCGGACCGGACTTTGCCGCGCTCGCGCCGGCCATTAGCGAACTGGCAAACGCCGGCGATCCCGTCGCCCAGGAAATCCTCGCCCAGGCCGCCGCCGACCTGGTCGCTTTTGTCCTGCTGGTCCGCACCAAGCTGCGCCGCAAGCACAATATCGCTGGCGAGGTTCCCGTAGCCTGGACCGGCGGCGTCATCGAGAAGATGGCGCTGGTGCGCGAAGCCTTTTTTGCCGGACTACAGGCCACCGCGCCTCAAATGCCGGTGGCGCGGAAGCCGGTAATTCCTCTGGAGGGCGCAATCTGGCGGGCCCAGCGGCTGTCGGAAGCCGCCGATTAATTGGTTCGTCTGGGACGAAAGAAAGAACTGGGTGCCCGACGTTTGACGCCGGGTTTCCCAGGTCCCGATTTTGGGANNCCGGCTGTAGCGCGGGCGTCCTCGCCCGCGCTTGTCCATGATTGATTACTAATTCATGTGGTCTAAACACTAGCTAACCGGCTCGCCGTTCACCACCGAGCCAACCAGCTTCCCTGCTTCATCCACGGCCACGAGATTAGCCGGCATTCCCACAGCGACCGAACCCGCCTGATCGCCGAGTCCCGTCATCAAAGCCGGGTTTACGGTGAGCAACCGCAGCGCCAACTCCAGCGGCGCGCCGGTNNCCCGTTGGCCACCTGCACCGCAAATCCGCCCAACTGGTACTCGCCGTCCGGCATCCCCGTGGCGCTCATCGCGTCCGTCACCAGAATCGCCCGCTCCGGCCCCTTGGCCCTCCACCACAACTTCACCATCTCCGGAGCCGTATGGATGCCGTCGCAGATCATCTCCGCATAAAGCTCATCCTCGGTAAGAACTGTCCCCAGAATCCCCGGCTCGCGATGATCCAGCGGCCGCATGGCGTTGAAGGTATGCGTCGCGCTGATGGCTCCGGCAGCGATAACCGCGCGGGTCTCGGCGGCGGTAGCGTCCGAGTGGCCCATGGAGATGCGAACGCCGCGGCTGATGGCGTGCGCAGTCAGTTCCGCTGCGCCGGGCAGCTCGGGCGCAAGCGTCATCAGCCGGATGCGACCCTCGGCAGCGTCAAAGAGCCGGTCAAAGGTGGCTATGTTGGGCGCCAGCAGGTGCTCGGGCGGTTGCACGCCGCGCTTGGCGTGCGAAAGAAACGGCCCTTCCAGATGAATACCGATGGGACGAGCCTGCCCTGCAACCGCAGGCTGCGCCAGCAGCTTTGCCAGCCCGGAGAGCGACCGCAGCGTTGCATCCAGCGGCGCGGTGACGGTAGTAGCCAGAAAGCTGCCCGTGCCATGCTGGGCCAAAAATCCGCCCATGGCGCAGAGCGCCTCAGCCGTGGCCTCCATCACATCGTGGCCCTTGGCCCCGTGAATATGCACATCGAAAAACGCAGGCCCCAGCGTCGCGCCGGGAAAGTCAAGAACCCGCGCCTCGCCTGGCAACTCGCCGTTCGCGCGCGAGGAGATGGAGGCAATGCAGCCGTCTTCAATCACCACCATCGGGCGGTGCAATAATCCGTGCCCATCCCAAAGCCGATCCGCTGTGAGTACAGTACGCATAGTGTTGATTATCGCAAAAATGCCGAGCTCGGGAACTTTTGCATAAGTCGATGTTTTGAAAGGGCACGACTGGTAGGTCAGGGTTTTAACCCTGACTGCCGCAAAGGCGGCAAAATGAACGCGGGCTTTAGCCCCTGAGGGAATGCTGACTCGCAATAAAGACTGAATCAGAGCTTCCCTAGTTCTTTCCTTTCACCCACAGCACGGCAAAAACCGGCAAGGCCACCACCAGCACCAGCAGGCCGGCGGGAAAACCAACGTACCGGTAGCTGGCGGCATAGCTCACCGCATGGTGTCCCAGCCCATTCCACGCCAGCAGCGCGAAGATGGCCACCGTAGTGGTTGCAAAAAACGTGAAGAACGCCGCCGCAAAGGCCAGCAGCAGGCTGGTGAACAAGCCGAATCCTTTCAGCGGAAATCCCAGCACCGTTCCGCCCTTCGCGTGCCTGTTTTCTTCCGATTGCATCCTCGTCGCGGCCTCCGTGGTCTAGAATACAAGTTCATGGCGAGCAGCGCACAAGTCGATCTTTGGCCGGCGGAAAAGGTGGCCACGCAGGTGTCCGTGGCCGAGGCGCCCAACGGAATCCACTACGCCATGTGGGGCGAGACGCGCATCTCCGACGCCGACCTCGAGCGCCTGGTGAGCGCCGTCCCCGCCACGCTCTCCGCCGCGCTTCAGAATCGCGCTTATTACTTTGTCCCCCTGGCCATCGCCGACACCGACGACACCATGGTCGCTCCCGGCTACACCGTCGATCTGGGCGACCGCGCCATCTGCCATCGCAACGCCGTCTTCGGCACCACCGAGGCCGTCTTTCTCTCCACACGCCTGGTCGAGGACCGCTTCGGCCTGGCCTTCGAGTTCTTCATCAACGTAGCCCACAACTTTGTCGAGGCCGCCGGCGTTCCAGAGAGCTTTTCCACCCTGGCTTGGCAACAGGCCGAGGCCCAGGTCCGCGGTGAAACCAGTCAGGACGCCTGGGAGACCCGCCGCCGCGCCCAGGACGTGCGCTCGCCCGAAGGCCGCCCCGGCCAGGCGCCCATCGACGAGCGCGCCCGCAGTGCGTTCTTCGAATCCGCCTTCTCCGACGCCCTCGCCATCTACATGCTCTCTCTCGCCGTGGACTTCGACTACCACGATCTCCGCGAGCGCGACTACCCGCTCCTATCCGCCCCCGCTTTAGCAGAGCGACTCCGCCACGTAGCCACCCTCTTCCCCGCCAACCAAGGCTACGAGTTCCAGGTCCTCTACCGCCGCAAAGGATAAGCGTGGCTACTATTCACAGCAATGTTGCCATATTTGTTACGGGTGATTTGGACAGGGAAGATTTGTGCTTGGAATTTGTATTAGTCCGCAAGCCGCGAGTATAGTCCCGATTACGAAGCATAAGAGTCCCAGCGCGATGAATCCATATGCTGCGTAATGCCTCTTTCCGGCTTTCCTCCAGAGTGGTCCGCCGTTGGGCCCGGCCTGGGAAGCGTTGCCGTATTGCAGTTGGGTTAAATAGGCAAGTACCATCGCGGGAACAGTAGTCGCTGCACCCAAAGCAAAACATAGCAAAGACAAAATTAGCTGGATTGAGCCAGCTTTCATATTTCCTATAAATGTCAGGATGGATATAGATGCGGCTCCATTCAGGATAAAGAGTAATTTGAAGCCTTCGAGTGCAAACTTCATACCTTCGGCCCAATGCCATTTTGCTTCATCGGCAGAATTCATAGACATTAGCTCCTTGAATTAATGCTAGCCTACACTTTAGATCATCTTGAAGCTCTTCGGGCTTGGCACAAGTTCTATTCGAAAAGCGTGACCAGCAAAGCCAGCACCTCAGCCATAATCGCATCCGGAACGCTCTCCAGCCGGCGGGCATTGCGGGCGCTAAGGTCTATGGGACGCGGCTGGTCGCAGCGAATCACGCCGGTAGTTCGTGTTCCTGCGCCCGTAAGTGAAACCGTAAATCCGGCAACGCGCGCAAAGGCTCCGCCCGTAGTGATGGGCACTACGATGGGGGCGCGAGTAATTGCGTTGAATCCGTCCGGGGAAACCACTAGAACCGGGCGTGTGCCTTGTTGCTCGTGACCGAAGCTAGGGTCGAGCGAGGCCAAGTAGATGTCGCCGCGCTTCATAGTTCACGTCCTACCGGCGGCAAATTGATCCAAATGCGGTCTTCCTCGGACATCTCCGTGGCATCGGCAGTCGGATCGCATTTGGCCAGCAGTTCCTCCAGAGTGTAGCGAGGGCGCGGCTTCGGATCGACGATCAAACGGCCATCCTCGACACCCACGGCTACCGCTGCGTCTGCCTTCAAGTGCAACAGGTTGAGGAGAACGGGCGGGATGACCAGCATGACCGAGCCGCCGACTTTGC
This sequence comes from Acidobacteriaceae bacterium, assembly GCA_003156235.1. Classification (GTDB taxonomy): domain Bacteria; phylum Acidobacteriota; class Terriglobia; order Terriglobales; family Acidobacteriaceae; genus Telmatobacter. Next base: position 22,474 of record PMGP01000011.1, read on the forward strand.
GCAAATTGGTGGTGTGCATGGCGAATCCTCTCCAAATATTATATCAAGATATAACAAAATCGGCAGATTCCCCTTGTCTGCACTGCCTGAACGGCCAGTTCCTACTCTTCGTGCGGCTCGTCTTCCAGGTTCTCCAGCGCCGCCAGCGCCTCATCCGGCACATCCCACTGCCGCAGAATCTTGTAGATCACGCCGGTCGAAAACCCTGCCGCAACCAGACGGCGCATCACCCGCGCCGTCTCCTTTTCGTTCTCTGGCTTGCGCAGGCGCCTGCGTGCCAGGTGCTCGCGCGCCAGTGCCTCTTCGTTGGTCTGGCCGTAGCGGGCTTCGAGGGTCTCAGTGATCAGCTCGCTGCCCACACCCTTCTGCTTCAAATCATTCCGCACCCGCCGCTCGCCCAGTTTTTCATTCTGCTGGCGCAGCCGCGCATAGGTCTCGGCAAAGGCAGCGTCGTCCAGGTAGCCGTGCTCAATGAGCCGCGCCAGAGCCGCCGCAACCATCGCATCGCCCAGTTCCCCCGGCTCCGCGCGCTTCTGCATCAACCGCCGCAGATCGGCCTCCGAACGCATCTGCCGCCCCAGCGCCCTCACGCCATACTCGTACAGGCCGCCTTCATTCAGAAACGCGCGCGGCTTGGCGGATTTGGATTTAAATTTCAGCTTTTAACTCCTAGCTCATCGTTCCTTGCGGCCCAAGCTCTTCTGCCCGAATCCTTCCATATACTACTTGTTCGCTCCTAGGAACTTGTTGAAATTCACCGCGCTGGAGCGGATTTCTTGGTAATTTGCGATGTTGCCAAGTTGAAATTTGTTTGAATCGTGCGTGTGCTCTGTGTTTATCGGGGTTTGCGGGCCTGCCGAAGACCATTCCGATGTCCGCAACCGCCGCTCATGTACATTGCTCCATGAGACTTCCCGGTGGTTGGGCGATGAGTTTAGGAAGCCGTATCAGGTTGCGCGGCGCACAACCTGCTGAGACTTCACATCTAGCTCCTAATTCACTCGTACCGGAGCGCTTCGATGGGGTCGAGGTTGGCGGCTTTCCATGCGGGATAGATGCCGAAGATCAGTCCGATGGCGCAGGAGACGCCGAAGCCGGTGAACACCCACACTGTGGACAAGGTGGGCGACATGCCGATGGGCAACATGTAGATGATGCCTGTAATGGCGGCGCCCAGCATAACGCCGACTATTCCGCCTACAGCGCACAAGGTAACAGCCTCGGTGGTGAACTGGATGAGAATGGTGTGCTTGGTTGCGCCGATGGCCTTGCGAATGCCGATCTCACGGGTGCGCTCGGTGACGGAGACGAGCATGATGTTCATGACGCCTACGCCGCCCACCATCAGGCCAACGCTGGAGACGGCGACCATCAGCCCAAAGAGTCCGCCGGTAATCTGCTCCCAGAGCTTATTGATAGAGTCCGTGCCGAAAATATCGAAGTTGTCGTCGGCGGAGATCTTGACTTTGCGGCGGATGCGCATCATCTCGCGCATCTCCTCTTCGACCAAAGATTTGTTTGCCGGATCGTCGTACTTCGCGCTGATGAACATCTCTAAAACTTCGGGATGCAGGTTATGGAAGGTGCCCATGGGGAAGTAGATGGCATTGTCTTGCGGGTTCTGGCCGCTGCCGAAAAGCTGTTTGCGCTTGTCGAGGACGCCGATGACGGTATAGAGGCCGGTCTCGACGTTGACCTCCTTGCCGATGGGGTCTTCGCCATTCACAAAGAGTTTATCGGCGGTGTCGTATCCCAGCAGACAGACGGCCGCATGACGCTGGTCCTCCTCATCGGTAAAGACGCGGCCCGACAGCAAGACTAGATTCGACACGTCCGCGACCTGCGCGGTGTTGCCCTGGATGATGACGTTGGCGACTTTGTGGCCCTGATACTTTGCGCTCACATCACCGACGCCGAATTGCTTGGTATAGCGGACACTGGCATCCGTGGTCACGACATGGGACAGCGAGCGCAGGGCCAGCGCATCCTCCAGCGTAAATTGCTTGCGGGTGAGCTGCTCGGTAGTAGGGCGACCGATGCCGAAGGGCAGGCGTGTGATCAACAAAACATTTGTACCCAGCGAGTCGGCAATTTCGGCGACACGGTTGTTGAGTCCGTTGATGAATGAAGAGATGACGATGACCGTGATCACGCCGATGACGATGCCCAGGATGGTCAATCCCGAACGCAGCTTGTTAGCCCTGAGGGTATCGAGGGCCATTTTGACGGATTCGCGGGTTTGACCTTGCGCCATAAGAGCTCCGAGAGAACAGAGAGCAGAGAACAGGGAACAGGGAACAGGGAAAAGCGTCCAACTAATGTTTGAGCGATTCCAGAATTGCGTAAATCATTTTTCCAACTTCATGCGACAAGCCTTCTGCTTCATCAATCAGCTTGGCGTCTCCGAACCCAAGTACACGCGCGATTTCTAGTTGGGTTTGTATCTCACAGTTGGAAGCACGCGCGATACCAAGAAACTGTCGAAATTCGCCAGTGCTCAACCTTCCATGTCCTTCCGCAATGTTACTTGGAACGGAAACAGCCGAACGTCTGATCTGGCTGGTCAATCCGTAAATCTCTTCACGGGGAAACTTCTGCGTCAGGCGATAAATTGAAACAGTCAATTGCATTGATCTTTCCCAAACCGTCAAGTCGCGAAAAGAATCCGCCATAATGAAACCCTCTTTTCTGATCTCTGATCTCTGTTCTCTGATCT
>PMGP01000400.1:0-10418 GCA_003156235.1 Acidobacteriaceae bacterium
GCCAACCCGAATTGAATGACAAAAATCAGTAGCCCGAGCAGAAAGATGCGCCCCCGCGAACCTTTGCTGAGGTCGATGCTGCGCCGGAGCGCCGCACGGGCCTTCAGGTTCTCCACCACGCAGGCCGGAACCGCCAGCGAATAGCGCAAACCCATGAGAACGGCGTAGACAAACCAGGCAATAATGAACAGGAATAAAACAACAGCGGCAAGAATCCCCATCGCTTCCGAGCCGGAGCCCCCGGAAAAGATTCCGGGGACCATGAAGATAACCAGCGGAATCAGTATGACTAACAATAGCAGCGGCGCGCATATGATCAAAGTGGTTAGGATCATGAGCCAGATGTAGCGGCCCAGGTGGGGCAGGATGCTCTGGTAAGCGCCGCGGATGGTGGCCGGCTCGCCCAGATGAACCCACGCTACGGCGCGGTTGATGGCCGCAATGACCGCGCCCGCAAAAATAATGATGAACAGAGCTTCGATTAAAGCCGCGACGCCCAGGAGCACCGGAACCCACACAGTGAGTGCCGAGCCTTTGAGCATCGAGGTCAGTCCGATTTGGGCGAGGCTCAGCACCAGCACAACACCGGCATAAACGGCGTAGATGCCTGCAAAAAGCAGAAAATTCGAGCGGTAGAGCTGGGCGGTGCGGTCCAGAATCTCACCCAAACTCATCGGGCGGAGGTTGCTTTCCATATTAGGCTCCCGGAAAAAGCAGTCTTTGCGTTTGCCGGGATATTAGCACAACCGGCCTGCTATTCCAGGTGCTGTATCGGAGTCCCCTCGGGAATTTTGATCTGGAACTGGTCATCGGTCAGAGGAGTGTTCTCCTGTACGCTCTCCACCGTCAGAACCAGTTGGTACTCCTCCAGCGGGCGCTTGATGGTGATCTTGGAAGGGTACTTGACGGAATCGAAATCCCGGTAGTTTTCATAGTCTACCTCGGTCTCCACGTTGCCTTCGCTGTCAAACAGATCCTGCTGATAAGGCAGCAGATCATCGCGGCGGAAGACCACTACGCGCACCGGCGTCAACTGCTGGCTGCCGGGCTTGCTGCGGCTGATGCTGAGAATGTATTCCGGAACGGTGAACAAGTGCTTGCGGGCCGCGTCCTCCACCGTCTCCGAATCCGACACCACCGCGTACAGATCGTCCGGCTTCAGCCCGCGCACTACCATGGCGTCGAAAAAGAACCCGGGCCTCAAATTCTCCAGCGCGTTGGCCGACTTTTTCTTCAGCGCGTTCGACCCCTTCACCGCCTTGTTCTTCGATGGAATGAACAAGGTAAAGTCTTTTCCGTCGCTGGCCATGTCGAACATGCGCGTGCCCAGCACGGGAACCTGCCCCAGAACCCGCAGCATCTCCGGCTTGCGCATCAGAATGTGTCCGCGGAAGGAGGTGTAATCCGTGGCCAGGCCTTCCTTGCTTTTGAGCGTGCTGGCCTGCATTTCGACCGTGGCGTTCAGGCTCTCCAGCTTGTCCCAGCGCTGGTTGATCCGCTCCACCAGCTCGCTCGCCGTAGCCGTCCGGGTGATCAAGGGCTGCTTGGGAATAGGCAGCCGGCGCGTGGTGAACATGCACCCGGAGAGAAGAAACAGCGGCAAGACGAGCGTTGCGGAGGCTGTGCGGAGACGACATCGTACATTCATCGTCCACCTGCCTTCTTCTCGGCTTGCCGGTAGCTGGCCACGTTGCGTGCGTGCTCTTCGGAGGTGCTGGCAAACCGCGACCCGCCTTGGGGATCGGCTCCCGCAGCCACAAAGTAAAAATAGTTCGTCTTGGCCGGCTCCATGGCCGCGCGCAATGACCGCAGCCCGGGATTGGCCACCGGACCCGGCGGCAATCCGGCGTACAGATAGGTGTTGTAGGGTGTGTCCAGCTTCAGGTCGCTCTCGTGGATCACGCCCCGCCAGCGCCCATCCAGCTCCAGCCCGTAGATCACCGAAGGGTCAGTCATCAGCGGCATCTTTTTGGCCAGCCGGTTTTCAAAGACACTGGCCACCAGCGGACGTTCAGTGTCCAGCGCCGTCTCCCGTTCCACCAGCGAAGCCAAAGTCACCACTCGATGCACATTCCCTTTCAATCCAATTTGCGCGGCCACAGCGCGAAAGCGTTTCACCATCGCCGCGCAAATCTGCGACGCGGTCACCTTGCGCTGAAAATGATACGTATCCGGAAACAGGTAGCCCTCCAGGCTCACTGCTCCGGGGTCCAGGTCGGCCACCAGGCTCACCTGCCTGGCCGCCGTCTCCAAAAACTTCTGCTGCGAACCAAATCCCGCCTGCTCCAGCCGCGCGGCAATCTCAAAAAGGTTCGCGCCCTCCGGGATGGTTACAGCTTTGGTAAAAACATCGCCGCGCACCATGCGCGCATAAACTTCGCTGACCGCAGCCGGGTGGTCGAAGCGGTACTCGCCGGCCTTAGGCAAACCCAGCTTCCACCAGCGCATCAGATCGAAGGCATACCGGCTGCGCACAATGCCCGCCGTCTCCAGTTGCCGCCCGATCTTCGCCGTGGTCGAGCCCGGCGCAATCTCGACGAAGGTCTCCGTGGTCGGCCCAAAGGGCGCATAAACCATCCACGCCGCCCCAGCACCGGCAACCAGAATCAAAACCAGCAATATCGTCAGCAAGCAGCCCGCGCCAGAACCTTTTTTTCGTCTGCCTTTTTTTCGTCTGTACGACTGTCTGCGGCGCGCCATCTCTTGCAGTCAACCCTTCTCAACCAAAAACGCGGAAAATCCCCTCGGGACCCCCTCTTTTGATTGTACCGGGCTTGAGGCTCCTTAACAGGGCATTTCTTCCCTTGGGCGTGATTGATGAACACGAAGCAAGTGGCTACAATGTAGGCGGCCCATGAAATCAAGATGAAAATCGTGGGATAGGTAGGTAAACAATTTGCTGCCGATCCTTTCCCGAAAGTTGAGGAAAGACCGATGCGTAATGCTCTCGTCGCAGTTTTGTTCGGCACCCTCTGTGCCGCGCTTCCAGCCCAGAACTCATCCATTCCACGACCCGCGGGGGATAGGTACGCTTACTCGATTCAATACGTGCAGAAAAATGACGTCTACAAAGCCACAATAGGCTTTAGCAAGAAAAGGATCGAATCCTATGACTCCATCTCGCGCTATCTTCAGGAGAGGCTGTCCAGGGAGATCAAGGCCCGGGGATTCCACCTTGCCGGAGCCGCTGATTCGGCCGCGTTCAAGTTCACGATCGACCTGATGGAGGTATCGGATAACCAGACGTTAGGAAAACAGTTAAGTCCCCTCTATGCCGGACCGATCATAACGGTTCAGGCTGCCATCTCGGTTGCGGATTCCGCGGGAAACCTTCTCTATCGCAAGGAGTTTGTTGGAAAAGCCGCACTTATGGGGGGGCACGAGAGGGTCGTCACCATGGCGGGCCGGGCCGTCGATGAACTGATGCTCAAGTTCGACAACGATCAGGATCTCAAGAAGGCGCTCTATGTTCCGGGCGGCGTCACAGCCANNGGCACGGCTGTTCTACTCACGCTCGACCAGGATTTCGATCCCGACCGAGCCAACGAAGGAGACATCATCTCGTTCACCTTGGCGGATGATCTTCGGGTCGGCGCAGTGACGGTTGCAAGCGCCGGGGTCAAGGCAAAAGGAAGCTTCTATCGGGAGGCACTTAGTAAAGGGAAGAGATTATTCTTCGGGGGAGCCGGCGGGGGCGTCACCTCCTCAATGCCGGCTGGTGATCCGCATATTCGGATGGGATATCTTGAGATTGGAGATCTCCGTGTGAACCTTCGCTCTGAGCAAGCCCAATCGAAGGAACAATCCCTCGCCCCCGGCGCGGAGATTCTTGGGTCCGTGCGTAAGAAGAGCGGGAGGCGCGGGTGGTATTTTCTGGTGGACAAGGGGACTCGGTTCCNNGGGCGCTGTTACAGCAAAGCGCGGCGATGTTTTTGTTGTCAAGGATCGAAGAGATTTGAATTTTCTGCGCATTGCTGAAGGCGCCAAGATGAGCAATGCGACGCTTCCATCGGGCAAAGTTGTCCCAGCTCCCCCTGCAGGCATGGTTTGGCGAGTTCGCAAGGGGACTATCGTTCTTGAACAAGACAAATAGCGGTGTTGTCGGCTTCGGCGTTCACAAGCTCCAGAGCCGCTGTCCCTTTGCGCGGCGCAATAAAGCCCTCCGCGCGCCAGGCGATGGACAGCTTTTCGCGGTCCAGCAGTTTGCGAATCTGCCCGCGCGCATGGTCGGCCCAGGGGCCGCTTTTGTCCAGCCGCGCGTAAGACTGCCAGTGGCGCAGCGCCGCCCGCGCCTCGCCCTTGCGCTCATGGGCCAGCGCCAGGTTGTAGTGAGCGTCGGCGTAGCCGGGAGCCAGAGTAACCGCCTTGCGGTAGGCGGTAATCGATTCATCCGGCCGCTGCAGCTCGTCCAGCACGTTGCCCAGATCAAAAAACGCCAGCACATAAGACGGGTCGATCTCCGTTGCGCGGCGGTAAAGCTGCTCGGCCCACCCAAACTCGCGCAAATGAAAATGAATTGTTCCCAGGTTGATCCATGCCGGCGCAAAGCTGGGGTCGCGCTCCATGATCTCCTGGTAAACCTTGATGGCGCGGATCTTCTCGCCCGCCTCTTCGGCCTGCACCGCCTCCAGAAACATCTCCTGCACACCCCGCGGAGTGTTCGCCGCCGGCCTACGCAGAGGCGCCGGCTCGGAACTGGCCGACGGCCGGCCCATTTGCTGTTCCGCGCGCTCGAAGTCGAAGAGCAATTGCCGTCGGATGGGGTCCACCATCGCCCCATCGTGCCGGAAAGCCAGCCGCCGCGTCCCGGTCCTCACCAGGCTCGCCTCTTGCAGCGGATTTGCCATGCCCGCCACCGCCTTCATGGCCACAATCGAGTGCCGGATAGACGCCACCGACACGTCTTCCTCGCGCAAGGCGCGCAGGATGCGCAACTGGCCCAGGTCCTGGAAGCTGTAGCTCTGTTGTTGGGAAACAATTCCCGCCCGCTCCCACCCCTGCAACTGGCGGGAGCCGATCTGCAGGATGCGCAACACGTCCTGGCGGCTATAGCTGGTCACTCTTCAGTGCTCCCGTGGTTGGTTCGGCATAGCATCGGGTTTGGAACCAGGCTCTGAACTTGGATTCTCAACCCCACCCTCCCCGGACCCGGCGCTTGGAACAGTTACTGAGAAACCGCTCTTGGATGAATTATGTCAAGACTTTGCGTGGATAAGTATGCGTGAATCAATGCAATTACAAAAATATGCGTGGAAAAGGTTGCCTGATTAGGTTCATTCAGGCCTGCAAGCAAACTGTCTGTGGAAAACTGAAGGGAAATGCATCCATTCAGGTGAAACCCCCACCAAACCCGCAAATTGGGGAGTCGGAGCCGCATAGCTTTTGGGCAATAATATTCCCGGTTAACCGCGTGAGAAAGAGGGCTTGGCCTGCACTATCAGGCATTCCGGGCAGCTTGGACTGCCAACGAAGTTGTGTGTTAACGTACTGTTAACTTAAGGACTTAGGAGCTAGGATGCGCCCAGAGTTTGTTGAGCTTCGAAATCATCCCGAAGTCACCGTGTTGATCATCGGCGGCGGCATCAACGGAATCGGCCTGTTCAACGAATTGGCACTACAGGGAATCGATGTGCTGCTGGCGGACAAATCTGATTTCTGCTCTGGGACCAGCGCTGCCATGACGCGCATCATTCACGGCGGCCTTCGCTATCTGGAAAATGCGGAGTTCCGCCTGGTGCGCGAGGCGCTCCAGGAGCGGAACCGGCTATTGAAAAATGCGCCCCACTACGTCAAGCCGATGCCCACGGTGATTCCGATCTTCAACTGGATGGCGGGGATTGTACCGGGAATTCGGAATCTGCTGAATTGGCCCACCAAGCCGGGCAATCGCGGAGCGCTGCTGATCAAAACTGGCCTCACTCTGTACGAGTTTCTCGCCGGTCGCAAATCCCCGCTGCCAAGACATCGCTTCAATTCCGGCCGAGCGGCCCGCGCGCTTCGGCCTGCGTTGAATCCCGGCGTGATCTGCACCGCTACTTACTACGACGCCAAGATCACCTATCCGGAACGGCTTTGCCTGGAACTAGTTCAGGACGCGGAAGCCGCGTGTCCCCAAGCGCATGCGATGAATTACGTCCGCATGATGAGCGCCAAGGGCGACACGGTTCTCCTGCGCGACGAAATCTCCGGCGAAACCTGCGAGGTGAAGCCGAAGATCGTGGTCAACGCCACGGGTCCGTGGATCGACGGCGCCAATCAAACTATCGGGTGCGCGAGCCAATTCATCGGCGGCACCAAGGGCTCGCACATCGTGCTGGACCACCCGGAGCTGGTGGCGGCAACCGGCGACGACATGATCTACTTCGTCAACCGGGACGGGCGCATCTGCCTCTTCTACGTGATCGAGGGCAAGGTCTTTGCGGGGGCAACGGATATTCCCACCGGCGATCCCGATGCCGCCTGCGACGAAGGCGAAGTTGATTACCTGCTCGACTCCATGAGCCAGGCCTTTCCGTCCATCAAGGTGAACCGCGCGCATGTTGTCTTCCGCATCTGCGGCGTACGTCCTCTGCCGCGCAGCAATGCGTTGACGCCGGGCCAGATCAGCCGCGACCACAGCTTTCCGGTGCTGCCCGCGGGCAACGGAATCGATTTTCCCATCTACTCGCTGGTGAGCGGCAAGTGGACCACCTATCGCGCGCTCGCCGAGCAGGTTGCCGACGAGATTCTGCGGGTGTTGGGCCGCGCGCGCGTAAGGAGTTCGGCTGATCTTCCCATCGGCGGCGGCAAGGGCTATCCCCGGCTGCCGGAGGGAACCGGGCTGCCTCATGAGCGGCTGTTGACCTTGCAAAAGCGCTACGGCAACAGCGCGGATCGTGTCGCTGCGTATATGAAAGCGGGCCTTGATGAACCGCTTGCCAACCACGCCGGATACTCCCGCCGGGAGATTGAATTCATTGCACTCAACGAGCGAGTCGTCCATCTCGACGACCTGATCATGAGGCGCACGCTGATTGGCATCCTGGGAGAATTGACGCTGCCTTTGCTAAAAGAACTGGCAGCCGTCGTTGAGCAGGTACAGCAGTGGCCGAAAGAAAAGACCGTGGCCGAAATCGAACGAACCATCCAGCTCTTCAAAAAGGTTCACGGGGTGAATTTGGCCGCCTGAACTCTCAATCAAAAAAACATGCCTGTTCTCTTAGCTCTTTGCGATGGAGACCACCCCAAGGCCGGTGATAAAGAGCACGAACATCAAGGCCAGAAGCCAGTTCACCCGCTTGCCACCTCCCGCAAACTCTCTCCACACCAGAACGCCCCACAGCGCGCCTACCATGGTGGAGCCTTGCCCGAGGGCATAGCTGATTGCCGGTCCCACCACGCTGGCTGCCACAAAGTTCGAGAGCGAACCAATCATCCAGATCACGCCGCCCACGATGCCCAGAAAATGCACCCAGGAGTTGCCCTTCAAATAATCTGCAAACTTCAGCCGCGGACCCGCGATAGGGAATTTCAAGAAGTAGAGATTGTAGACAAAAACCGAGGCCAGCACGCCCAGGCCAAAGACAAACGCGACCGCGTAGGGGCCAAGTCCTTTCTCGCCCGATTTGCCAATCTCAACCAGTGGGTAAAACGTACCCATTAAGATGCCGGCGACGATACTCAGCCAGATGCCTTTCCACGCGGCTTCCCGTTTGGCTGCGGCAACCGCATTGTCCACGCCGATGCTCCGGCTGACGGCATGGGTTCGGTAGGCGATGGCGTCCACCAGAATGGCTGCCACAATCAAGGCCACACCCAGGCACAACAGCCATGGATTTCCTTGGGGGTTGACAGCGTAACTCCAGATCACTCCCACCACCAGAGCCAGCCCCACGCCGATGGGAAACGCTACTCCCATTCCAGCCACGGAGATGGCTCCCACCAACAGAATATTTGAGAGGTTAAAGATTACCCCGGCCGCGAAGCCGCTGAGAATATTTAGATTGCCTGCGTGCGCCAGATCGGCCGCAAAGCGGGGGCCGTCCGATCCCCACGTGCCGAAGGTCAGCCCAGCCAGCAGGGCGCACAGCGCCACTCCGATGGAATAGTCATAGTAGAGAAGTTCAAAACGCCAGCCCTTGGCGATCTTGAGCACGTTGGCCCATGAGCCCCAGCAAAGCATGGTCAGAATCGTGAGCGCCAGTGCAGTTCCGTACAGGTGTGGCAGCGTCATGAACTCTCCTCTTGCTGTCTTCAGACTAAATTCCGCGGTTTGGGAGGGCCGTGAGAAAGAATATTATCACTTTGCGCAAACGATGCGCCTGAATGAGTATATCTGTATGGAATTGAAAGGAATGGAGGCGCGGGCCGTGATCGAATCGGCGCCCTCCTCATGTGGAAGCCTCGACCGTATTGAACCTTATCCGCCAGTGTAATAATATCGTGTGCATCAAGGACAGCAATGGCTCACTCGATATTCTGCGCAGCCTGTCTCTAAAGGCCGCGCCGCGGATAGTGCGAAGATGGTGATGTGGTTTGAATTGTGGAATACATCGGTGATCGATAGCGTTAATGGTTGAGTGATGAACGAGCGGTAACTGGGAACAGTGAAAAGGAGAAGAGATGCTGCAAGAAGCGAGTAGTGTTATGGAAGTTGCAAAGCCATCTTCCAACCAGGTAGTGCTGGTGACTAGCGGCGATCTGCGTCTGTCGGCCAATCAGCAATGTTGGGCTGCCCAGGCAGCACTTGAGAGCCAGGTAGCGGCGGTGTTTTCATCTGAAGGAATTGAAGTTGTGCGCGCCTTTCCTTTCAATAAACTGGAGCAGCACGGTTTCATCTCAAGCCAGCGGATGGGGATGGATGTATTTGAGACCATCCACCCTGAAGCGCGGCTGATCTTTGTGACGGCGGCATGGCAGTATTCGCATCATGTTTTACCCGGCCTGCGCAGTCATCGTGGTCCGATCCTCACCATCGCAAACTGGTCGGGACAGTGGCCCGGTCTGGTGGGCCTGCTCAATCTGAACGGTTCACTCACCAAGGCTGGAGTGAAGTTCAGCAGCATATGGAGCACGGACTTCAAGGACGAATTCTCACGCAAGGGCATTCGCGAGTGGCTCAAGACCGGCACAATCACCCACGATCTAAGCCATGTGACGGCTCTCGATCCAAGCAAGCTTCCGGCGAAGGAAGCTCAGACGGGGAAGAGTCTTGCATTACAACTGCGCAAGCACAAGGCAATCCTCGGCGTCTTTGATGAAGGCTGCATGGGCATGTTCAACGCCATCTTCGAAGACGATCTGCTGAACGGCGTGGGCGTATTCAAGGAGCGTCTGAGCCAGTCCGCGCTGGTCGCCAAGATGAGGGAGGTTCCTGACTCCGAGGCAGAGTCAGTTTACAAGTGGATGCAAGAGCGCGGAGTCACATTTGTTACCGGGAAAGACGCGAAAACCGAGCTTACCGTCGAACAGATTCTTGGCCAGTGCAAGATGTATATCGCGGCCGTCCGCATTGCTCACGCGTTCGGCTGCGATGTGATTGGGATTCAATATCAGCAAGGGTTAAATGATATGGCTCCGGCTTCAGACCTGGCGGAGGCATTGCTGAACAACGCGGATCGTCCGGCTGTCTTCTCCGAGGATGGAAAGCAGGAACTATACGCTGGCAAGCCCTTGCCGCATTTCAATGAAGTGGATGAGGGCGCGGGACTGGATGCGCTGGTAACCAATCGATGCTGGACCGCTCTGGGCCTGGATCCGTCGACCACTCTGCACGACGTGCGCTGGGGCGAGCACTTCACCGGCGCCGGCGTTGACGATTTCGTCTGGGTGTTGCAGATTTCAGGAGCCGTGCCAGCAAGTCATCTTCTCGGCGGATACAAGGGCGCGACCAGCGAACGCCAACCTGCAATGTATTTTCCTCTGGGTGGAGGCACACTCAAAGGTGTGGGCCGTCCGGGAGAAATTGTATGGAGCCGGATCTTTGTGGAAGGCAATGCACTGCACGCCGACTTGGGGCGCGGAACAGTTGTCAGCCTGCCGGAGGCTGAAGCCACGCGTCGCTGGCAAAATACCACCAGCCAATGGCCTCTTGTATCGGCTGTCTTGCACGGAGTTAGCCGGGATCAGTTCATGGCTCGGCATCGCGCCAACCATGTGAACGTTGTGTACGCGCCAGACGCTGCAACTGCCGACAATGCATTGGCTGTGAAGGCTGCCATGCTTGCCGAAATGGGCGTAAAGGTGCATCTGTGTGGTGATGTGCGCTGGAAATAATAAAAGGCTGTGTCCCACGCAGGTCGGCAACTTTCGAACCGGCCTGCGTGGGGCTGGGAAGAGATTCATGCGCGTAGTTGCCGGTGAGGATTTTGGAACTCTACTCAATAAAATGTTATATTTGCGGCGAAAAATTGGAGGCGCGGGTCGGGATCGAACCGACG
>PMGP01000400.1:10471-10686 GCA_003156235.1 Acidobacteriaceae bacterium
CAAGATTGAGTATACCGGGGCTGCGAAATCAGGTCAAACAGCGGCCGGCGCCGCGCCTGAAACCGGCAAGCTAATACCGGACCGCGTTCCCTTCTCTTCGCGCACCAGCTCCCCATCGCGCATGTACAGAATCCGGCTGGCGATTGAGGCCGCTTCGGGATTATGTGTAATCATCAGCGTGGTTTGGCCCAGTTCCCGGTTCGAGCGCAGCAGCA
>PMGP01000109.1 GCA_003156235.1 Acidobacteriaceae bacterium
ACCGCAAGAAAAACATCTACGACTTCGATCTGGTGAGCATTTTGCCCGATCATATTCGGGAAAAACGCCGCGAACCAGTTTCGGAACTGGATTGAGAATTAGCAAGATGGTTTATTCTAGAGAGACGGGCCTGAGCCGCTCGATTGCGACTCATTCTGCTCCGTAAACCTCGATTCGGATTCATTATGCGTCAGGGCACGACTTTAGTCGTGCCGCTAACGCTATCAAATTTGGCGGGGCCTTAGCCCCTGAGGAAAAAACAGCGAATGCACCTCAAGATTCTAGTCACTGCCGGCGACGGCATCGGCCCGGAAGTTACCAACGAAGCGGTTGCGGTGCTCAAGGATGTGTCCGCCGCGCATGGCCTGACGCTGGAGCTGGACGCCAAGCGCATCGGCGGCATCGCCATTGTGCAGGACGGAACGCCGCTGCCGAAAGAAACGCTGACGGCCGCGCTCGACTCCGATGCGGTTTTCTTGGGCGCAGTGGGCGGCAACGAGTTCAATTCCCTTCCCCCGGACAAGCGTCCCGAGGCCGGCCTGCTGGGATTGCGCGCGGCTCTGGGCGGCTTTGCCAACCTGCGCCCCGCATTCGCGCTCAAGGAACTTGCGGTGAATAGCCCACTCAGGCCGGAGATCATCGACGGAGCGGATATTCTTTTCGTTCGCGAACTGCTGGGCGGGCTTTACTTCGGCCAGCCGCGCGAGTGGAATCGCGAGAAGGGCGAAGCCTGGAATACCATGCGCTACACGAGGGAGGAAGTGGCGCGAGTGGCACGCGTGGCTTTTCAGCTGGCGCAGAAACGGCGCAAGAAACTTACCAGCGTGGACAAGGCCAACGTGCTGGAAGTCTCGCAACTGTGGCGCGCCACGGTGATCGAAGTGGCCGCGGAGTTTCCCGATGTGACGCTGGAGCACCAGTATGTGGACGCGATGGCGATGCATATTATGAACCGTCCGCGCGACTTTGACGTGGTTCTGACGGAGAATTTGTTTGGCGACATTCTCAGCGACGAATCGGGAGTTATTACCGGCTCGCTGGGCATGCTGCCCTCGGCGACGATTGGCGGCAAGGTCAATTTGTATGAACCGATTCACGGCTCCGCGCCGGACATTGCAGGCAAGGGTTTGGCGAATCCTCTAGGCGCGATTCTGACCGGCGCATTGATTCTGCGCCACTCCGGCGGACTGGAAGCGGGAGCCGCGGCGATTGAAACCTCTGTACGCAAAGTACTCGAACAGGGCTTCCGCACACCAGACCTGGCGCGCGGCAACGTACAGGACTTCAAAGTTCTATCGACCAAGGAAATGGGCGCGAAGGTGCGCGAGACGGTAAAGGAACTGTTGAAGTAGTTTTGTGGTTTCCCACCCTTTCGCCAGAAAAAAGGCGAAAGGATGGGGCACGGAGCATTTGTGAATGAGAAAGAGTGGGAATGCAGGTCCTTCGAATGCATTTGACGCAGAGAAAGAACCAAACTCCGCTCAGAATGACAAGTTTTATTGATTTGAATCAAGGATGATTGATGAATTCAAAACCGAAGACGTTATTTGAAAAGGTGTGGGAGCGGCATGTGGTGGTCGAGCCCGAGGGCGAGCCGACACTGCTGTACATCGACCTGCAGTTGCTGCACGAGGTGACTTCGCCGCAGGCCTTCGAGGGGTTACGGCTGACGGGGCGCAAGGTGCGCCGGCCCGACCGCTCGATTGCGACAATTGATCACAATGTGCCGACGACAAAAGAAGGCCGGCTGAAGATCGTCGATCAGATCGCGGCGACGCAGATTGCCGCGCTGCGCACGAATTGCGCGGAGTTCGGCATTGAGCTGTATGACGTGGACTCGCCCGAGCAAGGCATTGTGCACGTGATCGGACCGGAGTTGGGCATCACAAAACCTGGAATGACTATTGTCTGCGGCGACTCGCACACCGCGACGCACGGGGCGTTTGGAGCATTGGCGTTCGGCATGGGCACCAGCGAAGTGGAGCACGTATTGGCTACGCAGACGCTGCCGCAATCCAAGCCCAAGACCTTTCGCATTGCGGTCGAAGGCAAACTGCCCAAGGGCGTGACGGCGAAGGACATGATTCTGGCCATCATTGGCCAGATCGGCACCGATGGCGCGACGGGCTATGTGATCGAGTACGCAGGCTCGGCGATTCGCGCGCTCTCGATGGAAGGCCGGATGACGGTTTGCAATATGAGCATCGAGGCGGGCGCGAGGGCGGGCATGATCGCTCCCGACGAAATTACCTTCGCTTACCTCAAGGGCCGCCGCTTCTCGCCGCAAGGCGCTGCGTGGGATGAGGCCGTCAGCGAGTGGAGCAAGCTGGCCAGCGACGAGGGCGCAAAGTTTGACCGCGAACTGGTCATCGACGCTTCCACGCTGGTTCCCTATGTGAGTTGGGGGACGAGTCCCGGCATGGTCGCGCCGATCACGGCGAATGTTCCCGATCCGGCCTCCGCGCCGACAGAGCAGGGGCGCAAGGGCCTGGAGCGGGCGCTCGAATATATGAACCTGAAGGCGGGCACGCCGATGCAAGAGGTTGAGATCGACCGCGTCTTTATCGGCTCCTGCACCAATGGGCGCATAGAAGATATGCGCGCCGCCGCAAAGATTGCCGCCGGTTACAAGGTCAGCACACACGTGAGCGCGATGGTAGTTCCCGGCTCGCAGGCAGTTAAGGCGCAGGCTGAAGCCGAGGGGCTGGACCGCATCTTCCGCGAGGCCGGATTTGAGTGGCGCGAACCGGGCTGTTCGATGTGCCTGGCGATGAACCCCGACATTCTCGCGCCGGGCGAGCGCTGCGCTTCGACCAGCAATCGCAACTTTGAAGGCCGCCAGGGACGCGGCGGACGAACGCATCTGGTTTCGCCGGAGATGGCTGCCGCGGCCGCTATTACGGGTCACTTCGTCGATATTCGCACCTGGGAGGTCAAAGGCTGATGAACCCTTTTCACAAATTAACCGCGCTGGCCGCGCCTCTGGACCGGACAAATGTTGACACCGACCAGATTATTCCCAAGCAGTTTTTGAAGCGGATCGAGCGCACCGGCTACGGCGAGTTTCTGTTTTTCGACTGGCGGCGCACGGCGGCGGGCGATCCCGACCCGGCATTCGTGCTCAACGATCCGCGCTACAAAGGCGCGCAGATTTTGATTGCGGGCAAGAACTTTGCCTGCGGATCGAGCCGCGAGCACGCCGCCTGGGCGCTGGAAAACTACGGTTTCCGCGTGGTGATCGCGCCGTCGTTTGCGGACATCTTCTTTTCCAACGCGGGCAAGAACGGCATCGTGCTGGCGCGGCTCAGCGAAGAACAAGTGGCCGAGCTAATGAACAACGCCAAGACAATTCCGAACTATCAACTCACNNAAGTTCTGTTTGATTGAGGGCCTCGACGACATCGGCCTGACGCTGCGCCATCTGGCGGCGCTGGATGCATTTGAAACCAAGCACGACCAAGCCAATTGGCTGAAAGCGAAATAACCATGACCATTGAAGGCAAGCGGCAAAGCATTCCATTGACCGAGGGGCCCAGCCGGGCCGCGGCGCGATCCTATCTGCGCGGCGTTGGTTACAGTAAAGACGATCTGCACAAGCCGATTATCGGGATTGCAAATACGTGGACGGAGATCGGCACCTGCAACATGCACCTGCGCGAGATTGCCGAGGCGTTGAAGGAAGGCATACGCGAGGCGGGCGGCACGCCGATGGAGTTCAACACCATCACTATCTCCGACGGCATCACCATGGGCAC
>PMGP01000440.1:0-7306 GCA_003156235.1 Acidobacteriaceae bacterium
CATCCTGATATTTAAGATTTGTCATCCTGAGCGAAGCGCAGCGAAGTCGAAGGACCTGTTTTTGTTTTTCGTCACTGCGTCAGGGCACGACTTCAGTCGTGCCGAAAATGCCCCAAAAACGCCGCGGGCTTTAGCCCCTGAGGGAAAAGCTTCGAAGGAACCCAACTCTCTCCCCTCCCTCATCCTCGTCGATGGCGGACTCGGCCAGCTTCACGCCGCCGCCGAAGCTCTCGAATCTTTGGACTTCACTGCCGCTGGCATCGCTATGCCTCCGCTTGCCTCCATCGCCAAACGCGAAGAGGTCATCTACCGTTACGGCAATGAGCAGGAGCCGGTGGTCCTCGAGCGCCATTCGCCGGTGCTGCATCTGGTTCAGCTCATTCGCGACGAGAGCCACCGCTTCGCCGTCGGCTACCATCGTCAGCGCAGGGCCATGCGCGACCGCGATTCAGAGCTGCTGAACATTCCCGGCGTCGGCCCACAAACAAGACAGCGCCTGCTTACCCACTTCGGCAGCCTGCGCGACGTGCAGCAAGCTACTGCCGAATCACTCGCCGCCGTCGTCCCGCAAAAAACCGCCGAAACCATCTGGCGGCATTTCCATGTAGCGCAACCGGCAACATGAACGGCCAAACTAGGCGCAACAATTCATGGGAACCATCTTCGCTCCTCCTGCGTAGAATCACGTAGACTGACGCTTAGGAGAGTACTGACTTGCCCGAAGCCAATTCGCCTATCCTCGCGCGAACGTCTCTGCGCTCAGCTCTGCTGCTCGCCGGCATCTTCGCCGCGATCACCTTTTTCATCCATCTGGCCAGCTCGCTCTGGGGTAGCCATCTCGGCTACGGATTCTTTCGCGACGAGCTGTATTTCCTGGTCTGCGGCCATCATCTGGCCTGGGGCTATGTCGATCAGCCGCCGCTGGTCGCTTTGCAGGCGCGGCTGGCCGAGACGCTCTTCGGCCTCTCGCCCACCGGCATTCGCATCCTCAGCTTCGCGGCTGGCGGCGTAACCGTCGGCCTCACAGGCCTGATCGCCTGGCAGCTTGGCGGCCGCCGCACGGCGCAGGTGCTGGCCATGAGCGCCGTTCTCGCCGCTCCGGTCTTTCTGGGCACATCCAACTATCTCTCCATGAACTCCGTTGAGCCCTGTTTCTGGATGGGCGCGCTGCTGGTCGTCCTTCGCATTGCCGAGGGCAGCGCCAGCCCCCGCGCATGGTTGCTCTTTGGATTGCTGGCCGGCATGGGCATCGAAAACAAGCACTCGACGGTCTTCTTTTTGATTGCGCTCTTGCTCGGCCTCCTGCTCAGCCCGCAACGGCGCATTCTCTGGTCGAAGGGTTGCGCCGCCGGAGTCGCACTGTTGCTTCTCGTTACCCTGCCCAACCTCCTCTGGCAATGGGCGAACCACTTCCCCACTTATGAATTGTTGTACGGCGTCGCCCACTCCGATAAAAACACCAAGCTGCCGCCGCTGGCCTTCCTGCGCGAACAGGTCAACATGCTGCTGATCGTCGCTGCTCCATTGTGGATCGGCGGCCTGGCCTGGCTGGCCTTCGCACGCAAGGCCCGCCCCTGGCGCTTTGTCGTTCCCTGCTATCTGATCTTCCTGGCCATGATGATGGCCATGCACGCCAAGGATTACTACGTCGCGCCCATCTATCCAGTGCTCTTTGCCGCCGGAGCCGTGGCGCTTGGCCAGCTCACACGCCGCGGCTGGCCGCCCGTAGTCTACACGGTGATACTCGGCTACCTGCTCTGCCGCGCCACCGCGCCCATCATGCTGACGATTCTGCCTCCGGACAAGTACACCGCCTATGCCGACCACTTCGGCGCCAATAAGGTCAAGACTGAAAAGTTCAACAGCCCTCTGCCGCAGTACCTCTCCGACCGCTTCGGCTGGCCGCAGATGGTGGAGGGCTTTGCCGCGCGTTATAACGTTCTGCCATCCGACGTGCGCGCCCGCACCGCCATCTTCTGCGGCAACTACGGCGAGGCTAGCGCAGTCAACATTCTCGGCCCAAAATACGGTTTGCCCACGGCCATCAGCGGCCATCAGAATTACTTTTATTGGGGCTGGAACGGCTACACGGGAGAATCCGTCCTCACCCTCGGCAACGATCCCAAGGACTACGCGGACAACTACGCTGAAGTAATCGATCTGGGTCCCTTTGATGCGCCCTGGATCATGGACCACGAGCATCACCACTACTTCTGGCTGCGCCATCGCAAGCGCACCTACGCCTCCGAATGGCCGGAGTTCAAGTACTGGTACTGATTCAACGCCGGGTGCCCCATCCTTTCGCTTTTTTTGGCGAAAGGGTGGGAGACCAACACCCCCTTGAACAAATCTTCATTGTGAACTATAGTTAACGCATGGTCGAGGTTCGCCAGACCGAGGCCTTTTCTCGATGGCTAGTCAAGTTGCGGGACGATGAGGCGTTCGCACGGATTCACACACGTATCCGGCGTCTTATTCTTGGCAGCTTCGGAGACGTGAAGCCTATCGGTAAAGGCGTCTGCGAGATGAGGATCGACTATGGACCGGGCTATCGCGTCTATTACACGCACGTGGGTTCACTCGTCGTTCTGCTATTGGTTGGCGGAACGAAAAAGACACAACAATCCGACATCGCTCGCGCCATCGCAATGGCCAAGGAGGAAGTTCATGGCTCTTAAAACCACCCCATACGATCCAGCCGAGTATCTCGACACGCCCGGTCGCATTGCCGCCTATCTCCGTGTCGTTTTCGAAGACGGCGACCCTGTCCTGATCGCCGCCGCGCTGGGTGACGTCGCACGCGCCAAGGGCATGACGCAACTCGCCAGCCAATCCGGCGTCACGCGTGAGGCCCTCTACAAAGCCCTCTCGCCTAGCGGCGATCCGCGCCTCTCCACCTTCCTGGGCGTGATGAAGGCGCTCGGAATCAAGCTCACGCCCCATGCCGCCTGAAAAGCAGTTAGCCGCACCACAGGTGCTGCGGGCGAAGAGCGAGCGTTTGGCCTCACTGCAAGTGGCGCAAGAGCTTCATCAAACCTTTACGTGCAAAAAATGGTGATTTGAATGAAAATAGAATCAGATGATTTTTTGAACGGCAAGAGGAACGATTGACACAAACACAAATTGAAATTCCCCGCTGGACCGCCCCGGAGTTTGAGCGGCTGGTTTTTGCGAGCAACCCCCAAGTTGCGGTCTTTGATTGCGATGGAACGCTGTGGAACGGCGACACCGGCTTTGGATTTTTGACCTGGTCGATGGAGAAGGGCATGGTCTCGCGCTCCACCTGCGACTGGGTCGATACCCGCTATCGCGACTATCTGGCAGGCTCGGTGAGCGAAGAGGATATATGTGGCCAGATGGTGCAGATTTATGCCGGCCTGCGCGAGGAGGAACTGCGCGCCGCCGCCGCCCGCTATGTCCGCGAGTATGTTCCTCCGCGCATCTTTGCCGAGATGGCACAGCTTGTCGCCGCACTTCAAAAGGCCGGCGTCGAGATTTGGGCCGTCAGCTCCACCAACAAGTGGGTGGTCGCCGAAGGGGTACGCGACTTCAACATTCCCGAGGAGCGCGTACTGGCAGCCGAAGTGCGCGTCGTCAACGGCCTCATC
The DNA here is from genome assembly GCA_003156235.1 of Acidobacteriaceae bacterium. Lineage (GTDB taxonomy): Bacteria > Acidobacteriota > Terriglobia > Terriglobales > Acidobacteriaceae > Telmatobacter. Next base: position 3,609 of record PMGP01000440.1, read on the forward strand.
ACCACGGAGATTCTGGATGTGCCCACCGACGAGAAAAAGGCCGCCGCGCTGGCTCGCATAGGACTCACGCGCCCCGACGCGGTCTTCGGCAACTCCGTCCACGATTTGGCCATGCTCCAGACGGCGCGCAATGCCTTCCCGGTCAACCCATCTCTGGAACTGCTCGAGGCTGCGGCAAAGAACGGCTGGGGATACTTTTTGCCTGAGGTTGCCGAGGCCGGCAAATAAAAGTTCAATCGGCGGAAAATCAGTTGCGATCTTCCAGCCGCGCTGTCACTTGCTCCACCAGCCGCTCCAGTTCAGCACTCGTTCCTTCTGCTGGAACAGCCGCATCATGGAGGCGCGCATCGGGGAAGCCCAGCCGCCGCTTCAGCGCCAGAATCTCCCGTATCTTGTTTTCCGGAATGAAACTGAGCGGCTTGCCGATCTGTTGCGCCAGCAGGTAGGTTTTGCAGCAGGTTTCAAAGATCTCCACCAGCCACTCGGCGTGCATCACCGTGTCCGACCAGCAGACGATGCCGTGATTGGTGAGCAGGATGGTGTTGTGATCCTTGACAAAGGGCCGCACCGTCTCGGCAAAGGCCCTGGTGCCGGTGGTTTCATAAGGGGCCACCGCCGCCGGGCCGATGAATAACTCGTACTCGGTAATCAGTCCGTTGGGCGGCGTGGCGCCGGTGACGGCAAAGGCCGTTGCATAGGGCGGGTGGCAATGCACCACAGCCTGGGCCTGTGGGCTGGCCTTGTAAATCTCCAGATGCAGCAGCAGTTCGCTGGTGCGCGAGCGGTCTCCGGCCAGTATGTTGCCGTCCAGGTCGGAGAGGCAGATGTCGGCCGGCTCCAGGTCGCCTTTGCTCAGCATGGTGGGCGTGCAGAGAACGTAGCGCGAGCCTAGCCGGACGCTGATGTTGCCGCCGCAGCCGTCTACATATTGCCGCTCCCACAGCTTGCGGCCTACACGAATAATCTCCTTCCGGAATGCCTCGGCCTCAGGGGAACTGGCGGCAGCCAGGGGCGAGATTTCGTCGATCTTCAGAGCCTCAGGCTTCGGCGCAACTCCGGCCGGGGACGCAGCACTCGCTGCTTCCCTGCCCCTCTCCGCGACTGGAACCGCTGTCTGCTGCATCATCGACCTCACGCTTGATTAGCTGGGCTCCGGAAATAACGGCGTTTTACAAATTATATAGAACGCCGGACCAACGTCATCTCTAAGCCTCTGGGTCAGCCGGCGATGAACACCCTCACCAGCTATGCAGCCACTGCTCATCGCGACCGATCCGCACCGGCGTGTTAAAGAGTTCGCTTAACCGCGCCTCGGTCAAAAGCTCCTCTCGCGGACCATCGCCCAGGATGCGGCCTCCACGCATCAGAATGACGCGCTCAATCTCCGGCAGAATATCGCTCAAATGGTGCGTAACCATCACGAGGCCAGTGCCTTCGCCGGCCAGGCGTCGCAGCGTCTCGCGCAGCTCGCGTTGCGCGGCCAGGTCAAGCGCGTTCGAGGGCTCGTCCAGCAGCAATTGCCTGGGCCGGTGCACCAGCGCGCGCGCAATCATAATGCGGCGCTTCTCCCCGGCGGACATCTCCCCCACCAGCCGCTCCGCCAGATGCAGGGCCTCCATCCGCGCAAGGGCCTCCACGGCTCTGGCTTGCATTTCGTTGGTGACGTGCAGATTGGGCCACAGCGTCGAAGCGGAGAAGAATCCGGCAATCACGGCATTCAGCCCAGTGGTCGTGGCCGTCCGCTCGCCGGGCAGCTCCGTACCCGTCAAGCCCGGCGCCACCACGCCGAAATGCCGCCTCAACTCGGTCAGATCCCAGCGTTCCCGCCCGAAGATGCGCACCCTCATTCCTCGCCGCACAATGGGGTAAAGCTGGCAGCTCATGGTCAGAATCAGCGTGGATTTTCCGCAGCCGTTCGGACCCAGTATCGCCACATGCTCACCGGCGCGAATCCGCAGGTTTATATCCTCAAGCACAACGCGCTCGCCGCGCGCCACATTCACATGGCGCAATTCCAGAAACTCCTGTTCCTGTCCTTCCATTGCCGCCGCCTGATTGGGATGCTCGCTGTCCATCAATGAACCATCCTCACCAGCATAGCGGAGCAGTGACAGCGGGCGCAGTCCTCGCCTGGGCGGAAGGTCAAGTCCGGTGGGTGAGGCTTTGCGAATCCCAGGGATTCACTAGCGAAGAGGCTATCTCCTCGAAGTGCTTGACGTTGCGCGTGGCGAGTTTCGCGTGAGAGGCGAGCACGATTCCTGCGATCATGGTGTCGCGCGGATCACGCGGCCGTCCTCTCTTCTTGCAATCGGCCGCCAGGTCCGCCGCGTGTTCGGCTGCCGCGGAGTCGAAGAGCGCAATGCGTCCCTGTATTATATCGGTGAGCAACCGCTCGAAAAGCGACCTCATCGTAGATTGACGCTTTCCTAGCGGCATAATCTGGAGGCCGTAGCGAGTCTCGAATATGTTGACTGAGGTCGTCCAGATCGACGTGCGCGGCTGGCGGTCGAGCCATGGAATGACTACTTCGTCAGGAGTATCTCGCATGAGCGCCGAGATCACGTTCGTGTCGAGAAGAATCATGACTCGAAGTCCGGCACTTCCATGGTGAAGCCGCGAAGCTCAGGGATCTCTTCTCCCTCTTTGAGTCCGACACCGCGGAACATGTTGGAGATCTCCGTCCCCAGGCCGCCCGCCGGAGCCTCTTCGACTAGCAGCGCGTTGTGGAGAATCTCCCGTGCCTCGGCTTCCATGCTATGGCCGTGGCGTTTGGCTCGGCTATGCAAGCGGGTCTTTAGCCGGTCATCGAGATTGCGAACCAGAATCTGCGCCATCTTCGCCTCCAAGACTTGGATGCTATCATGATAGCAAATATTCGGGGAAAGCTCAAAGCCCATTCAGCCCGGAATCAACGAAAGGCCCGTGGCTAAAGCCATTTTGATTTGTAGGCTGCATTCAGGGGGCTGAAGCCCCCTGCTCCCTCCGTGTTGCACCCGTGAGCTTTACGCGCCTGACTTTTTTCCGGACTTGTTCTCGATTTTGGCCCAGGAGTCCTTCAACGCGAGAGTCCGGTTGAAGACCAGATTGCCCGGTTTGGAGTCGGGATCGATGCAAAAATAGCCGACGCGCTCGAACTGGAAGCGGTCTTCGAGCTTGGCGTTGGCGAGTGAGGGCTCCAGCTTGGCGCCAGTGAGAATCTCCAGCGAGTTGGGGTTGAGATTGTCGAGAACGTCTTGATTTTCAGCGAGGTCGTAGGGATCGGCCTTGGCGAAGAGGTTGCCGTAGAGGCGGATTTCAGCGGAGATAGCGTGGGCGGCCGAAACCCAGTGCATGGTGGACTTTACCTTGCGGCCATCGGGAGAGTTGCCGCCGCGGCTNNTAAGTACAGTGGACCTCGACGATCTCGCCGGCCGCGTCTTTCACTACGCTCTGGGCAGTGATGAAATAGGCGTTGCGCAAGCGCACTTCTTTCCCAGGTGACAGCCGGTAGTACTTGGGCGGAGGAATCTCGCGGAAGTCATCTTGCTCGATGAAGAGTTCGCGCGAGAAGGGCACCTGACGGTTGCCGGCGGAGGGGTCTTCGGGATTGTTGGCAACATCGAGGAACTCGACCTTGTCGGCAGGGTAGTTATCGATGACCAGCTTGATAGGATGCAGGACGGCCATGGCGCGGCTCGCGCGGCGGTTCAGGTCGTCGC
>PMGP01000440.1:7359-7884 GCA_003156235.1 Acidobacteriaceae bacterium
GAAGATGCCGAGCTGCTCGATATACCAGCGGTAGATGGGCTGGTGGTCGGTGAACTCGAGAGTACACATGGAGTGAGTGACGCGCTCGATGGAATCTGATTGGCCATGGGCGTAGTCGTACATGGGATAAATGCACCACTGGTCGCCGGTGCGCTGGTGAGAGGCGTGGAGGATGCGGTACATGACCGGATCGCGCAGATTCAGATTCGGCGACGTCATGTCGATTTTAGCGCGGAGCACGCGGCTGCCGTCGGGGAATTCTCCAGCCTTCATTCTCTGAAAGAGGTCGAGATTTTCTTCGACTGTGCGGTTGCGATAGGGCGAGTCTTTGCCGGGCTCGGTGAGGGTGCCGCGGTGCTGACGAATCTCGTCGGCGGAGAGGTCATCGACGTAGGCATTGCCAGCTTTGACGAGCTGCAAAGCCCACTCGTAGAGCTGACCAAAATAATCCGAAGCATAGCAGAGGCGCTCCCACTGGAAGCCAAGCCAGCGAACGTCCGCCATGATGGAATCGACGTACTCCTG
>PMGP01000440.1:7992-8163 GCA_003156235.1 Acidobacteriaceae bacterium
TTTTGGTGCGCACATCCTCGGCGATCATGTCGCGGAGGAAGTTGGAGGGCGTGGCGGCGGCTTGCGTTTCCGGATTCGAGTTGGTCATGGCTACTTTCCTATTGTACGGGCGAGGTTGTGGGCTAGTCTGTGCTCAAGCAAACGATTGCAGGTAGGCTTCGGCCTCTCTGA
>PMGP01000120.1 GCA_003156235.1 Acidobacteriaceae bacterium
TAGTTGAGATTTACCGGATTTCCTCGGTGATCACCCAAAAGCGGCCATAGATGATCACTTGAAAACCGGCCATAGGGAATAGCCCGAGACATTAGCTCCGACTGGGGTCCATTAGCCTCAGTTGGCATGGAAAATGTCTTGAGCAACGAGAAGCAATTCAGGTGATGCGGTGCCGTTCTCTTCGGTTTCCACTTCAATCTGATCGAGAAGTGAATCGAGATCCCGATCGATCTCGAATAGCGTGTTGGGCTCTTCCATTGCGCTCTCTCCTATAGATTGATTAACTGGCAGCACGACCTAAGAACCGTGCTGCAGAGAATGGTTATGCGGCCATATGCAGGCTGCACCGTTGGGTGCCCGACACTTTGCGCCAGCCCAAAGTCCAGTCTAATTTCTCCTGATAATGCCCAAAGCTACATCGTTTCACAAGATAACCGACGCACAGTCATTTAGTCTTACATATTTGACATCATTATGGTATTCTTACACAAGGCAACGGCCATGCCTGCGGTATTGAGACAACCCGAGGGCAGGCCAAACTGGTTCAACATGCTCGACAGTCCATCGAGCACACCGACAACCAAAACCGTGCGCACCATTCGCGCACAGAAAGCGAAGCCAAGAGTATGGCAAGAGTATTGTGCCGCCCGCCAGGAGCATACCGCTCATCACCGTGAAATGGCAAAAATCATGTTGGCCTCGAAGATCAACTGCCTCAACTCCGAGTATCCCAGGAACTCCTTTTCACTGAGGAGTCCCGATCCCATACGCCATGTGGAGACCTTGGGACAATATCGGCGTCCCCATTCACTACTTCGGCCCAACCACGCTTGCAATCGGTCCTCGGCGCGCGGCGCCCATCATCTGCTATGAGCAACTGCTGGTTGCTCCCGTGCTCCTCTCCGCCCAGCAAAGACCCGACGTTCTTCTCGCAGTCGCAAACGACTATTGGGCAAAAGACACCTACATTCCCAATATCCAACAGGCGGCCATCACAGCATGGTCCCGGCTTTTCTGGATTCCTTTAGTGACGGCTACAAACAGATGAAACACTGTATACCCATCTCAACGATTCTCCTCGGCGTGGCCGTGGCCTCCGCGCAAGCGCAAGGCCCCACGGCCATATCCCAAGATGCCAACCTTCGCTTCTCGCAGAGCCGGATCATTACCCTCATAGAAGGCTGCGCGCCAGGGGCAGCTTCCAGCACGATGCTGGCCGTCGCAACAACCGAATCCGCGCTTCACCCCTACGCGATCAGCGTCAACCGGCCAACACAAATCGCACGAGCGATAGGCCTCGCCAACAGCCAAATTCAACTCGCTCGGCAACCTCGCTCCAGACAGGAAGCCATTCAATGGATGCGCTGGCTGCTCAGTCACGGAGTCACCGTCTCTGTCGGTCTCCTCCAGGTCAACACGGAGAACGCCGTATTGTTTCACCTGCGTCCCGAACAGCTCTTCGAGCCATGCACCAATATCGCCGTAGGCAGCGCACTGCTCGCCCAAGCCTATGCAGCAAGAACGCGGATCGCTCCAAACGATCCAGACGCGCTCCTGTTCGCGCTGTCGGTCTACAACAGCGGAACCTACGATCTAGGGTTTCAAAACGGCTATGTCGCCGAAGTCCTCAAAAACGCCAAGCCATGAAGGAGGAAATCATGCTCACGGCACAATCGCGTAATTTGCTCGGCATTCTGTCCATGAACGGCTCATCGGCAGGAATCTTCCAAACCCTGAAACGCCAAACCACCACTGCCGGGTTCGTTGCCTACGCCGGCATCATCTCAGCAGTCCTCGGACTCTGGATGTGGCTCTGGCGAGATACAACTTTACAAGACAAGACCCTCGCGAGGACTGTGGGCATCGCCCTCGTCCTCGCCAGCTTCTTCATCTTTCCACACCTGCGGAGAGGCTTCGGTACTTTCTACCTGATCCTGACATCCACCGGCATCGGCATCGCTGTTTACTTTGGCAACCGGCCCTTGATTCTTGGCAACCGGCCTGAAATACCGGCCATCGTTCTTATCGCCATCGGCCTCATTGCTTACTTCGTACAGACTCGCTATCTTCCAGGCTTCCTATTCTTGCTGGCTTCCTGTGTCTCGATCATCGGCGTCTTGTGGTTCTATCCTGCCTTTTTCTGCTCAATCGTCATGGTTATCGCCGGGGGAATCCTGATTCTTCTGGGAATGTTGATTCGCTCCTTGGCCATGTTCAACAGCTTTATGTAAGTGCGTCTATGCGCGCCGGTGCAAAACTAGTCAAAATGGAGTGACCGGTCCAATGCGCTGACCGTGGGTTAATCTGTGAGCCAAGCAGGCTCACAGTTCAGAGCCACAAGCGGAGAGGAACCGGTCATGAAGAATAAGGTACGATTTTTTGGGTCTGGATGTCCATGCCCAAACCATTGCCGTCGCCATTGCAGAACCGGATGGCGAGGTGCGCAGCCTGGGAACGATTGCAAACCGCGCCGAGTCGATCCGCAAGATGATCAAGAAGCTGGGGTCCGTCGAGCAGTTGAGGGCCTGTTATGAAGCTGGTCCCACGGGCTATGTACTCCACTGGCAGTTGGCGGAACTGGGCGTGGCTTGCGAGGTCATTGCGCCGACGCTGGCGCCGATGAAGGCCGGCGACCGGGTGAAGACCGACCGGCGCGATGCCGAGCGGCTGGCGCGCAGTTTTCGCTCCGGCGATCTGACGGCGGTATGGGTGCCGGACGCGGGCTCCGAGGCGTTGCGCGATCTGGTGCGTGCGCGCGAGGCCTCTAAACAAGATCAGTTGCGGGCGCGTCACCGGCTGGCGAAGTTCTTGCTGCGCGCGGGCCAACGTCCGGCCGCGGGGGTAAAAGCGTGGACGCAGCTCTACATGGTCTGGGTGCGGCAGCTTCGCTTCGCGCAGGTGGCGCAGGAGTCGACGCGGCTGGATTATCTGCACGAGGTTGAGCACATGGCGGAACGAGTCAAACGGCTGGAGCAGGCCATCACGGAAGCGGTCAAGCTGGCCTCGCCCGCGATCCAGGAAGTGGTCAAGGGTTTGCAAGCCTTGCGCGGCATTGCGCAGATTTCAGCGGTGACGATTGCGGCGGAGCTGGGCAACATGACGCGCTTTGCGGGAGCCCGGCAGTTGATGGGCTATA
>PMGP01000113.1 GCA_003156235.1 Acidobacteriaceae bacterium
TGACAGGACGACAGCGGCGATTGCTGCGAAAGCTTGCCACTCCAACCGCCGCAAAAGCAGAACTGCGACAATAACAATGATGATGACAGCAATCAGAGCATTCCATTTGAAGAAGAATCGTTTGATATGATGGTCGGCGTGCATGATTAATAAAATTAGTAATTGTGAGCGGTTTTTGAATCAAGATTTAAACTTCAAACGCCAATTGTCCCCATCGTCCATCCCAAACTGAATNNTTGCGGGTGCGCCCCGTCCGCCCGTTGCCATTGCGCCGTTCCAAAGCGCCAGAGGGCTGGCGCACTCCAAAACGCTTCGCGTCACTCGCCAGCCGCCGGAATACGCGCCAGCGTCTTGGACTGCGCCAGCCCTTCGCCGCTTTTCCCCGCCTCAAATGGCGTTTTCAAAATCCGGCTTCGGCGCATCGCATTGAGATTTCCGGTCCAGTGAATTTTACCTTTGAGCGCAAGAAAACCCAATTGCTTTCGGCGGAGAACTACTGATTTTGCCGAGCCATTGCGAATTTTGACTTTCTTCTTCATGAACAACTCAATGTTTCATTACCACTTCAATTCCGGCAACCGGCGCGCGACTTCCTCGGCATTGGCGCGGCTGTTGAAGGCGCTGATGCGGAAATAGCCCTCGCCTTTCGAGCCAAAACCGCTGCCGGGCGTGATGACCACGTTGGCTTCGCCGAGAATTTTGTCGAACGCCTGCCAGCTCGTGACGCCTTTCGGCGCTTTCACCCAGATGTAAGGCGCGTTCACACCGCCGAAAACTTTCAGCCCGGCTTTCTTCGCGCCTTCACGCAACACTTTCGCGTTGCCGAGATAATGCCCGATGAGTGCCTGCACCTGCGCCCTGCCCTCGGGCGAGTAAAGCGCCTCGGCGGCGCGCTGCGTGATGTAACTCACGCCGTTGAATTTCGTCGTCATCCGCCGCAGCCAGAGCGGATGCAGCGGCTGGAAGGTGCCGTCCTTCGTCTGCGCGTTGAGCGATTTGGGCACCACGGTGAACGCGCAACGGACGCCGGTAAACCCACTGTTCTTCGAGCAACTGCGAAATTCGATGGCGCACTCGCGCGCGCCGGGAATCTCGTAAATCGAATGCGGCAGATTGGCGTCGGTGATGTAAGCCTCGTAGGCCGCGTCGAACAAAATGATGGCCTTGTGTTCCAGCGCGTACTTCACCCACGCTTCGAGTTGCGGACGATTGGCCGCCGCGCCGGTCGGGTTGTTCGGCGAGCAAAGATAAACCACATCCACGTGCCGCTTGGGCGGTTCGGGAATGAAGCCGTTGCTGGGTTTGCACGGCAGGTAAACGAGCCTGGCATAAGTGCCCGCGTCGTTGGCTTCGCCGGTGTGGCCGGCCATCACGTTCGTGTCCACATAAACCGGATAAACCGGGTCGCTGACGGCGATTTTGTTTTTGTGGCCGAAGATGTCGAGGATGTTGCCCGAATCGCATTTGCTGCCGTCACTGACAAAAATTTCGGCGGCGGCGATGTCGCAACCGTGGTCGCGGAAATCATTTTTGGCGATGGCGGCGCGCAGCCATTCGTAGCCCTGTTCCGGGCCGTAGCCTTTGAACGTCTCGCGCACAGCCATTTCGTCCACGGCCCGGTGCATGGCGGCGATGGCGGCGAGCGGCAACGGTTCGGTCACATCACCGATGCCGCAGCGGATGAGGCGTTGGGCGGCCTCGGGATTCGCGTCGCAAAACGCCTTCACGCGCCGGCTGATTTCGGGAAACAGGTAGCCGGCCTTCAGCTTCAAATAATTGTCGTTGAGCAATGCCATAAAACCGAAGTCCGCAAATTAAACGACCGGCGGACGCTAATCAAGAAACGGTTCAAGCGAACAGCCTGTTCAAAAATCTTTCTTTGTAGGAGACGAGGTGACGAGTCTCAAATTTCTTCGGTTTCTAAAAGACAAGTTAGAGACTCCTTACGTCGTCTCCTACATTTTAACGAGCCACTAACCCAGGGCGGCTCTCGCTGCGCTCGTTTGACTTGGGCTATTATCTTTTGCGCTTTCAGCGCACTTCGGTTTGAAACATCCGTGTCAATCCGTGTTCATCCGTGGTTGAAAAAACTTAAAGCAAAATTCCCGCAAGGCAGGCCGTCATGTAGGCGGCGAGCAGGCCGCCGCACATTGCGCGGAAACCGATTTTGGCCATCTCGCTGCGGCGTTCGGGCGCGAGCGAGCCGATGCCGCCCACCTGGATGGCGATGCTCGCGAAGTTCGCGAAGCCGCACAGCGCGTAGGTCGCAATCGTAAAGCTGCGCGGGTCGAGCGCCAGTTGTTTCGCGTTGGCCGTGAGATCAAGGAAGCCGACGAATTCGTTGAGCACGATGCGTTCGCCGAGAATTTGCCCGACGTTGAAACAATCCTGCGCCGGCACGCCCATGAGCCAGGCGAACGGCGCGTTGATCCAGCCGAAAATGTTTTGCAGCGTGGCCGGATGGCTGATGCCGAGATGCGTTTGCGGCCACGTGACGACGTAATTCGCCAGCGCAATCATGGCGATGAACCCGATGAGCATGGCGATGACGTTCAGCGCGAGATTGAAACCGTCGCCGGCGCCGCGGCAGATGGCGTCAATGGAATTGGCCGTGGTGCGCGGCACGGTGGCGGGCGCGCTGGCGGCGGTTTCGCTTTTCTCGGTTTCCGGCAGCAGGATTTTCGCAATCAACAACGCGGCGGGACAATTCAACACCGACGCCGTGAGCAGGTGTCCGGCGGTGTTGGGGTAGCCCGCGCGGAAGCCCATGTTCGCGTAAACCGCCGCAACCCCGCCGGCGATGTGCGCCATGCCGCAGACCATGATGGTCATCAATTCGCTGCGGGTCAGGCGCGGGACGTAAGGCCGGATCATCAGCGGCGCCTCGGTCTGGCCCATGAAAACGGAGGCGGCTACATTCAGGCTTTCCGCGCCGGAGATGCGCATGGTCTTCAGCATGACCCAGGCAAAGCCGCGGATGATGAGCTGCATGATGCCGACGTGATAAAGGATAGCGAAGAAGGCGGAGATGAAGATGATGGTGGGCAGCACCTGGAAGGCGAAGATGGCGCCCGCGTTGGGCGGCAGCAGATTGCCGAAGGCTCCGGAGTTGGGAAGGCCAAGCTGGCCAAAGAGCATCTTGGTGCCGGCGAAGGTGCATGCGAGCATAGAGTTGACCACGCCACCGGCCCAAGTCATGGCGCGTTGTCCGTAGTCGAAGCGCAGCACCAGGAAGGCGAAGGTAAGTTGCAGGCCGAGTCCCCAGGCAACGGTGCGCCAGCGAATGCGCTTGCGGTCGGTGGAGAACAAATAGGCCGTCAGCAGCACGGCGAGAATTCCCAGCACTCCGGTATATCGTTCCACGGCGAATCTCCTTGAAGAACAGTGGTCAGTGATCAGTGGTCAGTGATCAGTTTCCGCCGGTCAGTGCTGTGCAAGGAAGATACTCTATGGATCATCCCTGCCGCGTTCTGGTTGCTAAGTGCAAACTAACTTATTCCAACGAACCTGATCTGACAACTGATCCCTGAATACTGACAACTGGAAACTACCTTACAACATCGCGCAGATGGGCTTCCGCCGTTTCGCGGGTGAAGATGCGGCTGACCAATGGCACCACCTGCGGTGGGGCCGGAGAGAAAACAATCGCCTGATGAAGAATCTCCTCCGGCTCGGCAAGAAGCGCGGGGCTGGTGGCGTAGAGTGTGGCGATTGATTGTCCTTTCTCGATGCGCGCACCGCGGCGGGCATGGAAGTCGATGCCGGCGTGGGGGTCGACCGGTTCACCGGCCTTTTCGCGGCCCGCGCCGGTGCGCTGCACGGCCCAGCCCAGGGCGGTGGTGTCCATCGAGGAGATGAAGCCGCTCTCCCAGGCCGCGACCACTTTGGTTGCGCCGGGCTTGTGAAAGTTCGGATTGTCAAAAACCGAAACGTCGCCGCCCTGGGCCTCGACCATGGCGAAGAAGGCGCGCAGAGCGGAGCCGTCGGCGAGAGCTTTCTCGGCCCGGGCGTAGCCAGCTTCAGGAGTTGCGGCCTGGCCACCGAGATGAATCATCCAGCCGGCCAGGATCAGCGACAGTTCGCGCAGGTCTTCACTCTCGGAGGGACGCTGGCCACGCAGCAGTTGCACAGATTCAATCAACTCGATCCAGTTGCCAGCGGCGCGGCCCAGCGGCTGGCCCATGTCGGTTAGGAGAGCCACGGTGCGGGTTCCGGCGGCTTCGGCGGTAGCCACCATCAAGGCGGCGAGGTACTCGGAGTCTTCCCTCTTGCGCAGGAATGCGCCGGAGCCGGTTTTCACATCGAGCACCAGGGCATCGAGGCCGGCGGCCAGCTTCTTGCTGAGAATCGAGGCGCAGATGAGCCCCGGGCTTTCGACGGTTCCAGTGCGGTCGCGCAGGGCATAGAGGACGCGATCAGCGGGGACCAGCGACTTGGTCTGGCTGATGATGGAGGCGCCGCACTTCATCAGGACGGCCTCAAATTCCTGGAGCGAGAGGGCGGTACGGTAGCCGGGGATGGCTTCCAGCTTGTCGAGCGTCCCGCCGGTGTGGCCCAGCGCCCTGCCGCTGATCATGGGCACGGCCACGCCGCAGGCCGCGGCCAGGGGCGCGATGAGGAAGCTGGTCTTGTCGCCCACGCCGCCGGTGGAGTGCTTATCGACGGCGGTTTTGCCCAGGCGCGCGGGCGAAAACTTATCTCCGGAGTCGCGCATGGCCAGAGTGAGCGTGCGCGCTTCGTCGAGCGAGAGGCCGCGAATCCATGCGGCCATCAGCCAGGCGGCGAGTTGATCATGGGGGATGGATTCGTTGGCCGCGCCCGCGACCAGAAAGCCGATCTCGCGCGCGTTCAGCGTGCCGCCGTCGCGCTTCTTGCGGATCAGGTCGATCATGTGCAGTGGGGCGAGCGGCGGAGCGAAAGCGGAATACGACATACAGGAATGTGCCTCGAAGTGGTAGGCTTTTCAGATTATCACAAGGGGAGGCGGGTATGGTTTAAGCCTGCCTAGTGTCCAATTTGATGTCCACAGGCTCAATCTCAAGAGAAGAATCTCGGAATTATATGGAAACGTCTGGCAATCCTCGTAATTGCTCTATTCGTGGCAGTCTGCGTGTTCGGTCAGTCAAACAAGGTAGCCGGCAATCAATAACAACCAGCAAAACATCCCATTGTGGTGACTGCCAACCCAGTGAAGCAAAGCAATGGTGAGACAGATAAGGCCAAAGCCGGCGTTGGCCTACATGGGAAGCCGCCAAAACAAAAAGCCCCCGGCCAACCCGCCGGGGGCTTTCCATCAGCCTCGCCTCTTCCCTAGTTGATCGTCACCGTCAGCGTGTTCGATGCCGACGCCCCTGGATTGGTCGCCACCAGCGTTCCACTTCCCGCGCTCGCCAGGTCGCTTGCCGGAATCGCCACCGTCACATGCGTCGCATCCACAATCGTCGTAGTGCGATAGCTCCCGTTCCACGTCACTGCCACGCCCGGAACAAAGTTCGACCCGGTTAGTGTGAGCAGCGTATTGCCCACGCCATGCGCAATCGTCGTCGCCAAACTCGACGTAAGGCTCGCTGCCGAATTGGTCTCCAGCAACTGCGGCGTTACAAACGGTCCGCGCACAAGCATGACGACAGTGACGGGCTGATTGGTGGAATAATCCTCTGCCGAGGACAGGAGTGCCAGCCCATCCTGACCAAAGCGCAACATCGTCCACCCTGCCTCGACACTGGACGCCGAGGCCGGCATGTCGACGAGCGCTTCGGGGGTATACGTGGTCAGGTCATAGCGCGCCAGGCCATACGCCCACGTTCCAGCCGTGTTTTCCATCATCAGGAATTCCTTTTGCAGTGATGGATCCGCGGCAATCGCAACGCCATCCCCTTTATCGCCTGAGTTGTAGAAATCAAAAAGTGGAAGCGTGGCGACCTGCGATGGAGGAGTAGTGGAAGGGTTGATAATTCCGCCATTACCGCCGTATACGAGGCCATTGGCGGCTTGTAACGATCCGCTGAAACCACCCATGCCATCCAGGGTCGTGCCATCGATCAGCGTTGCGCCATTTGCATTGATGCTGTACCGGTAAAACTCGGCTCCGGTGCTGTAATTGTCGTAGGTGTAGAGATGCGAAGCATCTCCAAATTGGGGGAAACTATCTCCCGCAAAATTGGTCCGGAATGTACCTGTGCTCCCATTGATATCGAAAATGCCGTCCTCACCCGAAAAGTCAACCGCGAGCGTAGTATCGGTTCCGGGCATGACGGACAGCCATGTTGCGACTGGATTACTGCCGGCGTGACTCGACGCCGATGACAGCGACAGTGTCTGAAGCAACGTCTGGTGTATCGGATCAAATTGCGCCAGGCTGGCCGATCCGCTCAACCCGATGTAGAGATAGTTGCCGTCGGCTGTTTCGGCCATCACAGTGGGGTTGCTTCCAACGTTCACAGGTGTTCCCACCGCACCGGTAAACGGATTGATGGTCACCACCGAATTGCCCGTCAGGTTGGTCGCCGTGCTGGGGACGGTGGCGTAGAGTTGCTGGGAGTACGGTTCGAAGAGAAGTGCGCTCGCAGGCACGTTGACCACTGAGTAAATGGTCAGCGGCAGGACTTGCGAGACGCCCCCGCCCGGAGCGGAATTGGTGACCGTTACGGCCGCCCAACCGTAATTCGCGATCTCAGAAGCCGTGACCGCGGCGGTTAACTGGGTTGCGCTTGCGTACGTTGTGGCAAGTGGATTTGTGCCCAAGTTTACGGTCGACCCCTCATTGAAGCCGGCGCCTGTCACGGTAAGGGTAAAGTCCGATGATCCGGCCTGGATGAAATTGGGCGAGATCGCAGTGAGCGACGGAGTAGCTGCATATAGGCTTCCCGACACGACGGTGCTTGTAGTGGCCTGATTGTTGGTTGTTGTCGGATCGTAGCTGGTGGACGAAACGGATGCAACCCCGGCGAGTGTGCCCGAAGTTGAAGGTGTAGCGCTCACAGTGACGGTCGCACTCGCTCCGTTGGCCAGGCTGCCTAGATCGCAGACGAACTCCGTGCCAGTCCCGCAGGTTCCTTGACTCGGCGTCACGCTGTTGATGATCAGAGAAGAATCCAAATTCATGGTGAGCGCTACGCCTTGTGCCTGATCAGGACCGCTGTTGGTGATTTTTGCGACCCAGGAGACGGTTGCTCCGGTGGTGGCTGTGGCCGGCGCAGTCAGCGTGACGGAAAGATCCGCGGGCGATGCCGAGAGATCTTCCACCAGAGGCGTCTGGAAGATATAGATTTGATTGACTGACGCAAACGCACTTGCGGCGGCACTCAGCGCAATTCCGTTCTGTCCCCAGCGCACGATCTTCTGGAAATTTGTTGGATAACCCTGCACACCGACGCCATTCACTGGAATGCTACCAGTGGGGTTGAAGGTGGTTTCATTGAATGCAAGCACCTGCGCGCTCGAACTGAAGCTGGTTGTGCCAACAAAGGCCCGTCCCAGCGTGGAATCGGAAACGATCGGCCCGGTGGCGGGGGTGCTCGTAGAACTGTAGAAGGTGCCCAGCAGTGCTCCCGTGGAGGAGTTGAACACCTGGCCAGTGGAGAGGTAGAGCTGGCCGTTGTCGTATTGGATAGAGGTCGCAGAACCGCTCACAGTAGCGAGGGTGGTGGCCACCGTAATGCCAGTAGAGCCTACCGTCAGTTGTTCGATGGTTGCACCGTTCACCATATAAAGAACCGACGAGGACGAACCGAAACTGAGCGGTCCGTAACCGACCCCCGATGAAGACTTGGCGCGGGCAACGCCGGAATCGTAAATGGTGACGCCTGTTCCGCCCAGATAGCTGCCCGCGGATGCCACAGCAACGGAGTTTGGCGATCCGGGAACGGCAGTCAGATAGTTAGCCGTGCTGGGTGGGTTGTAAACTCCTGGTCCGCCGCCCAGGGAGAACTGGTTTACGACCGCACCCGTGTTCAGGTTGACCTGCGCCACCGCTCCGGCCCCATCGAGACCGACGAAGAGCTGTGTGCCGTCTGTGGAAAGCGCAAGCTTGTTGGGATTGCTGCCCACCCAGATCTGCCGCATAATGTTGCCGGTGACCGGATCAATGCCTGCCACGGTATTACCGCCGGTTCCGACTCCGGAAACCGGGATGGAAGCGTACAGCAGTCCGTCCTTTGCGTTGTACACGATGTCTTTATTTGCGATCGCGATGTAGGTCGTATACGGCAGCGGAGCCGTCGTGCCTCCGCCTGGTGCAGGCGTCGTCACCGTAAAGTTCACATTCCCTGGCAATGCCAGGCTGGAAGCGGGAATCGTCACCGTCAGCTCCGTCGAACTTACGAACGTCGCCGCAATGTTTGTCCCATTCATCGCCACCGTTGAGCTCGCCGTGAACCCGGTTCCATAGAGAGTCAACGCCGCTGCTGTATTGATCGGCCCAGCGTTCGGGTAGATCTGTGTCAGCGTCGGCGCGGGAGGATTGTAGGCCGTAAAAGGCAGCGCCGCGGAAGTCCCTCCACCCGGCGCAGGCGTCGTCACGGCCAAGTTCACAACCCCCGGCATCGCGATGCTGGAGGCGGGAATTGTCGCCATCAACTCCGTCGAGTTCTGATAGGTTGTCGCGATGCTGCTTCCGTTCAGCAACACCGTCGAGTTCGCCGTGAAACCCGTTCCATACAGCGCCACTGTCGCGGCCGTGTTCGTCAGCCCCGAGTTCGGCGAAATCGACGTCAGCGTCGGCGGCGGAGGATTCGCAATCGAGACCGTCAGTACGTTTGACAAGGCGGGCGTCGAGGTTGTGCTGCTCACACTGACAGTCGCGGTGCCAGCAGATGCCAGTAGACTCGCGGGCACCTGGATCGTGATCGACTCCTGCGCCCAAGGTACGGTGCCATATTCCACGCCAGCGCTGCTAGAGACCGGCGTTCCGTTCCATAACACGCTTGACGTGAGGATAAACTCCCCCGAATTCGGCAGTGTATTGATATCTGCAAAGAGGTTGGAGCCGTAAATCGTCATTGGTGTCGCGCCCGACCCAACCACGAACTGCGTCGGAGAAACTGACGTGATCACCGGTGTGGGCGTCTGTGGGAGTATCTCGAGTCCTGCCCCCAGCGCGCTCCCGCCCCCCGGCGTTGGGTTCACTACCGAAACAAGGAGTTGTTGTGATGTCGCCTCTTCCGCCACCGATAGCTGGAAGGTCAATTTCGTGGAACTCACATAGGTGGTTGCTACTGCTACTCCGTTCGTCGGCGAAGTGACCAGAGTGGAGGTTGTTCCGCCAAGGAATACTGTTGATGTCGGAAGAAAGTTCATCCCAGTCACTGTCACAGTGGTAGGTGTCGTCGTTCCGGTAAATACTAAAGAGGGCGAAATCGTGATGGGCCCTATCGGCGGTGGATTGTTCACCGCAACCGCCGCAGCCGCCGACGTTCCTCCACCCGGCGTTGCGTTCACCGCCGTCAAGGTCAGGCTGCCCGTGCTCACCACGTCGGCCGCAGTCAGCGCTACATCCACTTGCGTGGCGCTCACGAAGATCGTCGTACGCGCACTGCCATTCACGTCGATCACCGTCGTCGGAACAAATCCTGTACCCGCCACGGAAATCACCGGCGACACCGCTCCCAGCACCACCGACGCGGGAATCGTCTGCGTGATCGCCGGCGCCGGGTTCGTCACCTCGAGATTGGCCGCCGCGCTCGATCCGCTGCCTGCCGAGCCGTTCCACGCGACAACAGAAAGCTGTGACCCACTCGCCACTTGCGCCGCCGTTACTGTTACAGTCACCTCGGTACTGCTCACGTAGCTGGTAACATCCATTACGGCACCCACCTGAACCGTGGATGTCGAAAGAAAACCCGTCCCATTCACCGTGAGGGTCAATTGTCCTGTACCCGCAGCCACCGTGGTTGGCGTGATGGAGGTCACCGTTGGTGCTGTCACCGCAGGCGGTGTCGTCCCGCCGGTGTTCGACGAAGATCCGCCGCAACCGGCAAGGAGAGCAAATGCAGAAAGGGAAAAATAGAGAACAATTGCAGATGTGGTTTTCATGTCACAAGCAGTGTAAAGTAGCACGAATGATAAGTATAGTAGAAATTTTGTTCTTATCTTTTGATTCACTGCTCAAGAACATCCCGCCGAAGTTGGCATTCCCCGGCTCAAGGTTCCTGCACCATGGCGTACGACCCGCCTCTCGGTTTCCCCAGCGACGTGGAGATTCGGATTTTTGGATTTGAGAAGCTACCAAAACGAAAAAGCCCTCCGCCGATTGGCGGAGGGCTTTTTCGCTTGTCCTCCTGAGCGATCCGGGGCCCCCGGCGCACGATCTTTGTGCACTGGGGTGGGAAGTCGAAGGCCTGCCCAAAATGTTACTGGTAAGCGCCTGCCTTCTTGAAGTCGCCGCCTTTGACGATGGAGATGGCGGCTGCATCGACATGGCGCTTGAATGCATCATTCACTTGCTGCGGCGTCAGCGCGGCGACGGAGGTCTCCAGCTTGGCGTCCCATTGCAGGGTGCGTCCCCAGTGCTCGTGGTTGAGCAGCATATCGGCGATGGAACCCTCGTCGGCGCGCCCCACTGTGCGTTGGTCCAGCCAGGTCTTCTTGGCCTTTTCCACCTCGTCGGCGGTAAAGCCGTCTTTCAGCGCACGGGCCAGTTCCTCGTTGAAGGCAGCTTCCACTTTGGGCATATTCTGTGGCGCCGCAATGGCATAGCCGGATAGGTTGCCCCCGTCGTCTTTGATGGGCATGGAGAACGACGCCCCGGCTCCGTAGCTCAGGCCGTCTTTAACGCGAATGCGCAGAAAGAGGCGGGAGTTGGGAGAACCGCCGAAGACCATGCCGGCAATGGTGAGTGCCGCGTAGTCAGGATCCTCGTCGGTCATCTTCATGGGCATATCCGCCAGGAAAAGCGCATTCTGCTTATCGGGCGTTTCAATCTTGTCGTTGATCGGCGCCACATTGGCGTACATGTTGCTCACGCGTTCGTAGCGGCTGGGGCTCTTCCAATCGCCGAAGAGTTCTTCGACAAGTTTCCGCACCTGTACCGGATCAAACTGGCCGCTGATGACGATTTCTCCCTCGCTGGCGCCGTAAAACTGCTTGTAGAACTGGCGCACGTCGTCCAGCGTCACCTTCTTCAGATCTTCGATCTGTTCATCGATGGTCGAGACATAGCGCGTGTCGCCACGAGTGTAGCGGGCGTTCATGTGCCGGTTCATGTCCAACTGGGCCAGCGTGTAAGGTTCGGTCTTGCCGCTCTCCGCATTGGCGATGCGTTCCTGGCGGATCTGTTCGAATTCAGTCTCAGGAAACGAGGGTTCGCGAAGAAGCTCCCTGGTGAAGCGCAAGGAATCGGCCAGGTTCGCCTCCAGCGTCTTGACCCACGCCCCAGCGTTGTCAACCCCGCCCCAGACATTGATCTGTGCTTTCAGGCGGTCGGTCTCATCCTGTATCTGCTGACGGTTTTTGTTCTTCGTGCCGCGCTTCAGCAATACTCCAGCTATTTCCGCGGCAGTGTCTTTACCGAAGAGCGACTTCTCGTCGCCGAAGTGGACTTTCATCACAGCCACCATCGTTCCGCCGCGGGTCTTCTTGGGGAACATCACCAGCTTTAACCCGTTGGGCAGTGTGACGCGGATGACGCGGGCTTCGATGTTCTGCGGAGTGGGATCGAAGACCTCGCCCTGTTGAATGGCCGTGCCGCCTTTATAATCCTTGAAAAGCGCCGCCGGATCCGGCGTAGCGGGAATCTCGGCGCGATCGGGAGCGGCGATGGGAATAAACTCGCCCAGCGTGCGGTTGGAGGATTTCAGGTAGGCCTTAGCCACGCGCGCCACGTCGGCCGGCGTGACTTTGCTCACCTCATCGCGATCGAGGAAGAATTCCCGCCAGTCGCCGTCGCCCACGTCGTTGCCAAGCATCAAAGCAACCATTTGCGAATTCGTCTGCGTGAGTTCAATGTTCTTCAGGATGCGGGCCTTGGCGCGGTCCACCTCCTCCTGGGTGGGAGGATCATTGGCCAGACCTTCGACCGTCTTGAGCAGAATCTGCTGCGCCTCGTCGATGGATTGATCCGGCTTGAGCTGCGCGAAGGCCTCCGCATATCCCGGATCGTGCATGTCCTCGGCGTTCATACCGGTCGACACTGCCTTCTTGGAATCGACGAGCGCCTTGTACAACCGGCCCGTCTGCTCAGCGCCCAGCACCTGAGCCATCACTTCCAGAGGCGCCATATCCGGATGCAGGGCGGCCGGAGTGTGGTAGACCGCCATGACCCTCTGAATATTTCCCACGCGGCGCAAAATGACGGAGCGCTCTCCTTCCTGCGTCGGCTCGGCCGTATACGGCTGTGTGAGTACGCGCTGCGGCCTGGGGATGGCGCCAATGGTTTCAGAGACCAGCGCCAGGGCCTTCGATTCATCGAATTGTCCCGCAATGATGAGATCGGCGTCATCGGGCTGGTAATACTTCCGGTAGAAAACCGCCAGGTTGTCGATGGGCACTCTTTCCACGTCGGTGCGATTGCCGATCACTGACTTTCCATAGTTGTGGAAGTTGTAGGCCGCCGCCAGAACGCGCTTCTCCAAAATATACTCCGGGCTGTTCTCGCCCATCTCCATTTCGTTGCGGACCACCGTCATTTCCGTGTCCAGATCCTTCTTGAGCATGGTCATATTGACCATGCGGTCGGCTTCCAGTCCCAGGGCCCAGCGCAGGTTCTCGTCGCTCGCGTTGAACATTTCAAAATACATCGTCCGGTCGTAGGATGTGGTGCCGTTGAAGTAGCCGCCGGCCCGGTCGGTCAGCTCCTTGAAGATCTCTCTGCCCGAGGTAGCGCTCTTGAACAGCATGTGCTCCAGCAGGTGCGCCATGCCGGTCTCGCCATACCCTTCGTTGCGCGAACCGACCTTGTAAACCACGTTGAGCGTGATTTTGGGTTTGGAGTTGTCGGGAAACAATAAAACATGCAGGCCGTTCGGGAAAGCATATTCCGTGATTCCTTCAATGGAGGTTACCTTCTGAACGCCTTGCGGCAAATTCTGAGCCAGCGTGGTGGCGCACAGTGCAATAGCCGTGACAAAGAGTGCGATAAGTCTTCGCATACGCATGCATTCGCCTTTCAGATTCTTAGGTGCGGCTTCCGTGTCCGATAATACCCGGCGGTAGCGAGGGTTGGCCAGGCAGGGTTTCAGTTGATAGGAATAGCGTAAACGCCATTCTAGGAGATAGACGGACAGGTTGTATTTTTGTTTGAGGAAAAGTGAGCCGGCAATGGACTTCTGACACTGATCACCGACCCCTGATTTTCAACTCAAAAACTCGGCGATGGCGCTGACGACCGTCTGCTGTTCGTCCTCGCGCAGCTCGGGAAAGATGGGGAGGGCCAACACCTCTCGCGCCGCTCGCTCGGCCTCCGGGAAGCTGCCCTCGCTGTAGCCCAGGCTCTTCAGCGCCGCTTGCAGGTGCAGCGGGACGGGGTAGTAGATCTCCGAGCCGATCTTGCGCTCGGTGAGAAATGCGCGCAGTTCATCGCGGCGCGTGGTACGGATCACATACTGATGCCAAACGTGATGCGTGCCACGTACCTCTTGCGGCAGGACGATGCCGTGGATGGGATAGGGGCCAGCCTCGACCAGTCCGGCGGCGTGAAAGAGCGCGTGATAGCGCTTGGCGACAGTGCGGCGAAGCTGATTCCAGGTGTCGATGTAGCGGAGCTTGACGGAGAGGATGGCTCCCTGTAAGCCGTCCATGCGCGTGTTCCAGCCCACTTCGTCGTGGTGGTAGCGGCGGCGCATTCCGTGCTGGCGCAACATGCGGGCGCGCTCGGCCACTTCGTCTGAGTTGGTGGTGACCATCCCCGCGTCGCCCGCCGCGCTCAGGTTCTTGGTGGGATAGAAGCTGAAGGCGGCGGCATCGCCTAAAGCGCCGGCTTTAACTCCTTGATAGTCAGCGCCCCAGGCTTGGGCGGCGTCTTCAATGAGCTTGAGGTTGTGCTGCTTTGCGATGTGGTCGTAAGCGATCCAGTCGGCGCATTGGCCGAAGAGGTGGACGGGGAGAATGGCTTTGATCGACGCGCCCTGCGGACCATTGAGAATTGCTTCGACGGCTACAGGGTTGAGGTTGAAGGTGGTGGGTTCGATGTCGGCGAGAAGAGGTGTGGCCCCGGCGCGGAGGATGGCGCTCGTGGAGGCGAAGAAGCTGAAGGGGGTGGTGACGACGGCGTGACCGGGGCCAATTTCGGCGGCTGCCAATGCGAGCCAGAGAGCGTCTGTGCCCGAGGAGCAACCGATGGCGTGGGCCACGCCCAACCGCTCCGCGGCGGCTTTTTCAAAGGCGGCAACCGGCTCGCCCAGAATAAATTGCTGAGAGACCAGGACCTGATCGAGGGCGTTGAGAAGTTCTTGATGGAGGGGCTGGTACTGGCGTTTGAGGTCCATCATGGGCACCGGCTGGGCGGTTGCGGCGGGGTTTTCCGGCTGATTCGATGAGTCTTTCACACATTCATGCTAGCAGCCGCATGGACTCCCCGGTCCCAAAAGCAGGGATAAGGCATCGGGCTGCATCGCTTCCCAGGTCCGAAAATCCGGACATGGGGCACCCTTATAATTGCGGAAAACAGCACCGGAAAAGAAAATTAACTCAAGTGAGGGTTGAAAAGGTCGGCAAAGCCCTATATTGTTAATGAATTGCGGTAATTGGCGGCACTGGAGCTTCCGGCGCCGCATCCGCTGATTTACATGCTATCGAATAGCATCCACCCTCCCCAAGGAAAGCAGGAGATCGGCATATGGAAAACAAGCCGGCACAAAATATTCAGGACACGTACCTGAACACGGTCCGCAAGGACAAGACCCCCATCACGCTTTATCTGGTCAGCGGCGTCAAGCTCACCGGAAAGATCCGTTCGTTTGACAA
>PMGP01000110.1:0-1187 GCA_003156235.1 Acidobacteriaceae bacterium
ATCCGCACCGCCCGGCCGGGCATCGTGATTGGCCGCAAGGGCGCGGAGATCGAGAAGCTCAAAACGGAGCTGGGCAAGCGCACCAACCGCGACGTGTTCATCGATATCATCGAGGTGAACAAGCCCGAGTTGGACGCTCAGCTGGTTTCGGAGAACATCGCCCTGCAACTGGAAAAGCGCGTCAGCTTCCGCCGGGCAATGCGAAAGAGTGTGGACTCGGCGCTGCGCTTTGGCTGCAAGGGGATCAAGGTGAGGGTTTCGGGCCGCTTGAACGGCAACGAGATCGCCCGCTCGGAGTGGTATCTCCAGGGGCGTTTGCCTTTGCACACACTGCGCGCCGACATCGATTACGGTTTCACCGAAGCGCATACCACTTATGGCGTGATCGGCGTGAAGACCTGGATTTATCGCGGCGACATCTACGAGCAGAAGCGCCGTCAGCCGGCCGCAGTGGGCACGTCGGTGTTTTAAGGGCAGGGGCTAGGGATAGGGACTAGGGACTAGGAAAAACGGTTCCGATCAGAAATTCAGTTCTGTTGCCTGGTTCAATGGTTGTCGGTTGTAGAGATTTGAAGTACGCGGGCCGGGAAGTGGATTGCGGCGGGACGGAGTTAGTCCCTGGTCCCTAGTCCCTAGTCCCTGCCTTTGAGGGTTTTCGTTATGTTGATGNNGGCAAGGCGTGGCGCGGCTCCTCGATTTCGTTCGGTGAGTATGGTCTGCGGGTCATGGAGTGCGGATACATTACCGACCGGCAGATCGAAGCCAGCCGTATCGCCATGACCCGTTTCATCAAGCGTGGCGGCAAGATATGGCTGCGCCTGTTCCCGGACANNCGGCCGAAGTCCGCATGGGTTCCGGCAAGGGCGCTCTCGACCACTGGGTCGCGGTGGTGCGGCCGGGCAAGATCCTCTTCGAGATGGAAGGGGTGGACCCGGCGACCGCGCAGGAAGCCATGCGCCTGGCGTCGAACAAACTGCCGCTGAAGACCAAGTTCGTGATGCGGCCGGGCGCTGAAAAGATAGTGGCTGCGGCCAAGTAGGAATGCAGCTTTCAGCTGCCAGCCTCCAGCCTCTGGCTCTTCACGTTGAATCGAAGAGTTATGGACGAGCAGGATGAGGCTAGTAGCTAGCAGCTAGAAGCTAGGAGCTAAGAAGAGATGGAACTGGAAAAGATTCGCAATTTGAGCG
>PMGP01000110.1:1193-3346 GCA_003156235.1 Acidobacteriaceae bacterium
GCCAGTTGCGCAAGGAGATCGCCCAAATCAAGACCGTGGCGCGCGAGCGCGAACTGGGCATTCGCGGCGCGGCTGCCGATGCCGCGGTGGCCGCGGACAGCCAGAAGGGAGAGCGCTAAATGACGGCGACTCAGGATGCAGTGCAGGCACCGGCGGCCGTAGGCGCCCGGCGCAACGAGAAGGTCGGCCAGGTGGTTTCAACCAAGATGCAGAAAACCATCGTGGTCGAGGTCGAGATGCGCAAGGCTCACGCCAAGTACAAGCGGATCGTGCGCTCGACCAGGAAGTTTTATGCCCACGATGAGCAGAGTTCGGCGCGGTTGGGCGATGTGGTGCGCATTCGCGAGACCCGGCCGCTGAGCAAGCTGAAGCGGTGGACGCTGGAAGAGATTGTGCGGCGCTCGGCTCTCGGACAGCTTGAGGATGCCGCGGTCCTGTCTGAAGTTCAGGCCGCCAACTAGAACGAGCCGCTAGCTTCCAGCCTCCAGCTTCTAGCTGGATTGTTGGGGAGTCAGGCTGCGCCGGGAACGGTGAAAGCCAAGAGCTGGCAACTGGAAGCTGTAAGGAGAAGAACCCATGGCTGNNGTCAAGGAATCCTCGCCCGACGGTACAGTGAAGAAGGGAACGGTGGTGAAGGCGGTCATCGTCCGCACGCGCCTGCCGCATCGGCGCCGCGACGGCAGCTACATTCGCTTCGATGAGAATGCGGCGGTGGTGATTGACGACAATCATGAGCCGGTGGGCACGCGTGTTTTCGGTCCGGTGGCTCGCGAACTGCGCGACAAGAAGTTTCTGAAAATCGTTTCGCTGGCCCCGGAAGTGGTTTAGTTAGTCGTCAGTTATCAGTTGTCAGTGGTCAGTTGTACCCTGCCAGCTGGATGCGAAGTAGAAGCGGTCTGACAACTGAAAACTGACAACTGTTAGATGTTTTGGAGAAGAAATGCCGAGTTTGAATATTCATCGCAACGATACGGTCAAGGTTCTCAGGGGATCGGACCGCGGCAAGACGGGCCGCGTGCTGCGCGCCTTCCCCGACAAGGGCACGGTGCTGGTCGAGCATGTGCGCGTGGTCAAGAAGACGGTTTCGAGCAAGAGCGGAAAGCGCACCCAGGGCGGCATCGCCGACCAGGAGTCGCCGATCAACGTCTCGAATGTCGCGCTGGTCTGTCCCAACTGCGGCCCCACGCGCGTGGGAATGAAGTCCGAGGGCGACGTGCGGACGCGCATCTGCAAAAAGTGCGGGCAGACGCTGCCGACCAAGAAGTAGGCTGCGAAGGTTAGCAGTCAGGACAGTTTCGGGATCCCAAGCCGGGGCGGCGAGAGCGCAAACGGCGCGAAGCCCAACGGCCAACCCCTTCCGCAACGGTAAACGGCCACTCGATGCGAGTTGCGGCCACTCCGGGCGCCGGAAGAAAGAGAGTGAAGCACCATGGCGGCAAGACTGAAAGAGAAGTATCACAAGGAGATCAAGCAGGCTCTCAAAAAAGAGCTGGGGCTTGACAATGTGATGGCGGTTCCGGAACTCGACAAGATCGTCATCAACATGGGTCTGGGCGAGGCNNCCGCTGGTGGCCGACCTGGCGGCGATTGCCGGGCAGAAGCCGGTGACCACCAAGGCGAAGAAGTCGATTGCGGCCTTCAAAGTGAGAGAGGGCATGTCGATCGGCGCCATGGTCACGCTGCGTTCAGACAAGGCCTACGAGTTTCTGGACCGGTTGATTTCGACGGCGCTGCCCAGGGTGCGCGACTTCCGCGGGGTTTCGACGAAGAGTTTTGACGGGCGCGGCAACTACACACTCGGATTGCGCGACCAGTTGATCTTCCCGGAGATCGATTACTCCAAGGTGGAAAAACTGAAGGGCATGAACATCACCATCGTGACCACGGCTCAGGACGACAATGGGGCGCGGGCTCTGCTGAAGCACTTTGGAATGCCGTTCCGGCAGGGAGCGTAAGTACAGCCTTAATCTGTCAGCTTTTAGCCTTTAGCCATCTTCTAGGCGAGGCCGGCATTTAAGGCAAAACGAATTCGGGTTTGTTCTGGAAGCGTGGAAGTGCGTTGCGCAAGGAGCAAGCTGAAAGCTAATAGCTAAAAGCTACTAGCTGTAGTTGAAGAGGATTTATGGCAACCACTGCAAAAAGGGTGAAAGACG
>PMGP01000110.1:3356-8147 GCA_003156235.1 Acidobacteriaceae bacterium
CGTCGTCAAGTCGAGCTGGTAGTTTTCCAGGGATCAGGTTTCAGTGATCAGCAAAAAACGGGACTGATCTCTGCCCCCTGACAACTGTTTTAAGGACATTCCCGCAGGTTCTCCCCTGCATTCCGCGCAGGCGGGAGGGGGAGCGAACGGGGAATGAAGGAGAAGGAATGAGTCTGACCGACCCAGTAGCGGATTTNNAAGCTGAAGACCGAGATTGCCCGCATCCTCAAAGAGGAGGGCTACATCTCGAACTATAAGACCCAGGAAGAGGAAGGCCGGCTGATTCTGCGCGTGTACCTGAAGTACGGCGGAGCGGAAGCGGCCATTCGCGATCTGGCGCGCATCTCGCGTCCCGGCTGCCGCGTTTACATCGGTCACGATGAGATCAAGCGCGTGCAGGGCGGTCTGGGCATCTCGATCATGACCACGCCCAAGGGCGTGATGACCGGCCGTCAGGCGCGCCGCGAGGGCGTGGGCGGCGAGTTGCTCTGCGAAGTGTGGTAGAGCTGTTTTTACGGGCTGCAGTGGAACGCAAGGGCGCGAACGCTCCGGCGGGACTCGCAAGCCAAATGAAGGATTGAAACAATGTCGCGTATAGGAAAGAAGCTGATTCCGCTGCCCGCGGGCGTCAAGTACAAGGTCGAGGGCAATACGGTGGTGGTCGAGGGGCCCAAGGGCAAGGTAACGGCGCTGATCGCCGAGGGCATTACGCTCGAGACGGTCGACGGCGTGCTGCACGTCAACCGCGAGAGCGACAAGTACGCGGCCTTTCATGGATTGACCCGCGCGCTGGTCTATAACGCCGTTCACGGCGTTACGGAAGGCTGGAAGAAGGAACTGGATATCGTCGGCATCGGCTATCGCGCCGAGCTGAAGGGCAAGGGCACGGTGGTTTTCACGCTGGGCTACTCGCACCAGATCGAGTTTCCGCTGCCCACGGGCATCGAAGTGGCGATCGACCCCAAGCAGCTTCATCTGGCGATCTCCGGCATTGACCGGCAGAAGGTGGGCCAGGTGGCAGCCGATATGCGTTCGCTGCGCAAGCCTGACCCTTACAAGAACAAGGGCGTGCGCTACTCGGACGAGAAGCTGAAGAAGAAGGCCGGCAAGACGGGCGCGAAGTAGGGACTTAGGGACTAGGGAATAGGGATCGAGCACACAGCTTAACATTGCGAAATTGCAACTAGTCCCTAGTCCCTCAAACAACCGAACGGGGCCGCGGGGCGGCTCCGCTGATAGGAACGGGAAATCATGATCACGCAGACCAAGAGAGACGCAATCCGCCAGCGCATTCACGCGCGCATCCGCCGCAAGCTGGCCGGCACCGCAGAGCGGCCGCGGCTGAACGTCTACCGCTCGCTTAACCACATCTACGCGCAGGTGATCGACGACCAGGCTGGGCAGACGCTGGTCTCGGCCTCGTCCATCAAGCTGAAGACGGGCGGCAACGTCGCGGCGGCCAAGGAGATCGGCAAGGCGGTAGCTGAGGCGGCGGTGGCCCAAGGCGTGAAGAAGGTGGTCTTCGATCGCGGCGGCTACCTCTATCACGGGCGCATCAAGGCGCTGGCCGATGCGGCTCGCGAGGCGGGTCTGGAGTTTTAATGCAATTGTCAGTTCTCAGTGGTCAGTGATTAGTTTGTTTGTACCGGATTTGCCTGAGTTCTGACAACTGACGACTGACAACTGACAACTGGAAAACGAGAGAGCAATGACGATCTTNNTCAATCGCGTGACCAAGGTGGTCAAGGGCGGCAAGAATATGTCGTTTGCCGCGCTGGTGGTTGTGGGCGACGCCGCCGCAGGAGTGGTGGGCCACGGTTCGGGCAAGGCCAAGGAAGTTCCCCAGGCGATTCGCAAGGGAATTGAGGCGGCCAAGAAGAACCTGGTTCGGGTCAACTTGACCCAGACCACGATTCCGC
Source organism: Acidobacteriaceae bacterium (assembly GCA_003156235.1). Classification (GTDB taxonomy): domain Bacteria; phylum Acidobacteriota; class Terriglobia; order Terriglobales; family Acidobacteriaceae; genus Telmatobacter. The sequence continues at coordinate 5,276 of PMGP01000110.1, forward strand.
ATCTGGTTCTGGGCCATTACGGCGCCGGACAGGTGCTCTTGAAGCCGGCCCCTGAAGGCACCGGCGTGATCGCCGGCGGCGCGGTGCGCGCGGTGATGACCTCGGTCGGGGTGCAGAATGTGCTCACCAAGTGCCTGGGTTCACCCAATCCCCACAACGTCGTCAAGGCCACCTTCGACGCTCTGGTGCAGTTGCGCGACCGGGCCGAGGTGGCGAATATGCGCGGCAAGTCCGTGGAGGAGCTCTAGCCATGGCGGAGACCAAAACAATTCGCATTCAGTACTACCGCTCGAAGAACTCTACGCCCACCAAGCACAGACTGGTGGTCAAGGGGCTCGGCTTCACGCGGCTCAATCAGATTGTCGAGCGCGTGGACAACGAGTCCATTCGCGGCATGGTCAAGGCCATTCCGCATCTGGTCCGGATTCTGGAAGACTAGCAATCAGTAGTCAGTTGGAGCTAGCGTTACTGAAAACTGACCACTGCTTCAACACAACGCGAGTCGGATGGCTGGACGTCCAGTCCCCGGCGCTACAGCGAGGATAATCATGGCAACAAGGAATCTATCGAATCTGCGCGCGCCCAAAAAGGCTAACACCGGGCGCAAGCGCGTGGGCCGGGGCATGGGCTCTGGCATGGGCAAAACCTCGACCCGCGGCCACAAGGGCCAGGGTTCGCGCTCCGGCTTCAGCCTGATGCGCGGNNGCCAGATGCCGCTGCACCGCCGTCTGCCCAAGCGCGGCTTTACCAACATCTTCCGCACCGAGTACACGGTGGTGAATCTGGACCGGTTGCTCCTGCACCTAGAGGGCCAGTCCATCACGGAGATCACTCTCGACGACTACAAGAAGCTGGGCCTGGCTTCGAGCAAAAAGGCTCTGATCAAGATTCTCGGCTCCGGCGAGCTGACTTCGGCTCTCACCATCCACGCGCACAAGTTTTCCAAATCCGCCGTCGAGAAGATCGAAAAGGCGGGCGGTAAGGCTGTGCTACTAGGCGGCGAGGCCCCGGTGGCAGCCAAGGGAAAACTGGTTTCCAAGGCATCCAGATAGAAGCTGAGTGCCCGTTAAACGCTGGCCGTTCGACGGAGTTTGGCGCCAAAGGCGCGCCAAACTCCGCTCTGGATGACAGGCTTGATGAGTGAGTGGGGCGACACACAGCGCCCTGCGCGGGTAAGATGGATAGCGGAATAGTTTCGAGTGGCGGCAAACGCCCTGAATGAAGCGGATAACCCAATATGCTTGAGAATTTTCTCAATATTTTCCGGATTCCCGACCTGCGCAAGCGGGTGCTTTTTACGCTGGCCATTCTAGCCGTTTACCGCCTGGGCGCGCACATCCCCACGCCGGGCGTGAATGGCAAGCTGCTGGAGCAGTTGTTCAGCACGCAGGGCGGCTCGGCCCTGGGCCTGATGGATCTGTTCGGCGGCGGCAACCTGCGCCGCATGACGATCTTCGCGCTGGGCATCATGCCCTACATCACGGCCTCGATCATCTTTCAGTTGCTCACCGTGGTTTATGAGCCGCTGGCGCGCATCCAGAAGGAAGGCGAACTGGGGCGGCGCAAGATTACCCAGTGGACGCGCTACCTGACGGTGATTCTGGGAGCTCTGCAGTCGATCGGCATCGCCTTCATGCTCACCAAGGGCGGCATGGTGCTCAATCCCGGCGTCGGCTTCCTGTTGATGACGGTGTTGACGCTGACCACCGGCACAGCCTTCATCATGTGGCTGGGCGAACAGATTACCGATCGCGGCATCGGCAACGGCATGAGCCTGCTGATCTTCACGGGCATTATCGCCGGCCTGCCGCGCGGCGTCGCCGAGCTCTACCAGAAGGTGCAGACCAACCAGTGGGGCTCGTTCACCATCATTGCCGTGATTCTGCTGATGGCGGGCATGGCGGGCGTGGTGGCCTTCATCGTCTTCGTCGAGCGCAGCGAGCGGCGCATNNGCGCGCGGCGCATCGTCGGCCGCCGCATGATGGGCGGCCAATCCAGCCACCTGCCCCTCAAGGTGAACTCCGGCGGCGTCATGCCGGTCATCTTTGCCGCCTCGATCCTCTCCGCCCCGATGATGCTCAGCCAGACCGCGATGGTGCAGAACAGCGCCTTCCTGCGGCCCATCTTCGATGCGCTCATGCCCGGTTACCCGTGGTATGAACTGCTGTATATTCTGGGCATTATCTTCTTTGCCTACTTCTATGTGTCGATCATCATGAAGCCGGNNAAGCGCACCTCGGACTTCATCAACGACATTCTCACCCGCATCACGCTGGTCGGCGCCCTTTACCTGATTATCATTTCGCTGGTGCCCACCTTCCTGATCTCGGGCATTCGTTTCGACAAGGTTTGGCTCATCGGCCGGTTCTTCGAAACCCTGCCGACCTGGACCACGCACGGTTTGGGGGTCAACTTCTACTTTGGCGGCACCTCACTGCTGATTGTGGTGGGTGTGGCCATGGACACCATCAACCAGATCGAATCGCAGCTGATCATGCGTCACTATGACGGCTTTTCCCCGCGCTCCGGTCNNGGAAGGAAAACCTGGTAATGTCATCTTCTAGTGCAGCAGCCGAAGCGGGTCAGGGAACGGATCGGAAGACCATTCCCGGCCCCATTCTTTTGTTGGGCGCGCCGGGCGTAGGGAAGGGAACCCAGGCCAAGGAATTGGTCAAGCGGTGGAAGATTCCGCAGATCTCGACCGGTGACCTGCTGCGCGCCAACGTGGCGCAAGGCACGGAACTGGGCCGGACCGCCAAGGAGATCATGGGACGGGGGGGGCTGGTCCCCGATTCGCTGGTCAATGAGATGGTCGCTGTGCGCCTCACCCAGCCGGACACCGCCAACGGCTACATTCTGGACGGCTTTCCGC
>PMGP01000110.1:8152-8321 GCA_003156235.1 Acidobacteriaceae bacterium
ATTGCCCTGTCTGCCAGAGCATCTACAACGTCTACGTCAAGCCTCCCCAGCGGGATGGCTTTTGTGATGCGGACGGAGCCGCGCTGGTCCAGCGCGCTGACGATACGGAAAAGGTCTTTACGGAGCGGATGCGCGCTTACGAGGCGTTGACCGCGCCGGTTGTCGAGCA
>PMGP01000124.1 GCA_003156235.1 Acidobacteriaceae bacterium
GCCGCCTTTGAGCATCTCGGCGAGGCCGATTTTTAGGCGCAGGCTGGTGGCGGTGACACGATTGATTTCATTCGATTCAGGCATGGAGATGGCCTCGCTGGGGGCGGATTCCGGGCTTATTGAGGCGCGGAAGACCGCATTTTGGTGTTGTTACCAGTGTAGCAGCGATGTTGGGGACTGGCCGTCCAGGCGTGCGGCGCTTGCGCGCTATGAGGTCTGTGGTTTCCCACCCATTCGCCAGAAAGAAGGCGAATGGATGGGGCACGGGGCATTATTGGTTGAACCAAGGGCCTACCCCGTTGAACTAGAACCGACTTCGTTGAACTAGAACCGACTTCGTTGAACCAGAACCGATTCCGTTGAAGCAGGACCGACTTCGTTGAACCAGGACCGACCCCCTTGAACTAGAACCGACTTTATTGAACCAGAACCGATTCCACAGCGGCGAAGGCCTGAACGTCTCAAGACGCTTGCCGATTCATCAAGGCGCTGGGCGATTCAGCCATTCATTAATTTTTCCCAATCCGACTGTTTCATTTCTGGTCATCTTTCTGCTTAATTTCTAAAAGAATGGCAACCGCACGCCCAATGCCGCCGCCTGCCAGCGCGCCGCCTCGTACCCCTGAGGCGGTGGCGGTCGAGTCTAGCGTCGAAGAGGCGCTGGTGCCAACGTTTCACACGCCGGAAGGGGCCATCATCAAGCTCACCGAGCCGGTGGCGCAACTTCCGGTGGAGTTGGAAGTGGCCGTGCCGGTGCGGGATTTTCGGGTACACAACCTGCTCAGCCTGGAGCCGGGCCAGGTGATTGAGACGCAATGGGCTCATGGCGAGGATTTGCCGCTGGCCTGCGGCGATGTGCAACTGGCCTGGAGCGAGTTTGAAGTGGTTGATACGCAGTTGGCGGTGCGCTTGACCCGTCTGGTGTGAAAAAGCAGGGAACAGGGAATAGGGAATAGGGAATAGGGACTGAGGCGCTAGTCGCTCAAAAAGGCGCGGAGAGGCCGACGAATGAAAGCAAGCGAGAAGATCAGGCCGGAGGGCGGCCAGATTGGCGGCTTGGCGGGCTGGCTGCTGGGGCGGTTGCGCGGCGGCGGGCGCAGACAGCCGAGGCTGGAACTGCTGGAACGGATTGCGCTGGCTCCGCGCCAGTCGCTGGCGCTGGTGGAGGCCGAAGGGCGGCGATTTCTGGTGGCCACTTCGCCGGAAGGGGCGCCGGCCTTCTATGCGCTGGATGAACGGGCGTTGCGGCCCACGGGCGAGCGAGAGGCCGCGAGCAGGCAGCGGGGCGCGAAGCCGCAGGCGGCGAGGGTCTCATGGTAGCTTTCCTGCTTCTGGCGGCTCCGGCAAGCGTGCCATTTTTGCCTGATCTGAATGCAAAGCTGCATCCGTCGGATTCAACGCCGTGGACGATTCTTCTGGTCCTGACGCTGATTACGCTGCTGCCGTCGATTCTGATGGTGGCGACGCCGATGGTGCGGCTGCTGGTGGTTTTCCATTTTTTGCGCCAGGCGCTGGGGACGCAGACGGCGCCCTCCAACCCCACGTTGATGGGCCTGGCACTGATGATGAGCTGGTTTTTGATGACGCCGGTGCTCAATCAGGTGGACCAGCAGGCGGTTGAGCCTTTTCGCGCGGGTCAGATCACCGGCATGGAGGCCATCGACCGCGGCGCACAGCCGATCAAGCACTTTCTGCTGAAGTACGCGCGGGAGAAGGACCTGGCCCTGTTTACCGCCGCCGGTCAGATTCCGCGGCCCGCGAAGGCCGACGACCTGCCCATGCGGGTGGTAATGCCGGCCTACATTCTCTCCGAGTTGAAGGCGGGCTTTGCCATCGGCGCGGTCTTGTTCCTGCCGTTTCTGCTGATCGACATGGTGACGGCGTCGGTTACCACCTCGATTGGAATGTTCCAATTGCCGCCTGTGGTGGTCTCGACGCCGCTGAAGATTCTGCTGTTTGTGATGGTGGACGGCTGGAACCTGCTGGCCAACTCGCTGTTGAAGAGCTTTTGAGGGGAGGGAAGATGACGCCTGACCTGGTTGCCGAAATACTTCGCCAGCTGATGAAGGAGGCGCTGATTCTGGCCGCGCCGCTGCTGATGGCGACGATTGTGATCAGCTTTGTGCTGAGCCTCTTCCAGACCCTGACCAGTTTGCAGGAGCAGTCGCTGACCAGTGTTCCTCGGCTGGCGGCCATCGCCATGATTCTGCTGGTGGGCATGCCCTGGTTTCTGGGCCGGATGGCGTCGTATACGATTCGGCTGCTGGAGGATTTACACCGTTACATTGGGTAGGAAAAGCAGCGAACAGCTGACAGCTAACAGCTAACAGCGAACGACTGAGAACTGAGAACTGAGAACTGACAACTGAAAGGAAATGATGCCGGATTGGGCGAGCTTTCTGACTGCCATGACGCTGACCCTGGTGCGGGTGAGCGGGATGGTGGCCTTTGCTCCGTTCTTTTCCTCGACGGCATTGCCCATGCGCGTCAAGGCGATCTTTGTGGGCGCGGTGGCGTTTCTGCTGGCGCCGCTGGTGGCCACGCTGCCCAACGCCCGGCTCACTCTTGGTTTCTCCTCACTATTGGGGGAGCTGGCCGTAGGGCTGGTTTACGGACTCACCCTCACGCTGCTGAACGAGATGCTGATCTTTGCCGGGCAGATTTTGGGCGTGCAGTTCAGCTTCTCAATGGTCAACCTGCTGGACCCGACCTCACAGATTCAAACGCCGCTATTGGGCGACCTGTTTCAGTTGATGGGCACGCTGGTGATCATTACTGCCGGTCTTGACCGGATCATGCTGGCCTCGATGGTGCGCAGCTTCCACGCGGCGCCGCTGGGCAGCTTCGCTCTGGCTCCCACATCCGCGCTGGAGATTGTGCGCGCCGCCGGGGGCATTTTTCTGGCCGCCGTGGAGTTAGCCGCGCCGGTGCTGGCGGCAACCATGCTGGTGGAAATCTCCGTAGCCCTGCTGGGCAAGCTCAGCCCGCAATTGCCGGTGATGATGCTGACCGTTCCCATGAAGACCCTGACCGGCTTTGCCATTTTGATCGGCTCGCTGGCTCTTTGGCCGCGCTTCATCGAGGCCCGCTTCAGCGGGCTGCTGGACTTGGCGGAGCGTTTGATCGCCGCGCCCGGCCAGACGGCGGGGCTGGTTTCGGCTTTAGGGCTGGGAGGATAGCCCATGCCCGGAGAGCCCACCGAACAGGCAACGCAGCACCGGCGCGAGAAAGCGCGCAAGGAAGGCGACATACTGCACAGCCGCGAGCTGTCAGCCGCGGCCGGAACGCTGGCCGGGGTGATGGTGCTGGGCGCGGTGGGCAGCCATCTTATTCTCATCTGGCGAGACAACTTTTCCGTCTTCCTCAATCTTGGTCTTGCTGCCCACTGGGAGCCCAGTGAGATCCAGCCGACACTCTCTGCTCTGCGCAAGCTGACCTTCGAGATACTCGGGCCGCCGGGGGTGGTGATGGCGGCCGTGGTTGCGGGCGCGCTCGGAGTGGGCGTCTTGCAGACCGGCGGGGTCAACTTCCATGCCGGGGCGGTGGGCTTCAAACTGGATCGCATCAACCCGGTCTCCAACATCAAGAACCTCTTTTCACTGAGGGCCGCCGCGCGGCTGGCCAAGTCCTTGATTCCGGCCAGTATTCTGGCGGTCTTCTGCGTGCAGCGCATCGCCAGGCAGATGACCATTCCCCCGTTTTCAACCACGCGTCTGGAGCTGCTGGGCGGGGAAGTCTATGGGATGCTGCTGGCCGCTGCATGGCTGCTTTTTGCCTGGTCTCTGATCGACTACCTGGTGGAGTGGCAGAGCCGCGAGAAGCGGCTGAAGATGAGTCGCGAGGATCTGCGCGACGAGTACAAGGAGACCGAGGGCAACCCGCAGATTCGCGGGCGCATCCGCAACCTGCAGCGCGCGGCGCGCCGCCGCAAGGTGAAGGCCGACGTATCGAAGGCCGCCGTGGTGCTGACCAACCCGACGCACTATGCGGTGGCCCTGGGCTTCGATTTTGCCACCATGGAAGCGCCCAAGATGATGGCCAAGGGGCGCAACCTGCTGGCCGAGGAGATCAAGGCCGAGGCCCGCTGGGCGGGGGTGCCGATTATCGAAAACCCTCCGCTGGCCCGCTCGCTCTACCGCTCGGTGGAGGTTGGCCAGCCGATTCCGGTGGATCTGTATGCCGCGGTAGCCTCCATTCTTGCCTACCTCTACCGCCAGCGGCTGGAGGCCGAGATGCGCGAGCGGAGAGCGCGCGAGGCGGCGGCCCGAGGGCAGGCGCAAGCAGCCGCCCAGGCAGCCAAACAAACCGGGCGTCCTGGTTCCGGCACTCCACCTTTTAGAGGAGATTCCCAATGAGCACTACCGCCATGGCCGCCGGTCCTTTGCCCGCTGGGTCGTTTTTGAATCGGCTGCGCGAGTACGTGCTGCCGATTGTCACCATCAGCGTGATTTTCGTGATGCTGGTGCCGCTGCCGGCCTTTGCGCTGGACTTTCTGCTGAGCTTGTCGATGGCCGCTTCGATCGTCGTCTTTCTCTCCGCGGTGCAGATTCGCCGCGCGGTTGAGTTGAGCGTCTTTCCGACATTATTGTTGCTGCTGACGCTCTTCCGGCTCTCACTGAATATCGCCAGCAGCCGCAGGATTCTGCTGCACGGTTCGGAGGGCACGGCTGCCGCCGGCAAGGTGATTGAGGCCTTTGGGCAATTTGTTGTTGGCGGCAACTACGTGGTCGGCT
>PMGP01000335.1:0-2475 GCA_003156235.1 Acidobacteriaceae bacterium
TGTCGACGAATCGGCCGGGGACAACCGCTTCCACGGCAGGTTGTGAGCCACTCCCATCCGTTTGTGCGGGCGCCGCTGTCGGCACAAGGCAAAGACAGAGCGCTCCGAACAGTAGATGCGCGGCGCAATCGCGTACTGGCCCGACCAGGCAGGAATCGACTTGTCTCATGCGCGCGCGCACTCCTAGGCTGGATTCCCGTGCACCGTTCCGATCCGGGCACCGCGGTTCAGGGTAAGCCTTCGTTATCTCGTAACGCTGAGGTCGCCGCAAAAGTGTTGAATGCGAATCATGACGACGGGCCCAGGTAGCTTGCGAACTACCTTCAACACATCATATTCGGCGTCCATCAGCCTGTCGATGCGGTCAAGAATCACTGACCGCTAACAGGAATCGAGGCCGGTGCTGGAAGCGGAGATCCACAGCGCAGGGTTATCGATTGGACTCACTTCGGGTGCGCTGAGCATCGCCCGGGCTTTGCTGCGCACGGTTCGGCATGGAAAAATCAAACTCTGCGATAGCATGCGCCTGCCGAGGGTCATCGGCGGCTCTCAAGTTCATAGAGAGCCACGCTGTGCGCGGCCAAGCTTGTATCAATCGCAGGTGACGGGTCCCAGGTTTTGTGGGTCCACAACTCATCAACTCTGGCCGGAGGGTCCGGAAATCCGATCTGACTCCATTTCATGTGTACCGTGGCAGGTGAGTCGGAAAAGTTGAATACAGCCACATAACCCACACCGGCCTGTTGTCCCTTTGAAGTCCAGATGTGCAGGTCGTCCTTTGAGTAGGCTATCTTTGTGTTCGTCGCATGCTGATCGATGGCCAGCACGTCGGAATTGGTGATAAGGGCGAGCGTGAACGGATCGAGGCTGGCGAGATCGCCGCCGAAGATCAACGGAGAATGCAGCATCGACCATAGCGAAATCATGGTTCTCTGTTCGTCAGGCGATAGTCTGGAGGCGCGATCGTCGCCGCGTTCCGCGCGTATGCCGATGCGGCCCAAAGGCAGCATATCCGCATCCGGCCAATGTCCGGCGGACACAAGCGGCACCCAGGATACCGCGTCTTTGTACATCGCTTTAACCGAATCCCAGTTGTCCCACAGGTCGTCTTCGATGCGCCACATTTCGGCATTTGATCGCAGGTCTTCAATCTCGCTGAGCGGAGCCGGGCCGGGTGAAAGTNNTCCTTGTGATAAGGTCTTGCCATGTCGTCGGCTTTAATGAAATCCACACCCCAGGCGGCGTAGAGCTTGACGATGGAGTTGTAGTAAGCCTGGGCGCCGGGTTTGGACATATCCACACCGAACATATCCGTATTCCATACACACACACTCGTGGGATCGGCAATCTCAGCTGCGTGAATATTCGTTCCGAGAATGGCCAGATTGTCCTTAACGGCCTGACGCGGAATGCCGCGCAAGATATGAATGCCAAACTTCAACCCTTTGCTGTGCACGTAGTCGGCAAGATGCTTGAAGCCCTTTCCATTCGCAGATGAAGGAAAGCGATTAACAGCTGGGATGAGCCTTCCGTTTCCATCCATGGCAAGAGCGGCTCCGTCCCGATAGCCATGTGCTTTCGCATCGGGCTCGTACCACTGAATGTCAACGACAACATACTGCCATCCATACCGCTTTAGCGCCGACGCCATCACATCTGCATTGGCCTTGACCTCCTCTTCGCGGACGGTGGTTCCATAGGCGTCCCAACTATTCCATCCCATGGGCGGCACAGGGGCCAGCAGCGAGGACTGCGCATAAAGGCTTGAATGGCGAGGGACAACTGTAACAGCAAGACAGAAAAGGAATAGGAAGGCATAAAATCGTTCGCGAAGTTTGCCATCATTGGCGAGTTTCATTTTTGTCTGTTCTCCAGGGATNNGGGTCAAACCGCAGGATCCTGGCCGGTTGAAGCGCGCATGTTGGTTGCCGAGTTGTTAATTAGAGCTAATTGCATATTGCGAAAGGTCTATGGGCAAGAAGCGAATCCAGCGACTATTCCCCGTAACGATGGGTGCTCAGCCCATTCTGTGTGGGGCGTTCATCCTTCTTGTTCATCTGTCCTCCAAAGGCCGGTTTCGGGCTATTGGAATACGCCTATTTGGGTGACTGAAGCCTTCCTTCCCAGAGAAGTTCCGCTTCCGGTCTGTATTCACTGGACTCACATTCCAACTTGTGCCAGCCGATCGTCCTGCATCAACGAGTGGTCATTTTTGTCTCAGATTTCACACCCCGCGGGTTCGCCTGAGCTGTACTACTATTGGGAAACGCCAGAAGATGTGCTGTCGCCCCAACCACTAAGCAGTCCCGAGCAGAGAAGTTGCAAGGTATAAACGGTTTTTCACATGTCAAATACGTGATCTTAAGAGTGTTCAACCGGATCTGAGCGTCAATCCGGTGGTTCCCTCCGATTTAGTTGAGCCTTCATGGGGCACCCAGAGAATGCGGCCAGGACATTGCGCCTAACTGGAACCTT
>PMGP01000335.1:2489-2912 GCA_003156235.1 Acidobacteriaceae bacterium
TCTCCTTGGCGCCGGAAGGCCAATGAACCTCTAGAGTCCCGGGGTCCGTGGCGTCGCCCAGGCCGAAATGTGGACGTTGATCGTTCGACGAGATAAAGCTGCCGCTGGAGAGCACATCTTGACGCATGCGCATGCCGTTTGCATTCAGAAACACAGTGGCGCACATGGCATCGCGCGGACTCTTCGGTCCGCCCACCAGCTTCANNTTGAACAGATCGCCAAAGGCCGCTCCGCGCGCGGGGACGACCGCCGCCAATCCTGTATCCTTGACCGGCGGTACATACTCGAACCGGCGATCCTTCCCGGCCGGAACATTATGGAAGAGCAGTGGGCGCTCAGCAAATGTCGTGCCCCAGTCATATTTAGCAACTTCGGGATACGTGTGCCCGTTGACCATAAAGAGATCGAGCCAGCCGTCGTTGT
>PMGP01000211.1 GCA_003156235.1 Acidobacteriaceae bacterium
CGCCAATGTTGTAAGTGCCGGTGTACCCGCCAGAAATAGCCGCGCTCAAGTCGCGGGTATTCGTGTCATAGGTCCCGCCGGTGGTGAAGTTGCCATTGCCGTCGGCGATCACCGTGGAAAGTGTGGCCCAGCGCGCGCCGGAGGCGTCATCGTAGCCGCTTGACTTGCAGACGTAGGTTCCGTTGAGCTTGGCGTTGTTGGCGTTGCTGGCGCCGGGGGTGGGCAGGGTCGCGACGTTAATGGTGTAGGTCTGGCTGGTGGTGTCGCTGAAGCTGTCGATCACCGAGACGGTGAGCGAGACATTTCCAGCCGTGGTGGGCGTGCCGAAGATATACAACGTGTTGCTGCCGGTGCTATAGGCGCTCAGCCCGTCCCCATTGTTGATGGCCACCGCGTTCCCAATTCCGGTAGAGGGAATCGGGGTGCCGTTCACCGTAAAGACGCCCGATCCGCTGCCGCCCGAGGCGTTGAGCGACTGCTCATACAGAGTGTTGATCAGCGCATATCCGGTATTGCCGGCCGGCAGTGAGAGAGATGCCGTGCCGGTGATGAAGTTCACCGACACCTGCGCCTCATTCATGTTGGCGTCATAGGCTGCGATCGACCAGTCGTAGCTCGTGTTGGCATGCAGACCGCCGCTGGTCAGATAGGAGGAGCTTGGCAAGTCGCCGCTATTGGTCGGATCGACGTCCCAGGTAATGAACGGCGAAATCGTGCTGGCGAATCCATTCGAGCCGCCGTGCTTCTGAGGAATCTCCCAGATGGTTTGGTTATTGGCATCCAGCTCGAACTGATAGACGTAGCTGCTGGCGCTGGAGGGGTAATCCCAACTGAAATTGGGCGTCAGGCTGACGCCGGTTCCTGCCGGTGAAAGGTTGGTGGCAAAGGCGTTCAGCACACCGGTCACCGCGGCGTTCAGGTTTTCTGAGGAGCCGTCGGCGTAGGTGACCTTGAAGGTATACGTGTCGCCAACGACCGGTGTGCCGGTCACTTGGGGCCAGTAGTCGAACTCGTTGTTATAGTTGTTAAACGCGTCCGTGGCGATGTCCACGGGCAGGACTACGTCGGCTACGGTTCCGGGCACGTTGGGAGTTTCAGGAGAGAGAAGCTCGACGGCTACCGGCAGCTTGAACTCGCCGTAGACCTGGAAGCCGACACCATAATTGGTGCCGCCGCTGCCCGTGCTCGTCTGTGTCTTCACTTCGACGACGCTGTTGCTGCTAGGCAGGGTGATGTTTTGATTGGGCGTGGCGCCGTTGACGGTCACGGAAATCATGCCGACACCATTGCTGGTGTTGGAGAGTTCTCCCGGACCGCCGATGAGGCCGGAGCTGTTCTGGTCGAGGAACCCGAAGACCTGGCAATTGGTTCCGTCAGGCACCAAGACCGAGTACGCCTGCGGACTGACCGGGCTGGCAATCCTTTCAGCATAGATAGTGCCCGAAGCGTAGCAACCCACATAGAGCGGGCCGCCAGCCAGCGTGACGCCAGCAGGCGGGGCAAAGGTAACCGTGCCGGAGAGCAAGCTGCCGGTCGAGGGAGCGCCGATGAGCAAGCCGTGAGTGGGCGCGGCTGCGGAGTAGTTGCCGCTCGTACTGCCCACCAAGCCCGCCGCCCGGAAGTAGTAAGTTTGGCCGGTTATCAGCCCGGTGACAATCCAGGGGCTGTTTCCGCCTTGCGCCGTGAAGTGCTTGTTGGCGAATCCCGAGTTGAAGGTCGGATCGGTGCTGTATTCGAGGTTATAGGATGTCGGCATCTCGACGCCGCCGTTGTTGCATCCACTGCCGTTGCAAATCGGGTCGAAGGAGACAACCGCGCCGCCGCTGAATACGCCCGATCCATTGCTGGGATCCCAGGTGGGAGTCGCCGTGCCGAGAGTGACTGTAGCTGGATCGGCCAGCGTAAAGTTTTGGTTGCTCAGACCGGAGCTGGTTACGTTGAGGTTGGAGAGGCTTCCCGTGGGGTCGGAGGCGTTCTCGAGGCCATAGCCTATGCCGTCCATATAGGCCTTCAACGTGTACGTGCCAGCCGGTACGCCGTGGATGGTGTAGGCTTTCGGCGATGCAAACGGTCCCCCCGCTGTGCCGTCGATGGCCGTGCCTAGATTCTGGCTGCAGCCACTGCAGCCGTTATTGGGGATCAGCTCCAGATAGACCCAGCCGCCATTTGTGCCGGAGTAGTTGACCGTGCCGGAGACGGTGTAGCCGGTGGGCACAATGGGATTGACGGTGATGGTGTACGTGTCTGGACCGGCGTTGTCGCCCGCGCCGTCCGTCACCGTGACATTGGTCAGCGTCACCGTGCCCGCCTGAGTGGGCGTTCCGTTGATGTTCAGCGAGTTGCCGCCGTTGTAAAAGACATAGATGCTGTCCGAGATGAGCACCGGAGTTCCGTCCGTGGGGACCGCTGTGCCGTTGATCGAGAAGACATAGCCCGAGCCGCTGCCGCCGGAGCTGTTGATTCCCCCGTTATAAAGCGAATTCATTGTGGCCGACGACAGAGAGCCGCCTGCCTGCAACGTCAATGGCGTCGCCGGGCCAACCGAGATGCTGTACCCGATCTGGCCGGTGGTTATGCCCGTGGTTGTGTCTGTCAGCGTGACATAGAAGCTCATCGTTGACGGCGTCGTCGGGATATATGAAGCCATTCCGCTGACGACCAGCGAGTTGCCAGTGGGGTTGCTGTAGCTCCAGCCCGCAGGCAGACTACTATTTAGCGACCAGGAATAATTACCGCTTCCACCGGACGCGATGATAGTGCTTCCCGTGTAGGCCGTGTTGTAGATCGCCGGCCCCGGAACCGTGGAACTGGGCGCAGTCAGCGACAGCGGGTTATACACAGTCAGCGTGTACGGATACGTGGCCGTCAGATGCGTAGTGTTATCCACCACCTGCACCGTAAAGTTGTAAGCGCCGGTGGGGTCGTTGGAGGTGACGGTGCCGGTAATCGCGTTGGTAGCCGCGCTGGTGTTGCCGAGACCCGGCCCAATGGGCAGATAGCTGAAGCCCGAGCCTTGGACGATCGACCAGGTGTACGGACCCGTTCCGCCGGTCGCGGTGAAGGTTCCCGATGAATAGCTGCTTCCGGTAACAGCAAACGCGGGTGGCGGCGTGCCGATGGTGAGGCCGAACGCCGTGACGGTAATCGAGTTGTTGCTGGTTTGGGTGGCGGGGGTGCTCTGACTATCCGAGATCGAGACATCCAAGGTCACCGAAGTCGTGGTCGTCGGCGATCCGCTGATATTCAGCGCGGTGCCGCCGGCGTTGAGTGTGGCGCTCAGGCCATTGCCCAAGCTGACACTGCCCGAGTAGGGTGTGCCATTCACCGTCCAGGTATAGGGGCCGACGCCGCCGGAGGCAGTGACCGAACCCGAATAGCTGCTTTGGCCCACGGCTGCCGTTGGCAGGCTGGGCGTCAACACCAGCGCCGCCGTATTCACCGTGAAGGAGGTCGTCGCCGCCGTCGGAGCCGCGTAGTTGGTGGTAGCGNNCTGTTGATGCTGGCCGGTCCGCTGGTCACCGAGTAGGTGATCGTTCCGCTGGAAGCCGAAGAAGCAACTGAATTAACCGTCTGGCCGACAGAGCTATAAGTTTGGGTGGCAATCGAAGCGAAGGCCAGCGTGGGCGTCGCCTGATTGATGGTGTCGGTGATCGTCGTGGCACTGACCGGCGAGTAGTTTCCGTTGGGGTCGGTGAAGGACCACGTGTCGGTGGTATAGCTGCCGGCGTTGGTATGGGTGGTGTTGCTGAGGTTCAGGTCCGCGTTCAGGTTCGCGCCGCCCACTCCCGTAGCTGTTCCGGTCGCGGTATGCGCGGAGCCGTTGTAGGTCACGGTATACGGCGTCACGGTGATGCTGGCCGTCGCCGGCGAAATGATCAGGGTACCTGTGGACGAGCCGGAGTAGTTGGCGTTGCTGATGGTTCCCACCACGGTGTAGCTGCCCGCATTGGTCGGCGGGTTCGCGGAGGTGGGGTAGCCGGTTCCGGTATAGGTGAAGGTCACCGTCTGGCCGGTGGGAACGGTAGTCGCCGTGGCTGAGATCGGCGAGCCGGAGTAGGTCTGCGACAGGCTGCCCAGATTGACAATAGCCGAGGCCCCCGAGATCAAATCGTTAACCGTGCCGGTTTTGCTCGCATAGTTGCCGCTGGAATCGGTAAAGGACCAAGAGTCGGTGGTATAGGTTCCGGCGCTGGTGTGAGTGGTGCCCGCCAGGTTCAGGTCCGCGTTCAGGTTAGCGCCGCCCAACCCGGTAGCCGTACCGGTCGCGGTGTACGCAGTGCCGTCATAAACCACGCTGTAGGGCGTGACGTTGATGGTTGCATTTGCCTGGTTGATGGTATCGGTAATCGTCGTCGTGCTCACCGGCGCGTAGTTCCCGGTGGGGTCGGTGAAGGACCACGAATCGGTGGTATAGCTGCTGGCGCTGGTGTGCGTCGTGTTCAGGGTCACATCGGAGGCCAGGTTCGCGCCGCCAATTCCCGTGGCCGTCACATTAGCGGTATGCGCGTTTCCGTCGTAGGTCACCGTGTAGGGCGTGACAGTGATGCTCGCCGCCGCCTTGTTTACGGTGAAGCTGGTCGTCGCCGGTGTGGGGGCGGCAAAATCCGTGGTAGCGGCCTGTATGGCCTTCAAATTGACCGTGCCCGCCCCGGTCAGCGTCACCACTCCCGTTGAACTGTTGATGCTGGCCGGTCCGCTGGTCACCGAGTAAGTGATCGTACCGGGTGAACCCGCAGTTCCGGTGTCAGAGGCGGACGCCGTAACCGTCGCGGCGCTGTAGGTCTGGGTGGCAATCGTAGCGAAGGCCAGCGTCGGCGTTTCCTGGCCGATCGTTACCGTATAGGCCTGGGTATTCGAATCCCCGAAATTGTCAGCCGCCTTGATGGTGAAGTTGAAGGGGCCCACTGCCGTGGGCGTTCCTGAAATAGCGCTGTAGTTGCCCGCAACGGTTGGAGTCACCCCCGTTGGCAGCGCGCCGGATACCAGCGTGTAATTCAGCGTTCCCGCACCGCCGGTGGCTGTCGAGGTTCCGCTATAGCTCATGCCATAGGTTCCAGTCAGCGGCATGATGCCTGTAAAGGTGATCGCCGGCGCGGCAGAGATGGTCCCGGTCAGCGATAGTGTCGTGCTATATGTGCCGGAGTCATGCACGGCGACGGTGAACGGGTATGCTCCCGCCTGCCCGGCCGTGGGCACAGGACCTGAGAGAAGGCCGCCCGAGGTGATTGTCCAGCCCGGCGGCGGCGTGCCGCCTAGGGTCGTCGACCAAGTATCAGTGCCGTTGCCGCCCGAGACGGTCAACTGCTGCGAGTAGACCGTCCCCACCGCAGCCGTCAATTGCGCGGTTGTCGTGGTGCTCGCCAGCAGGGCGGGAACGGTGATCGTCGCCGTGCCGGTCTTGGTGGTATCCCCCACCGAGGTGGCCGTGATGGTCACCGTCTGCGCCGCGCTGGTAGCCGCAGGCGCCGTGAAGGTTGCTCCAGTGGTCGAGGTGTTGCTCAGAACTCCCGCGACGCTCGATGTCCACGTCACGCCGTCGGGAGTGCTGCCTGTGCTCTTGTCGTTGGTTACAGCCGCTGTCAGCGTCACCGTCTGGGCCGCCGTAGCGCCCTCAGAACCATCCGCCGTCGCCGTCGCCGGCGTCACGGTCAAACTGATGGGCGCGGAACTGCCGCCGCAACCAGACAGGTTGAAAGCCGCTATCATTGTGATAACAAACAGACAGACAACCGCACTGATCCGCAGACCAGAAAGAACGAAACTCTTCCGGTACATAAACACAGGCGCCTCCCAGGATACAAACGAATTTGTTCAACCTTATAAAACACTTGAGGCATGCATGTCAATCTGGATATTCCATCCAGGATTTCCATTTTGCCTTTCGACTACATACTCCCAATTGCCGCTGCGCAATCTTTTTACATCCGTTTCATGAAAAGAGCCCCCTCGTGCCGCGCAGATCCTTTGCCCAGGCCAACAAGCCACAACTTGCCTGATTTCGAAGCGATTTCATGGACACCACTCCCTCAATTCCCCGCCATCATCCAGATTGGCTCGCCTGGCCGCCGCGCAGCCCACCTCATCGACATGATGGAAAACGACAGCCTGGTCGGTGCCGCCGACGGCCCCGCCCCCGCGAACTACTCAAGTCCCCCGACTGGCAGCGCGAAGTCGCCTCCACCGCAAACGAGTAGTTAAGATTTGTCATCCTGGAAGATTTTCAGAAGGATAAATGGTATGATAATAGGTATGACAATGCAGGCGACAGCCCGTAAATTGAAACGCAGCTTCACCCTCACCCCGGAATCCGTAGCCTTTGTCAGCGAAACTCGCCACAAGCGCCGTGCCGGTTCCGACTCAGAGGCCCTCGACCTGCTGCTGCGCGAATCCATGCTCGAAGCCAAAAGCCGGCAGCTCGATGCAGCCACCAAGGCTTACTACGACACTGCCTCTGACGAAGAGTTGGCCGAACAGCGCGAGTGGGCGGAGAGGTCCGGGCCCAACATGGTGCTTGATATGGATTCAGCCGAGGCCCAATCGTGACCCCGTCACCCGCGCATTCCCCGCTTCGTGGGGAGATTTGGTGGGCGCACTTCGCCACCGACGAGCCGGGCAAGAACCGTCCTGCCGTCATCGTCTCCACAAACGCGCGCAACTCTCATCCCCGCGCGGAGACCGTGCTGGCCATTCCGCTTTCGACCTCCGTGACGAAACTCGGCCCCTGGCACCTGCTCCTGCGCGCCGGAGAAACCGGCCTCCGCGAGGACAGCGTAGCCTGGGCGGAGAACATTGGCACAATCAACAAGGATCAACTGAAAGAGCCGATCCATGGCCATCGCCCCCTCACCAACACCCAGATCTGCCGCCTCGCCAGCCTCGTGCGCCTGGCAATGGGATGCGTCGAGTAAGGTGTGTTTTATAAACCAACTTTGTATCGAGGAACGACTTCAGAGGCTGCGGATAAACACATTGTTTTGAAAGGGCACGACTTCAGTCGTGCCGTAAATGATTCATAACAAAGCAGGGCTTTAGCCCNNCGCAGCCTCTTCAGTCGTGCCGAAAACGCAGACGGAGGGAGGCGGGGATTTCACAGGTTGCGGAAATACCCGAATTCGAGCGAGCTTTGTATCAGGGCACGACTTCAGTCGTGCCGCAAATGCTGCAAAAATATGTTCGGGCTATAGCCCCTGAGGGAAGATTTTCCGGAGGGAGGTGGGGGTTTCAACCCCCGCAGAATGCCAGCAAAATCAGCGCGGGCTTTAGCCCCGGAGGGATGCTTGATTCCATCATGACCATTAGGCAGCATCAAGTCTAAAGGTTTGTCGATGAGCCGGTGTACCATCGCAAACAGCCTCGGTGATGATTGTAACTTTTAGGAATATCCATTTGGATGGGTAGTCCACACGCTGGCCTGACTGGATCAGTACTCATACCGAAAACAATCACGCCGCCCGTTGCATTAGCAAAGCCGCACGCGGCTTTGGCAATGCTGATTTTCATTGCGTCGGGTCCGTGCCATTCCTTGCAATCAAAATCGCCATCTTCCGACTGCCCAATGAGGGCGCGGATTGCTTTTCTGCTTTGCAATTTTCTGAAGAGAATCTCAGCCCGTTGTGACATTTGAGAAAAGGATAGCACTACTCTAGCATTTGTATGACATGTGCCCTATCTTTAAATCGTTTATTGATTCAAGAGTAAGTGACCACGATTGCCCCACCGTAGGTGGGCCGTCTGCCCCAGTTCTCGTCTTTGAAACCTGGGCGGCCAGCAACTTCTCGCGCCATTGTTTCCGCGGGGCAGTTTACTACTCGAATAATGTTTCAAGCTCGCGTCTGCCATGTACTACTCGGAGAATAAATACATCCGCGCCTTCGACGCAATAAATGATGATGTACTCGCCCACGGGGAAGCTGCGGCACCCTGCACCGAACTCCCGATCGCGGGCACGACCGGCAGAAGGGAAGCTGGCCAGAAAAAGAAACCGGTCCGTGATGGAGTCAATCAGCCGGGTAGCGATGCCCATGGTGCCGCTTTCCTTGGCGACATAGAGCCAGATGTCATCAAGGTCAGATTCAGCCCGTGGAGCAACTCTGTGGGTCATTATTCCGCGTGGGCCAATTCGGCGATCAGCTTCGCTCGCCCGCGCTCACGCACTTCGGCGGACAGTGTATGCATGGATTCCGGCGTAATCTCGCGCCCTTCGCCGCGCGCCAGGGAAGCGCGTGCCTCATCGATGGTAGCCTGAAACTCCACGCGCCCGCGCTCGCGCTCTTCCCACAAAGCGAGGGCCTCCTGCACGGCGTCTTCTTCACTGTGCAGCCGTCCTGTTTCCACGGCGCGGCTTGCGAAGGCTTTTTGATCGGATGTAAGCAGTACTTCCATCGCTTCGGCTCCTGCTCCAAGAGTACGCCATAGGACACTGGAAAACCACATTTTCCCAACCGCGAACTCATCAGTCATTCCTACACCACGTGGCCCGAAGGGCCGTCTGCCCCACCGCAGGTGGCTTGCAGATAATTACCCTCCGTTGGCGCACAATCACAGATTGAAGAAGTTTGGGCATCCCCTGTCCAACCGGACAGGGGATGCCCGGTCTGTACCACCCCTGAGGGGGTACCCCC
>PMGP01000098.1:0-599 GCA_003156235.1 Acidobacteriaceae bacterium
ACTTTGGATTGCACTGGGAGTGATAGGCGTTCTGGTTTTGATTGTTCTGATGGTGTTTTTCAGCTACCAGGGCTCCCGGAACGAGATGGTGGCCAAGGATCAGGCTGTGAAGAGCAAGTGGTCGGAGGTGGACGTGCAGTTGGAGCGGCGCGCCGACCTGATTCCCAACCTGGTGGAGACTGTGAAGGGCTTTACCAAGGAGGAGAGCACGGTTTTTGGCGACATCGCCAACGCCCGCGCCGGCATGTTGAATGCACAGGGACCGGCGGGCAAGATTGCAGCCAACGGAAAGCTGGATTCGGCCCTGGGCCGCTTGCTGCTGCTCACGGAAAACTACCCGCAACTGCGCTCCAGCGACCAGTTCATGCGCCTGCAGGACGAGTTGTCGGGGACTGAGAACCGAATTAGCGTGGCGCGCAAGCGTTATAACGACGCGATTCAGGAGTACAACACATTCATTCTTCAATTCCCGAACAACATCTGGGCTGGGATGGCCGGGTACCACGAGAACACCGCCTACTTTGCGGCTCCGGAAAGCGCAAAGACAGCCCCGGCGGTCAAGTTCTAGCAAAAAGCCGTTCGTGGTTTCCCACCCATGC
>PMGP01000098.1:614-2738 GCA_003156235.1 Acidobacteriaceae bacterium
CTTGAGCCCGGCAACCTTGAGCAAAGCAGGAGTTATTTCTTCTGTTTTGGGGCCGGCGGGTTGGCAACCTGCAGGTAGTTCTTCACTTCAAAGACTCCGGGAACGCCGTTGGCGCGCATGAAGGCTATATCCTTGTCGCCCTGCGTGTCCACCATTCCATACAGCTCCACGTGGCCGTTCTGCACCGAGATGCGGATGGGCTTGCCGGGATCAAGTGCGTACCGGTTCAGAGTCGGGAAGCCGTAGACGGCGCGGTAGACCTGCATCCGTATCCGGTTGTCGATCATGGAGACGGGATCAACCTGAATCTCGTCGACCACATCTTTGACGCCGGGATAGTAGCTGACCAGAGCCAGAGCGGAATCCCTCGACACATAAGACAGGGCGTGGCCGCCGAGGGTGACGGCGCCGTTCTGAACGCTGATGGAAATGGCGTTGAAGGCGTTGCCGTAGAAAACGCGGTCATACTCCAACTTCTCCCCGAGTTTGTCCTGGAGCACCGGGTCGGGAATATCGGGGCCGGCGACCTGGATCAGGTTGCGCACCGCGGTAACGCCCTTGGCCTTGCGCACGCGCTTGTCGGCGTCGGCCTTGAATGCATAGAGGTCCACGGTGCCGGTCAAGGTGGCAATGCCCTGGTCCACGCTCACCTTCACGCCGCGAAATTCCTTCTTGTCGAGCCGGGCCGTGGCGGCGCTTTCCGCCGGATCGACGGCTTGCGCGGACGGAGTGACGCCGGGAGCCTGGGCCTGTCCCGCCATGGAAACTTGAAAGAGGCTCAAAATGACTCCGGCAAGCGTTGCCGCCAGAAGTGTTGTGCGGGAAGTACTCATCGTCCAGGTCATGTTTTCATTCCTCCTCGTGGATCGAACCCAATACTACATGGCGCCGCTGGATATTGCGCGGATTACCGGGCCTTGACTGACCAAGCCGGCGCAATAAAAAAACCGTGGGCTCACCGCTTCTCTGTTCAGACACGGTTTCCGGAAAATAGTTGCGATGGATTCCATCTTAACCGCGGGAGAGTTTGTCTATTTTCCGCTATACGTCGCGAGACGAGCCGCCCGGCCTGGTTTCCACATCGCTTCCGCCCCGCGACACAGAGCGAATAATAAACAAAGGTCTGCCTTTTCCCTGAATGAAGGAGCGCCCAACATATTCTCCAATCAGGCCGAGGGCAAAGAAGTTGATCGCCGAGAACAACAGTAGAACGAACAAGATGATCGTCCATTCCGGAACGATGCGAAGAATCAGAAGCGCATACACCGTCCAGGCAAGAAAGCACGCCGCTGCCACACCTGCCGCGGCGCTCAAATAAAACATGAACCTCAGAGGCGCGGAAGCGAATCCCGTAATGGCATCGATAGCCAGGCCCATCATGCCTGCAACGCTGTATTTTGTCTTCCCAGCAAATCTGGAGTCGCGGTGATAATTCACGGCGGCCTGGCGAAAGCCGACCCAGGTCACCATGCCCCGGAGAAAGCGGTGCGGCTCGGGCATCTGGCGCAAAATATCGGCGACTCGCCGGCTGATCAAGCGGAAATCGCCTGTATCGACGGGCACCTCGGTCTTGGACAGTCGGCGAAGTAGCCGATAGAAGAGCCCGGCGGTCATGCGCTTGAATCTGCTTTCGCCTGCGCGCGAGATGCGCCTGGCGTAAGCGACATCGGCTCCGGCATCCATGGCCGCCATCATCTCCGGCAACAACTCCGGGGGATCCTGCAAATCAGCGTCGATCAGTAGCACTCTCTCGCCCTGGGCAACTTCCAGCCCAGCTGACAGCGCCAGTTGATGACCATGATTTCGGGATAGATCGACAATGACAACATTCTTATCCAGGCGTTGTAATTCAATGAGCTTCTCCGCTGTCCGGTCGGAGGAGCCGTCATTGACGAATACCATTTCATAGGGTCTATTTATTGCTTCAAGAACATGACTCATGCGGCGGTGAAACTCATTGATGCATTCCTGCTCGTTGTGGCAGGGAGCAATCACGCTTACAGAAACAGCCTCGCCTGGTTGATTGTTTCTTTTGCCGTCCTTAGCTCGATCTTTCGCCACAAATCTCTCCTTGTGGAAGCTCTGATTAAGTCTTTATTGGGAGTCAACATTCCCTCAGGGGCT
>PMGP01000319.1 GCA_003156235.1 Acidobacteriaceae bacterium
ACGTGGGCGACAGCCGCTGTTATCGTCTGCGCAAGCGCAAACTGGAACAGATCAGCCAGGACCACTCGCTGGTGGAGGAGCAGGTGCGGATGGGGCGCATTACGCACGAAGAGGCGCTGCTCTCGCCGCTGCGCAACGTGATCACCCGCGCCCTGGGCACACAGCCGAGCGTTGATCCGGATCTGTTTGAGTTGGAAGCCGAGGCCGGCGACATTTTCCTGCTTTGCTCCGATGGATTGACGGGCGAAGTTCCCGATGCGCATTTAGAAACGCTGCTGTCCGCCGATCTGCCTCTTGACGAAATCTGCGCCAAGCTGGTGGATGCCGCCAACCTGGCCGGCGGACACGACAACATCACCTGCTTGCTGGTTCGGGCGGAGTGGTGAGGCGGTTGCTGGGAGAGCTCTGGCTTTTGCTTGTAATTTCATTATCACTAGTGTCCGGCTATAAAGCGCGCATTGATTCTGTCACGTAGATGCGGGGACTCCAGTTTCGTTCTATCACTCAAGCGAGTTTTTTCAAACCGTCAGTGCGCATCTGCGAGGAGATCCACCTTGCCGCGAAACATGGCGTACACGAAGACAATGTAGCCGATGGCGAGCAGCATGCCAAAGCCCCACCAGACCAGGCCAACGGCGAGCGTGTGCGGGCCGGAGATGGCGCGGCTAAGGGTGATGTCGCGGTCCGCACCGGTGGTCGCCGGCAGTAGCGTGGGATATAGGCCCCAGCACGCTCCGGACAGCATGAAAAACAGGTAAAGGCACGAAGACAGAAAGGCGTTGACTGGCTGTGCGTTTCGATTGAGGAGCCAGATGCCGGCCATAGAAGCGATGACTCCGACGGGAACGACGAAGGTGAAGGGGTAATTGAAGTAGTTGTTCAGGCTGGCCGCGCGCACGACGATGGTGGCTACGAGGCTAACTATGGTGAGCGCGACGAGCACGAACCAAAGTGGAGTGACGATGCGGCGGGCGCGCTGGGCCAGGTCGCCCGAGGTCTTGATGGTGAGCCAGAGAGCGCCATGCAGCGTGAGAGCAACGAGGGCCACCAGGCCGCCGATCACCGTATACCAATCGAGAATGCCAGGATGGATGCCGGGTTGCCAGTTCGTCCACAAAGGCAGAAAAAAGTAGCCGTCCGCATTGAGTGGAACGCCACGCAGGACGTTAGCCAAAGCAGCCCCGAAGAAGATGGCCAGCAGCGCGGAGGCGAGGCCGAAGACGCCGTCCAGCAACGCGCGCCAAACGCCAACGTCGACGTGGTTGCGCAACTCGATGCTGATGCCGCGCAAAATCAGCAGCCAGAGCACGATCATGAGCGGCAGATAGAAGCCGCTGAAGGCCGAGGCGTAGAGCAACGGAAAGGCAAAGTAGAGTGTGCCGCCGCCAGCCAGCAGCCAGACCTCATTGCCGTCCCATACCGGGCCGATGCTGGCTAGCGTTGTGCGGCGTTCAGCTTCGTTGCGGACCAAAAACAAGTGAAGCACGCCAACGCCCAGATCAAAGCCGTCGAGCACGACATAGCCGACAATCATCACGGCAACCAGCCAGAACCAGATAAATCCCATCATGGTAAAGTTCCTTTCTCTTCAGGCCGTCAAGGGAGAGCGGTCATCGTCATTCGGCATGAACAGCTTGCACTTCGACAGCCTTTGGCTCCGGGCCGCTGCTGATCTCGCGGTAGATGAGGACGGTGAAGAGGAGACCCAACAAGGCGTAGAGGCCCATGAAGCCGAGCAGGGTGAAGAGGCCGTTGCTGGCTGAGACAGTATTCGAGTAGCCCTCGCTGGTGCGCATGAGGCCGTAGATGATCCACGGCTGGCGGCCCAGTTCGGCGGTCATCCAGCCAGCGGTGTTGGCAATGTAGGGCAAGGGAAAGCTGAGCAGCAGCGCCCACAGAGCCCAGCGTGATTGGTAGAGGCGCTTGCGCCAGAGTAAAAATGCGGAGAGGATCATCAGCAGCACAAACCAGGTTCCGAGTCCGGCCATGATGTGGTAGGAGTAGAAGAGCAGCGGCAGAGCGGTAGGCCATTGGTCGCGCGGAATCTGGTCGAGGCCTTTGACTTCGGCCTTGGTTGTGCCGTAGATGAGGAAGCTGAGCGCGTCGTTGACGATGATGGGATTGTCGATCTGGCCGGTCTCCTCATTGGNNTGCCGTGCAGGTCGCCGGTGGGAAAGATGATGAGGATCGAGGCTACGAGGCCAGCGATGACGCCGACCTTCAGGAAGATGCGAGCGTACTGTACGCGCTGGCCTTCCAGGAGATAGAAGGCGCCCACGGCGGCCATGACGAAGGAGCCGGTAACGACGGCGCCGGTCATGTTGTGCGCGTATTGGAGCAGCCCCCAGGGATTCAGCAGCAGTTGCCAGAAGCTGAGGACTTCAAACTGCCCGTTGGGCAGGCGGTCATAAGCCACCGGATGCTGCATCCAGGCGTCGGTGACGATGATGAAGAAACCTGAAATCCACGAGCCGGCAAAAACCATGACCGCGGAGAACCAATGCATGAGTTTGGAGATGCGTTTTTCGCCGTAGAGGAAGAGGCCAAGAAAAGCCGACTCAAGAAAGAAGCTGAAGACTCCTTCCATGGCGAGCGGCTGGCCGATGACGCCGCCTGAGAGCCGCGAGAAGCGCGCCCAGTTGGTGCCGNNGAAGTTGATGGCGAAGATGCGGCCCCAGAAGCGTGCCGCCCGGTCCCACTGCTCACTACCTGTTTTGAGGGCGACTGATTTGAGCACCACGATCAGCAGCGCCAGGCCCATGGTGAGTTGAGGAAACAGATAGTGGAATGTGATGGTGAAGGCAAAGTGCAGCCTGTGGATCAATTCGGCTGTCATCGAAGTTCTCCCGTTGCGGCCTGGTGCGCCTGCGTGGGGAAGGCCGCGCCAATCCGGCTCGTATACGCACAGATGCGTCCCCTCGATACAGGGTCGCAAAAGGTACTATCCTTGTCAACGCGACGGGGAGTCCGGTCAATAGGGAACAGTATCAATCCAGGTTTCTCATTTTGAATAGGGCAATTGCCAAAGCGCGGGAATCGATCGGGAGTTCTCCGGCTGCTCGCTTCATTGGCGACGCGCAGAAACGCCGAGCAGGCAAAGTGCAGACTTTAGAAATCCTACAGTTCCGCGGATGCATCTTACATCTATGCAGAGCGGACGCTTCCGCTTTTGAAGCGAAAGGAAAGACCCATGGAATTGGGTATGATCGGGCTGGGCCGGATGGGGACCAACATGGTGCGGCGCCTTCTGCGGGCCGGCCACCAATGCGTTGTGTATGATCTCCATTCAGAAGCAGTGCAGGCACTCGTCACAGAGGGCGCAATTGGAGCGAGTACGCTTGAGGAATTTACAAGCAAGCTGAAAGTACCGCGCGCCGTCTGGATGATGGTACCGGCCGCTGTGGTCGATCCGACGCTGAAGAACCTCGTTCCGCTTCTGGAGCTGAACGACATGATCATCGATGGCGGTAACTCGTACTACCACGATGATATTCGCCGCGCGACCGAGCTAAAGCCGAAGGGAATTCACTATGTGGACGCCGGCACCAGCGGCGGGGTCTGGGGATCGGAACGAGGATACTGCCTGATGATCGGCGGCGATGATGCCGCCGTGCAGCGCCTTGACCCCATCTTTTCCGCTCTTGCTCCCAGCATCGATTCCGCGCCCCGCACGCCCGGCCGGGAGAAGGTCGGCGGCACGGCCGAACACGGCTATCTCCACTGCGGTCCCAGCGGCGCGGGCCACTTCGTCAAGATGGTCCACAACGGCATTGAGTATGGCATGATGGCCGCTTATGCGGAGGGGCTGAATATTCTGCGCCATGCCAACGTCGGCAAGCAGCAGCGCAGTGCGGATGCCGAGACCACGCCGTTGCGCAACCCCGAATACTACCTGTATGACCTGAATATCGCTGACATCGCCGAGGTCTGGCGTCGTGGCAGCGTCATCTCTTCGTGGCTGCTGGACCTGGCTGCTATCTCTCTGCTTGATAGCCCGGACCTGGAAAAGTTTGCCGGCCGCGTGTCGGATTCGGGGGAAGGGCGCTGGACCATCGCCGCCGCTATCGACGAGTCGGTTCCCGCTCCCGTCCTCAGTGCCGCGCTCTATGAACGATTCAGTTCGCGCGGTGAAGACGACTTCGCAGAAAAGCTGTTGTCGGCCCTTCGTTATCAGTTCGGCGGTCATGACGAAAAACCCGCTGCCGGCAAGGCAGGCGCGTGATGGCCAGATCTCAGTCAGGGGCGCTGGTGATCTTCGGCGTAACGGGCGATCTGGCCCACAAGAAGATATTTCCCGCGCTCTATGCGATGGTGAAGCGCGGTGCTCTCAAGGTTCCGGTTATCGGCGTCGCCTTTCCGAAGTGGAGCCTGGAGCGGCTGCGCAAGCGCGTGACCGACAGCATCAGGGAATCGGGCGGAATCGATAACAAGCGCGCGCTGCAACAGCTCCTCTCTCTGCTCAAGTATGTAAGCGGGGATTACAAAGACAGCAATACATTCACCGCGATCAAAGAGGCGCTGGGTAACGCTCGGCGTCCGGCGCATTACCTTGCGATTCCTCCCGCGCTCTTCGAGACGGTGATTCAAGGTCTGGGCGCCGCGAAGTTGGCTGACCATGCGCGTGTCATTGTCGAAAAGCCGTTCGGGCGCGACCTGGCCTCCGCACGGAAACTCAACGAAGTCGCGCATACAGTGTTTCCTGAAGACTCGATCTTCCGCATCGNNATATCCTCTACTTCCGCTTTGCAAATTCATTTCTGGAGCCAATCTGGAACCGCAATTATGTGGCCAGCGTCCAGATAACCTTGTCCGAGGATTTCGGTGTGGGCAAGCGCGGCGCATTTTACGAAACAGCCGGCTGCCTGCGCGACGTGATCCAGAACCACATCTTTCAGGTCGTCGCACTTCTTGCCATGGAGCCACCCGCGGGGAGGGACTTCGGAGCCGTGCACAACGAGAAGGCCAAGGTCTTCAAGGCCATGCGCCCGCTAAGTCCCGATGACTTGGTGCGCGGCCAGTATGCCGGCTACCGCCTGGAGACCGACGTGTCGAAGCGCTCCGATGTCGAGACCTTCTGCGCACTTCAGCTTTTCATCGATTCGTGGCGTTGGGATGGAGTACCATGGTATCTGCGCTCCGGCAAATTCCTGCCGGACACCGCGACCGAGATTCTGGTGGAGCTGAAGCCGCCGCCGCAGAAGCTCTTCGCTGACGCAGAATCGGTGACCTGCCGGTCCAACTACTTCCGCTTCCGGCTCTCGCCGAATTCAGCTGTAGCCCTCGCGGCTCGCGTCAAACTCGCGGGAAAGGATTTCGTTGGAGAGCAGCGCGAGCTTTATCTCTCAGATGATCGGCCGGGCGAGGAAACTCCCTACGAGCGACTTTTGGGCGATGCCATGCGAGGCGACGGCGCACTCTTCACACGGGAAGATGCGGTGGAAGCTGCCTGGGCGGTGGTCGATCCAGTCCTCAAAACCCATCATCGGGTTCGTCCTTACAAGCGCGGCAGTTGGGGTCCGAAAGAGGCGGATGCGATCATCGCCGCGGACGGCGGCTGGCATAACCCCAGCAGCGCCGTCTGATCGGGATAACAATCCAGAGCTGACGTATTCTTGGTGCTCTCGGAACATCGGTGGAAAGTAAAGCTAGGTTAAGGAGCCTGTGCAATGGCGAAAAATAATATCCCGCGTCACATCGGTTTCATTCCCGATGGGAATCGACGCTGGGCTGTGGATCATGGCCTGCCAAAAGAAGCCGGATATGCTCATGGTATCAACCCGGGGTTGCTGCTGTTCGAGAAATGTAAAGAATGCGGGATCAAGGAAACTTCCATCTATTGCTTTACTCAGGACAACAC
>PMGP01000381.1 GCA_003156235.1 Acidobacteriaceae bacterium
GCTCTTCGAGGAGGGCGTGGGCCTCTCCGCCGCCTGCAAAGCAGAGCTCGACGCCGCCGAGGGAAAGGTCCAGATGCTGGTCAAACAGCGCGACGGTTCACTTAAGCCGGAGCCATTCCTGACCGAGAAGCCCTTCTGATACTGGCAATTTGCTGATTGTTTTCCGCGCCCTGGAGTCGTTCGCACTGCCAGAGTTTATTTCGTAGATCCTCCGCCGCTCCTCCTTCTCTCAAGATTTTCCAATGCTGCGGCCAGAGCATAGGCCCGCCATGTGCATCGCTTTCGATGCAGATTTCATCGAGATCGCAGCAGAGGCGCTCCGCCCTGCTGCCGGGAGCCCAGCTTGCCCAAAACTCCGCCGTCTCACGCCGCCTACGCTCAGAGCTTTCGTTGCATCGGCTCGGATTGCGAAGACACCTGCTGCAAAGGCTGGAGCGTGCCCATCGACCAGGCAGCCTATGAAAAGTACCAGAATCTTCCCGACAGCCCATTGCGTACGCTGATCGACGCCAACATGCTGCGCATATCCGAGGGCGCCAAACCCGCCGACTTCGCCAAACTTCGCATGAACGGCGAAAACCAATGTCCCCTGCTCACCTCCGACCGCCTCTGCCAGATCCAGACAGAGTTGGGCGAGGAGCTTCTCTCCCACGCTTGCGCCACCTATCCGCGCATCGTCAATTCGATTGCAGGCATCCAGCAAACGGCGCTGGCGCTCTCCTGTCCGGAGGCCGCGCGGCTAGTTCTTCTCAACCCGGATCTGCTCACACCGGAGCCGTTGGATTATAACCAGGAGCGTACCTCCAAGGCTGAAGCCCTCGCCGCATCTACTGACAGCAATGCAGGGCCTGAAGTCCCGGCCACCCCACTCTCGCTCATTTCGTGGTTCTGGCCCATCCGGCAGCTTGTCCTTGCTCTGGTTCGCAATCGTTCTTACCCGCTTTGGCAGCGGCTGTTTCTTCTGAGCATCTTTTGCCGACGGCTGGACGAGATCAGCAGTGGCGAGCTTGCGCAGAGCGTTTCCGAGTTCCTCGGCGATTTTCAAGCCGCGGTCTCTTCCGGAGCCTTGCGGACGGCCATGGAAACATTGCCGCTTGATCGCGCCGCCCAGATGGACGTGGTGTTGCGGCTGGCGGGGATGCTGCTGCACCGCTCCAACGTGAGGCCGCGCTTTGTGGAGTGCGTTCAGGCCTTCACCACGGGCATCGGCAACGGCCCCGGCGCGACCCTGGAAAGCCTCACCGAGCATAGCGCACAGGCGCACAATCGCTACTATGCGCCGTTCTTCGCCCAGCACCCGCACATCCTGGAGAACTACCTGATCAACACCATCCTCCGCCTCCGGTTTCCGTTTGGAAAAGAAGATGCGCGAGCAGGAGAGCCGTTCTCGATGGCGCGGGAGTGTGCTCTGCTGACAGCCCAGTTTGCGTTGATGAAAGGCTTCCTGATCGGCGTGGCCGGCTTTCATCGCGAGGCCTTCTCCGCTGCCCACGTGGTGCACACCGTGCAGGCCACCAGCAAGCACTTCGAGCATCACACAGAGTTTCTTAACCTGGCCTATGAACTGCTGGTGGAAAGCCGCATGGACGGCGCGCGCGGCATGGCGATCCTGCTCCGCAACGAAGAGCCGAAACTGCCTAGGC
Organism: Acidobacteriaceae bacterium; assembly: GCA_003156235.1. Classification (GTDB taxonomy): domain Bacteria; phylum Acidobacteriota; class Terriglobia; order Terriglobales; family Acidobacteriaceae; genus Telmatobacter. Next base: position 1,644 of record PMGP01000381.1, read on the forward strand.
CGGCAGCGCCAGAGATTCACGCTCCTGCGCCGCGCGAGATTCCGCTCTCTGCGGCTCAGTCTTAGCCAAGTGATCGCGGATCGTGCCCGGTTCCGTCAAAGTGGCTGGTAGTTTTGTAGAGCTCGTACTTGCCGTCCTGCGCTGAAGGCCGAGTCCGATCCAGCAGGCTAGCGAGTTCATCCGCTGAATACGCGTGAAACGTCCGCGCCGCATCCAGCGCCTGATCGAGCAGCATCTGACTGTCAATCCCGGTAATCTGCACGGAGACAGGCAGATTCAGGCAATAGTGGAGGCACTCGATGGGCTTGACGGTATTGCTTTTGAGAATGAAGCCGTCTCCAAAGCCCTTCATCCCCAGCACACCGATGCCCTCGCTGATCAGTCCTGGCACGACGTCGTGGGCAAAGCTGCGAAAGTGGGCGTCCATCACATTCAACGGCATCTGCACGGCGTCAAAGCGGAACTGGTGCTTGCGCGCTATCTCCAGCATGCGCAGGTGAACCAGAGGGTCCTTGTGGCCGGTGAATCCGATAGAACGGAGCTTGCCCGCCTTCTTGGCCTCCAGCATGGCCTCCATCCCGCCNNNTGCGGCTTTGGTGCGGCCGTTGATCTTGGTCATCAAAAATACCTTGTTGCGATATCCGTCCTGCAACGCCCGGCCCATCAGGACCTCGCTGCGCCCGCCGTTGTAGTCCCAGCTGTTGTCCATGAAGGTAATGCCGCGATCAATCGCGCGTCGAATCAGCTGAATGGAATCCTGATCCGCGAGCTTGGATGAACCGATGTGGTAGCCGCCCAGGCCGATGGCGGAGATGCGCTCCCCGGTGCGGCCCAGGGTGCGATAGATCATCTCGCCGCTCTCGGCGCGGCCGTTGCTGGGACTCTGGCTCGAGGCGGACGTCTGCTCGGCGCTGAGCATGGTTGTAAGCAGTTGTGCGGTAGCGGCAGCGCCCACTGCCGTTGAGGCAGTTTTCAGAAAACCTCGCCGATCCATAAAACCTCCAGGGATTCCTCCGGGAATGAAATGAAGTCAGGCTCGATCGCTTTAAAGCAGTTCCACTCTATTTATGGATGCTGGAGCAGCGCGAAAGGAGACATTTTTCAGAAAAAGCCACTCACTTTTCCCTGTTCCCTGTTCCCTGTTCCCTGCTTTTTTTCGCCAGCCGCGCCACCACGGCAATCTCCCGTAAAACCTGGCCGAGCGGCCGCGCCGGAGTGCCCCACAGCACGGTTCCCGGCTTCACGCCCATGCCCTCATTGGTGACGGTTTTGCCGCTCAGCACNNTGGTCGCCGATGCCCACCTGCCCGGCGATCACCGCGCCGTTGCCCACCGTGCAGGAGCCGCTGATGCCCACCCCCGCCACCAGGATCACGTCCTCGCCGATCTCGCAGTTGTGCCCCACGTGGACCAGGTTGTCGAACTTCGTTCCACGACCGATCTTGGTCTGCTTCAGCGCGCCGCGGTCGATGGTGGTGTTGGCGCCGATCTCCACGTCGTCTTCAATCAGCAGCGTCCCCTGCTGCGGAAACTGCGTGTAAGCGCCGCTCTTCTCGTCGCGCACATAGCCGAATCCGTCCGCGCCCAGCACCACCCCAGCATGAACGATGACGCGGTTCCGCAGCGTGGTTCCCGGATAGAGCACGGCGCGCGGATAAATGCGGCAGTTCTCGCCGATGCGCACGCCCTCGCCAATCACTGCTCCAGCCTCAATGCGCGTTCCTGCGCCGATCTGCGCGTTCTCTCCCACCACCGCGCAAGCGCCGATACTCACGCCTTCGCCCAGCTTCACATTTGCTCCAACGACCGCCGCGGGATGCACTCCGGTTGCCGTCAGCGCAGGCGCAAGCAGCTTGGCCGCCAGCGCAAACCACAACCGCGGCTGCTCGGCCTCAACTACGCACTTCCCTTGCGGATAAAATTCGGCGCACCCAGCCTTCAGCACGACCACGCCAGCTTTGCTAGCCAGCGCCTTGGCCGCCGCATCCTCGGCAAAAACCAGCTCCGCCTCTCCGGCCAGCTCGACGGAGTTCACGCCGTTGACCAGCTGCATCTGGTCTCCCGCGACCAGCTTGCCGCCCAATTCATCGATCAATTCGCCCAGCTTCATGCGCCTCTCCTCAGTAGATCCCAGCCTCGCCCGCCGGCCGCGTCTTCCAGCGGCGATGAATCCACAGCCACTGGTCAGGATAACGCCGAATCCACGTCTCGATGGCGCTCGTGCACAGTTGCGTCGCGGCTACAATGTCGGCCTCCGCATCCTCAGTCCGCTCGAAGGCCAGTTGCGGGCCAAAGTGCAGCACATAGCGCCGCTCCGCCTCCTCCCACACCATGAACCCCGGCAAAACCGCCGCCCCGGTCTTCAGAGCCACGCGCGCCACTCCTGAGGCGGTGCAAGCCTGTTTCCCGAAAAAATTCACGAAGACTCCCTGCGGCGGGGTCATATTCGTGTCCATCAAAATTCCCACCGTTTCGCCCTGGCGCATGGCCGTAAGCAACCCGCGCGCAAAATCATCCTTGGGCAGCACGCGGTTGCCGTGCAGGCAGCGGATGCCATTCACAAACTTGTCCAGCCGCCGGTTATCGAGTGGCCGCGCGATCATGCTCATCGGGTAGCCCATCAGCGAGTGATAAAAGCTCGACAGCTCCCACGCGCCCATGTGGCCGGTGACGATCAGCACGCCCTTGCCGCGCGCCCTCGCTGCCAGGTAGTGCTCTAACCCCTCGGTGCGAATCCAGCCATAGGTATTCTCGCGGGTGTAGCGGGTCATGCGGCAGAACTCGACCAACTGCCGCCCCAGGGAGCGATAGACGCCGCGCAGAATGGCCTTGCGCTCCCGCGCAGACAGCCCCGGAAAAGCCAGCTCCAGGTTGCGCAGCCCCACGCGGCGCAGGCGCCCGTGCAACCTGTACACGCTCCACGCCAGCACGCCGGCCGCGCAGCGCGCCAACCCGCGCGGCAGCCGCCCCAGAGGACGCGCCACCGTCACAACCAGCCAGTACTCGAGCTTTTCTCGCATTGTCGAAGGCAAAGATTAAGTTTAGTCCCCCAGCGCCGTTTCCACCGCGCAAACAAATGAGGGGCAGCCCCATGCCGGACTGCCCCGCTTCCATGCGCCGCTTTGCCGTTACTGGCGGTTCTTGGCCGCGATAAAATAATGCGCGACAGATGTCACAAACTCCACGGCGCCCTCGGGAACCGCAACGTCGCCCTTGAGAATGTTTTCGAAATTCTCCGGCCGGCCAAAGTAAATTTCGGTATCCTCGGCGTTCTGGCTCACGCCGGCGCCGTTCAGGTTGACTCCGGCCAGCAGCCCTTTGCTGCGCGAGTAGGTAAGCAGTTCGGCGCTCAATTTCCAGTCTGTTGAGGCCTCTGTGTTGCGGCCCACCGGCCCGGCCGATGCAGCCGCCTCCGCTCCAATCTTGAACTTGGCCTTCAGCAAATCCTGGAAGCCGCGATCGTTGACCGCAATCAGCACCAGGTCAACGGACTGGCCGCCGGCCTGAAAGCCAAACGAGCCGCCTCCCTCGCGAATGAAAACCGGCGCGCTCCAGCCGTGCCCCGTGCGGCAGGTCACCACGCCCTGGCCATACAGACCGCCCCAGATAAAGCCTCCCTTTTTCAATCCCGGGATCACGCCAATACAGGTGGCGCGTTCCATGATGTCCATCGGAATGCTCTTGTCGGGGGTGGCCATGATCTGGTCCAGAACCACCTTGGCTGCGTCGATGCGCGCCTGCAGGTTCTCCCGCGTGGAGGCTGCAAAGGCGGCAGATGTAAGCATGAAACTCAGACAGATCAACACAAGTATCTTTTTCATATCCTGATCCTTTTCACTCCGCGGCCCTATGCCGGCAGTTTGATGAATCGTAGATGTTGAATCGTCAAGGCCCAAAGCCGCACAATCTGTGTCACGGCTCTTCAGCCTGCCAAGCCGGGAATTTCGCCGGCGTACACGCCAAGGGCATCCACAGACAGGCTACAACATATACGCCGGAATGCGCATCCTGGCTCTACCATGCAGACAAAATCGAGGACGGAGCATACGGCCTCGATCCAGCAATTCAGGAATGTACGTAGGGAGGGAAACACGTTTTGTGCAAGGATTAAGAGGCTGGCGACAAATCCAGGTAAAAAAAAGGAGTTCCCAGGTTTCACGGGAAGCATGCAACCTAGGAACTCCTATTCCCCAGATCTGCGTTGTTTCTGTTAATGAGTATGTGGAAAACTAATTGCGGCGTATGGTCAATAACGCTCTGAAATGAAAATATATTTATCTCTCTGCTTTTCAATAAGATAAGACGCTTACCGGCAACCTTCTCGCCTCCATTTATTGAAGAAACCGGACCGCCGAAGGTCTGTTTCCTTTGAAATATGCCGCCTGCCTGCTGATCCAATGACTGAAATGATCCTCGAACGCAGGATTTGTTCCCATGCGAAAGGAACAAGCGGCTCTTCTCGATGCATGAATGATGGGAAGGAGGGTGAGGGATCAGCAAATTCGGGATCTGCTCACAACAAGATAAAAAAGGAGTTCTCAGGTTACGGGGGAAAAACATGCAGCCTGAGAACTCATATACCCCAGATCTGCTTTGTTGCTGTTAATTATTCTGTGGAAAACCGTTCTCGGTGTATGTTCAATATCGCTCGAAAAATGATTTTTTATCTATCCGCAACAGTGCCTCCTATGGCAGTAAAAAAGGCCGCCAGACGCCCTTCAAAGAGCTTTTCCCGCGGAAAAAGACGGACCTTGCGATTTCTTTGCGTCCCCGCTATTCCATAAACGCTCTAAATCCTGTAGCATCACTACCGTAGGTCGTAGTACAGTCTATTCAGTTGCGCCAGTGAGGTGCCCCTTTGATTAAGCAGGACATCGTCCATCATGTGATCGAGCGTACGGGCCTGCCCCGCACCAAGGCGGAGGCGGCCGTGGATACGGTATTCGAGGGCCTCAAGCAGGCTCTGACCGCCGGTGAGCGCATTGAATTGCGCGGCTTTGGCGTCTTCAGCGTGCGCGCCCGCAAAACCGGCATCGGCCGCAATCCCCGCACCGGAACCGAGGTCAGCATCACCCCCGGCAAAGCGGTCCGCTTCAAGCCCGGCAAGGAGCTGCACGCGATAGAGACCGGCACGGCGGCGAAGTAAAAACGCGAGCGGCGAGACGGACAGCCCTCCTCGGCAAGTGTCTTGTCGAGGAGGGAGGGTTTCTCAATGAGCGAGATGGACCTTTTCGAAGAACGTCCGGTGCGCCGGGTCTTTCACGATGAGGAGTGGTGGTTTGTTCTCACCGACATCGTCAACGCGCTGACGGACTCACCCGCTCCCTCCGACTATCTGAAGAAGCTACGCCGCCGCGATCCCTCTCTGGTCGAGGCCTTCAAAGGGGGGGGACAATTTGTCCCCCCCCTTGCGCTTCCCTTCGAAACCGAGGGGGGAACGCAAAGGCTCCAGTGCTGGAACGTCCCTGGAGTTCTCCGGCTAATCCAGTCCATCCCTTCTCCCAAAGCGGAGCCGTTCAAACTCTGGCTTGCGAAGGTGGGCTATGAGCGGTTGCGGGAGATCGCCGATCCGGCCTTGGGGTTGGAGCGGACCAGGGAGAACTGGCGCAAGCTGGGACGCAGTGAGAAATGGATCACCCAGCGCATGACTGGGCAAGAGACGCGCAGCAAGTTGACCGACTACTGGGCCTCCCACAAGGTCAAGCAGGGACAGGAATTCGCCATCCTCACCAATCTCANNAAGCAGGGGGAGGAGTTCGCCATCCTCACCAATCTCATTCACGAGGAATGGTCCGGTGTATCGGTCAAGGAGCATAAGAACCTGAAAGGGTTGGAAAGCCAGAATCTTCGCGATCACATGAGCGAGGCCGAACTTATCTTCACGGCCCTGGCCGAGCTTTCCACCCGCCAAATCGCGGAGACGGCGGTGGCAGTGGGCCTGCCCGCCAACAAGAATGCCGCAAAGTCGGGCGGCAAGATCTCCCAGCGCGCACGTGTCGAACTGGAAAGCAAGACCGGCCGCAAGGTCGTCACCGGCGAGAACTATCTGCCGCCGTCCAAGTCGAAAAAGACTCTCAAGGCTTGAGCCACCTGCGGCGGGGCCAACGGCCTTCGGCTGAAGGATTGATGTTTGTGGCTTCCCAGTTCCGAAAATCCGGATCTAGGGCACCCATATTTGAGCTATTGAACTCTATGGGGATCTGCGCCTCTCTCCCTGTAGATAAGACTGGAACAGTTCCATAGCCAGCTATGTATGATTTTGGAGAAGCAATAAGCCATCATGGAGATGTCGGTTGAGATGAACGATTTGAATCCTTGTGAAGAGAAGCAGTGCTATCGCTGGGGCGGGATAGCGGCGCTGCTTTTGGCGATTGGCTACGTGGCGATTATTCCGCTCTTCGCATGGGCGGGCGCGCCTCCGGCGACCGGTGAGGCATGGTTCCGCTACCTGCCAGGCAAAACAACGGTGTGGTGGGTGGTTATTTGGCTTTCGGTAGTCACCGATCTGCTTTATCTGCCGGTTGCCTGGGCGCTGTGGATCGCCTTACGCAAGGCGGGAACAAAACTGATGCTGGCGGCTATAGTCTGCCTGCATCTGTTTGTAGTTCTCGATCTGGCAGTAACTTGGACGCATCACGCTTCTCTGCTGGCGCTCTTCCAAAACTATTCCAGCGCCGCTGACGAAGCTCATCGGGCAGCCTATCTGGCTGCGGCCGAATATGCCTCCTCGATTTATGCGACGCCGCTGTGGACCTTTTACATTATCGTGATTCCATCAGTGGGCGTGCTGCTGGCGAGCATCACGATGATCAAGGCAAGATTCGGGAAGGTGAGCGCCTGGACCGGGCTGATTACGGGGGTGTTCGGAATACTGTCGTTGACGGGCTTCTTCCCGCTGGTGATGGCGAACGCTTTGGGCGCGACGCTCTGGTTCTTCCTCATTGGCGCGCGGTTACTGCGGCTTGGCAGAGCTTGCGCCGAAGGGAAAGAATAGTTGGCGCGATTGCGATGATGCCGTTCGTTCGCCGCGCCGAAGGCAGTTGGCCCCACCGCAGGTGGTCACATCAGCCGCAGCGCATCCACGTCCACAATCAGATTCCTGCGCGGAATCTGCGCAGTATCGGCATGCGCCAGCATTCCGCGCAGCGCTGCGTTCAGCGCCTTGCGCGAGGCGGCCTTCAGAATCAGGTGAAAGCGGTAGACGTTCTTGATGCGCGCGATGGGCGCGGTGCACGGCCCCAGCACCCGCACCCCCTCCGGCGCAGCAGCCTGAAACCATTTCCCCAGCACCGCCGACCAAGCCACTGCCTCTTCCAGCTTCGGCGACTGCACCAGCACGTTGGCCAGCACGCCAAAGGGCGGATAGTGCATCCAGCGCCGGTATTTCAGCTCCCGCTCCACAAATGCGGCGTAGTCGTGCTTGCTTGCCGCCAGAATCGCGTAGTGGTCCGGGTAGTAGGTTTGCACTACCACGCGCCCCGGCAGTTCCCCGCGCCCTGCCCGCCCCGAGACCTGCGTCATCAACTGAAAAACCCGCTCGGCGGCCCTGAAATCCGGCATCGCCAGCGAGTGGTCGCAGCCCACCACCCCCACCAGCGTGACGCCGTGAACGTCGTGCCCTTTGGCAATCATTTGCGTACCCACCAGCAAGTTGATCTCGCCCGAGTGCAGCCGCGCCAGCAGCCGTTCCAAATCGCTCCGTCCGCGCACTGTGTCGCGGTCCATGCGTCCGATCCGCGCGCCAGGAAAAATCTCCCCCAGCCGCTCCTCACCCTGCTGCGAGCCCGCTCCCAGGTAGTAGAGGTGCTCACTGTCGCACTTGGGGCAGCGAGCCGGCACGACGCGCCGGAAGCCGCAGTAGTGGCATTCCAGGCGCTGGCCCGCGCGCGCCACTTCGGCATCTTCACCCGTCGGCTTGTGGTGGGTCAGCGCGATGGCGCAGTTCTGGCA
>PMGP01000432.1 GCA_003156235.1 Acidobacteriaceae bacterium
CGATTCGGACGAGATCAACGCCTTTGCACTTCCCGGAGGCTTTTTCTTTGTCAACTCCGGCCTGATTCTGAACGCCGACGAGGAGGCGGAACTGGCCGGAGTGATGGCCCATGAGATTGCCCACGTCTGCGCCCACCATGCAGCGCGTGAGATGACTCGCCAGAACTATGCCCAGATCGGCGCCATTCCGCTGATCTTCATCGGCGGATGGACCGGCATCGGCGTCTACGAGGCGGCATCTATCGGCGTGCCAGTTGCCTTCATCCAGTTTTCTCGCGAATTCGAGGCGCAGGCCGACTACCTGGGCGTGCAATACATGTACCGCGCCGGCTACGACCCGCAGGCCTTTATTACTTTCTTTGAGAAGATTCGGGCGCTGGAAAAGCGCAAGCCGGGCGTCGTGGCCAAGGTCTTTGCCGACCATCCGCAGACTCCCGAGCGCATCCTTCACTCTCAGGAGGAGATTGCCCACATCCTGCCGGCGCGCGACCAGTACATGGTGACCACCTCGGAGTTTGACGACGTGAAGGCGCGGCTGGCGCGCATCGAAAACAAGCGCCGCCTCACCGACTCCCGGAACACCAACAAGCCCTCGTTGCGCAAAGCCGGTACAGGGAAGGGCGACTCGGGTGGCCCGCCCAGCCCATCCAGCACCAGTCCCAGCAGCACCTCCCGCGACGACGAAAAACCCACCCTGCACCGCCGCGACGACCAGAAATAGCGCTTTGATTCGGACTTAAACAATCACTCACCACAAAGCTGTCATCCTGAGCGAGCGTAGCGAGTCGAAGGACCTGCGGTTGTATTTTTTGCATTTTGCCGCACATATGCACCATCCGGCATAACAACCCAAGTTCTTGTGTCAGGCGATGTCTGCGCCCCAACCGGCTGCGTTATGGGCAGGAATTTCTTCGGGAAACCTCCCAAATCGGAATCCCAAAAGCCGATAATTTTCCTGTAACTGCCTGAAATCCCTTGAAATGCCCAGTGAAACCGCGTTATATACAAAAGTACCGGCAGCATTGCCGGAATTCAACCTAAGGCTACCGGACTTTCCGGAGGATATTATGCGCAGTTCTGCTCTTCGTTCCAACTTGCTAGTCCCTGAGGTGCGCGAGGTCATGGACATTCGCCAAGCCTCGGACTACCTGGGAATCTCTTCCGACACGCTCTACAAGTACGCCTCCGAGGGCTTCGTTCCCGCCTTCAAGCTGGGCAACCGCTGGCGCTTCAAGCGCAGCCGCCTCGACGAGTGGATGGATCGCCAAAGCGATCAGCACGCCGCCGACGCCGAACTCAACCCCCACGAGAAGAAGCCGGTCAGGCCGGCGTTCTAAAAGCAGGGAACAGGGATCAGGGAACAGGGAACAGGAAGGATCACAATGTTGACTCGGAAGTACAAGAAAAGTACGATCTTCGTGCACAAAGATGAGCCGGTAACGCATTTCATTGAGATTCTCAATCGGAAGAGAGCTGATGGGTGGGAAGCAATTTCTGCCTGGGCTGATGAGCTTGGCAACCATGTCTTGCTGAAAAAGCCAATAACGGTTTAGTCTGCTCCCGAACCAAGCCGCCCTTGAATGGACCGCCAGTCCGGCCACCACGTCGCCGTCACCGATCCGGAGCAGATGAAGCCGGTCAGGCAGGTGATCTGATGGCTGGGAATAGTCCGACGGACAAAATGGAGCCATAAATGAAATGGGAGTACAGGATCGAGCACGTCTCCGAAAGAACTCCTGACAGTTCTAACAATTGGATTGGGCATACGGAAGATAAGCTACTCAATCAGTTGGGACAAGAAGGGTGGGAAGCTATATCTGCATGGTATGCGGGTGCAGGATCCTACAGTAATGTGTTGCTAAAGCGCCCAGTATCAGATTAATTCACTTTCTGGTTAAGTTGGCCCGGGATCAGCATTAGAAGCTTCAGTAGCTATACCTAACCCCTGATCCATAATCCCTGCTTGCCCCCTGTTGTCCTCAACAAATGGACCACTTTTGCCGCATCGGCCTACTGCTCCGCCGTTAAATTGCAGCCAGCCATCACTAGCCGGGCTGTCCGGCTCAGAATTCACAAAACTGGTAGAATAGAGCTATAGGGGATAACATGGCTGCTGCAACCGCTCCCGTCATTACCCTCACTCCGACAGAACTGGATGAGCGCCGACTAGCCGTCGAAGGCACAATCGGGACCATGCGCCTCTCCGACATGGAGCCAGATGAGACCACCAAGCAAATCCTTTATCGATATCAACAGGGCGAGATTTCTATGGACGAAACGAGCCGCCTGATCCATGAGTACTCAGCTACGATTATCTGAATTCGGATGCCTAGCGATATCCCTGCCGTGTCAATCGCAGATTAACGATCAAACTGTGGACACCTATTCCCTAACCCCTAATCCCTAACCGCTAACCCCTAATGCCTAACCCCTATACCCTGTTATCCTCAACAAGTGGACCACTTTCGCCGCATCGGCCTTCTCCGCCGCCGTTTGACCAAAGCCGGCCTTCACGGCCTGCTGGTCACCCATCTGCCCGATCTCCGCTATCTCTCCGGTTTCACAGGCTCCAGCGCCGCGCTGGCCGTCACGCGCCGTTCTGCGCGCCTCTTTACCGATGGCCGCTACAAAACCCAGGCTGCCGCCGAAGTTTCCGCTGCGCAGGTTGAGATCGTTGCCAGTTCTCCGTCGGTTGCCGCAGTTCAATGGCTGGCCGCGCAGCCCGGCGTCGAGTTTGCCGGCTTCGACCCAACCCAAACCACGGTTGCCAATCTGGCTCGCTACCGCGCCGCGCTGCCCGCTCGCCTTCGCCGCAACTTTCTTTCCGCGCTGGCCGCGCCCTTGATTATGCCTTTGCGCCAGATCAAGGACGAGGACGAGCTGGCGCTGATGATCGAAGCGGCGCTCACTGGCTGCAAGCTCTTCGAGCACATTCTCGGCTTCATCCGGCCCGGCCTCGCTGAAGTCGAAGTGGCCGCCGAGTTGGAGCATCAGGGCCGCCTGCTGGGCGCAGAGGGAATGTCCTTTGAAACCATCATTGCCGCGGGCCCACGCTCCGCCATGCCGCACGGACGCGCCACAGCCGCCAAGCTGCCGCGCTGTGGCTTTGTGACCCTCGACTTCGGTGTTATTCTCAACGGGTATTGCTCGGATATGACCCGAACCGTGCATCTGGGCAAGCCCAAGGCCAACGAGCGCTCCGCATATGAAGCGGTGCTGGAGGCGCAGGAGGCGGGGGTTGCCGCGGTCGGTTCTGGCGTAAGTTGTGCGGAGGTGGACGAGGCCGCCCGCAGCGTGTTGCGCAGGGCAGGATTGGCGGAGGCTTTTTCCCACTCCACCGGCCATGGTCTTGGCTTGGAGATCCATGAGCCGCCGCGCATCGGCGCCCAGGAGACGGCCAGGCTGCTCTCCGGCATGGTCATCACCATCGAGCCTGGAATTTATTTAGCCGAACGCTTCGGTATTCGCATCGAAGATATGGTGGCAGTTACCCGTAACGGAGGCCAGGTGCTCACCCCGGCGCCCAAAGCTCTGATCGAACTTTAATCGAAACTCGAATTTAACTTTGATCAAACCCCTCCCGCCCGACGGCTGGAGATCAAGGAACGAATGAAAGCACAAGACATTGCAGATCTGAAACAACTGATTGAATTCCTCAAGGAATATAAGGTTGCCGAGTTCGATCTGGATCGCGGCGATCTGAAGATCCGGCTTAAATTCAACCCGGCGGAAGCCTCCCCGGACGCATTGGCCGACTTGACGCGCCTGCTTGGTTCCGCTCCTCCGGCGGTGGCGCAGGCCGCGGCAAGCCAGCCGGCTGAGGTCCCTGCTGCGGTTGACCCCGATGCCGGTTTGCACCTGCTCAAGTCGCCCATCGTCGGCACGTTTTACGGTTCGCCTTCGCCCGGCGCCGCGCAGTTTGTTGCGCCCGGAGATCGCGTGACCAAGGGGCAGGTTATCGGCGTCGTCGAGGCCATGAAGCTGATGAATGAGATCGAGTCTGACGTTACCGGCGAGATCGTCAAGTGCCTGGTTGTGAACGGCCAGCCCATCGAGTTCGGGCAGCCGCTGTTTTCCATCCGGCTGGGGTAGTCGGTTAGCGAGTCAGCAAGTCAGCTTGGAGTGCATTGATGAGGAAAAGTGGTGGTCACCTGTGAGCGCAAGAACGCGACATTATCGCGACCTGCTGGTTTGGCAAAAGGCCATGGAACTGGCCAGGGCGATCTATCGCGAGACGGAAGCGTTTCCCAAGACTGAAATGTATGGACTTCAGTCGCAGATGCGTCGAGCTGCTGTTTCTGTTCCAAGCAACATTGCCGAGGGACACGGTAGGTTAAATGATGGACATTTTAGGCAATTCCTGGCCACATCGCGCGGATCACTATTTGAATTGCAGACACAGATGGAACTATCTGCCGATTTAAAGTTTCTAGACGCTGCAAGAATCAAAGCGTTGATGGAGCAGTGTGAAGAAGTAGCTCGACTCATTAATGGATTACTTGCTGCGCTAGAATCTTCATAGTTGCACCAAGCGCAGACTTGCTGACTTGCTGACTCGCTAACCCTCTTCATTGTAGGTAATGAATGCTTCGTAAGGTACTGATAGCCAATCGCGGTGAAATCGCCTTGCGCGTCATCAACGCGTGCCGGGAACTCGGCATCCGCACGGTCGCCGTCTATAGCGAGGCCGACCGACACTCGCTGCACGTGCGCTTTGCCGACGAGGCCATCTGCATCGGCCCGCCGCGCGCGGCTGACAGCTATCTGAACGTGCCGGCGGTCATCAGCGCCGCCGAAATCGCCGACGTGGACGCGATTCATCCCGGCTACGGCCTGCTCAGCGAGAACGCCAACTTCGCCGAGGTCTGCCGCGCCTCCAACATCAAATTCATCGGTCCGCCGCCCGAGGTCACCCGCCTGATGGGCGAGAAGGACAGAGCTCGCCAGGCGATGAAGCGGGCTAAAGTGCCCATTCTGCCCGGTTCCGATGGCGTGGTTGCCACGGTGGAGGAGGCGCAGGGCTGGGCAAAGAAGGTGGGCTTCCCGGTCATTCTCAAGGCCAAGGCGGGCGGCGGCGGACGCGGCATGAGAATCGTGCGCGCCCATGAAGAACTGCCCAATCTCTTCTATGCGGCCTTCACCGAGGCGGAAAACGCCTTTGGCAACGGCGAGCTGTACATGGAAAAGTTCGTCGAGAACCCGCGCCACATCGAGTTTCAGATGCTGGCCGACGAGCACGGCAACGTAGTCTCTCTCTTTGAGCGCGAGTGTTCCATCCAGCGCCGCCATCAAAAACTTATCGAAGAGTCGCCCAGCCTGAAGGTGACGCCGAAGATGCGCGAGGAGATTGGCCGCACCCTCTGCCACTGCCTCAAGGAAATCGGCTACCAGAACTGCGGCACGGTTGAATTTTTGATGGACGAGGATGGGCAGCTCCACTTCATCGAGATGAATACGAGAGTCCAGGTCGAGCACCCCATCACCGAAGCCATCACCGGCGTGGACATCGTCAAGGCGCAGTTACTCATCGCCAGCGGCGAGCGGCTGGACGCCATTCTGCCGGCTAAGTTGGAGATTCGCGGCCACGCCATTGAGTGCCGCATCAACGCCGAGCACCCCGTGAAGTTTACCCCTTCGGCGGGCATGATTACGGTATTCAACGTCCCCGGTGGAAACGGCGTGCGCGTGGACACGGCGCAGTACGCTGAGAGCGTGGTCCCGCCTTACTACGACTCGCTGATTGCCAAGCTCATCGTCCACGGGCGCGACCGTGCTGAAGCGATTGCCAAAATGGAGCGAGCGCTCAGTCAATTTATTGTCCAAGGCATCGATACCTCCATTCCGCTGCATCAGGCGATTTTTGCCGACCCCGGCTTCCGCGCCGGCCACTTCGACACCAAGTTCATGGAGAACTTTCTCGCCTCACGCTCCGAGGACAAAGCAAACCTGACGTAATTGACGCGGCCAAGGGCAGCTCTGCGCTTTAGCTGGACAAGGATGGAATTCCATCAGAGGATTCTAGCCTTTTCTGTCTAGAGCAGTTTGCCTGGCCGCGAACCTGTAGCGCCGGCCTCCCGGCCGGCTGTTGCGTGGACCTCCTGGTCCACGCCGCACTCTGCACCATCTGTAAAAATGCTACGGCGGATATTTTTTTTGTTTACCGCAAGAGGTTTCGTCTGTATAAATTTTGGTGTAAGGAAGGAGTAAAAGAATGGGCGTATTCGATACCATGCAACTCGGTCAGGTCATCACGGCCATTGGGGGATTGGGAACGGCAGCCTTTGGACTCGTGGATGCCGCCAAAACGGTGCCGCTCTTTGGCGGAATCAATCGCATTGGGCTCAAGCACATCAACGACAGGGTGACGGAACTTACTCCGGATCAGAACGTCGCCGGGTTGCCACATAAGCCGCTCAATGCCTTGCCCCGGAGACATATTCTGGAAACCGTCGAGGCCAACTGGGTCAACGGAACCGACATCGCCAGCCAGAAGGCGATTGCCAAGTCCTTGATCAAACTGCACTTTAGCGAGGGTAACGCAGCTGTGCTGGCGACAAGAACCAACGTCGATCCGGCGGTGCTGGAATCTGTGGCGAAAAAAAACCTCGCCGGGACGCCGCTGCTGCCGACGGAGAGCGACGTCTTCGCGCGCTTCGACCTGATTTTGACCGCGATGCTCGATGAAGCCTATCAGCTCTCCGACCAGTTCTACCGCAACTGGACGCGGGCGCTGGCAGCCGGAGTGGCTGTAGCACTGGCCGTGGCGGGCGCATGGAGCCTGGATGGCACAAATTTCTGGTCGCCGAGGGAAATCGCACTGGCTGTTCTTGTCGGTCTGCTCGCCACGCCGCTCGCGCCCATCGCCAAGGACCTCTCCAGCGCCCTGGCCACGGCTGTCAATACCATGCAACTGGTGAAGAAACCGGGGCAGCAATGACCAAATTTCTCGATGTTCGCGCATTGTGGGGCGGCGGCGACGTATCGGACGTTGTGCAGCTTCGGGAGTGGACTGGCGGCGAAGACTACACGGATCACTCGCAATACGTCGTCCTATCCCCAGACGATTTGCAGAGTCACATCCATGCCAAAGACGTGCTGATTGCAACCCACGGCTTCAATGTCAATCGGCAGGATGGCATTGCAGATATTTCCTACTGGGAGACGCTGCTCGGGCCGAACCCTTTTATCGCGACGGCTCCTTTTCCCGGCGCCTTTCTCGGGCTTTTATGGCCGGGCGACTCGGAGTCCCTTCATGCGCTGAGTTATCCCATGGAACCAAAGAATGCCACCGCGGCAGGCAACATGATTGCGGATTTTGTGGACAAGAACTTAACAGCCGCGACCAGCATCTCGTTTGTCTCGCATAGTTTGGGCGCGCACGTCGTGTTGCAGGCGATCAGCCAGATGTCGAGACGCGTGCGGCGCCTGATCCTGATGGCCGGAGCCGTCTCCGATCACTGCCTGACCCAGGAATTCGCCTCTGTGCAGGCAAAGGTTGATGTCATTTCAGCGCTCGCCTCGAAGAAAGATGAGGTGCTCAGGTGGGCTTTTCCTATCGGCGACCTGGCGGCCGAGATTCTCGATCACGATCATCCCTGGTGGGAGTCGGCGCTGGGACGCTTTGGACCCACTCCAAGTCCGGAGCACTATCGGAGTCCATGCCAGATTCCCAAGGGATGGGATTTTGGCCATGGCAACTACCTGCAAGTCGACTCACCCCCACATGAGCCCATTCCTTCACCGGAAGATGTGCCGCCCCAGGGTGCGCCACCGCCAGGCCCTTACGACGCTGACGGCAAACCCATCAAAGGCTGGCAGGAGGCCTGGTCTGCATCGTTCGTTTCCACTCGCTTCACCTGAGTTGCGCAGCAGTTTTCTGTGGCGAAATAGCCATCGCTTTCTCTTCGCCTTTTTGCGCGTCGTGCTGTATGCTGGTTTCGCAACATGGGAGGTTGCCGAATGGACTTTCAAAAAGAATTGATTGCCGAATACGACCGTGAGACCGCCAAGACTCGCAAGATGCTTGAGGCCATCCCGGCGGACGTTGATTTCACCTGGGAACCCCACACCAAATCGATGAGCCTGGGCAGGTTAGCCGGGCACCTCGCCGAGACCTGCGGAGAGTGGGCGAAGACGACCTTTACCACTGATAAGCTGGAGTTCCCGGCGGACCACAAGTTCGAGGCCTACATCCCCGCATCGACCGCAGCCCTCTTGGAGCGCTTCGACAAGGAGGTTGCAGAAGCCAAGAAGGCGTTTGCGGATTTTGCTCCGGCCAAGTGGGACGAGAACTGGAAATTCATTGCCGGCGGCCAAGCCTGGATCGACGATTCTAAGTACCGCGTCTTCCGCGACTGGGTGATGGACCACCTGATTCATCACCGCGCCCAGCTCGGCGTCTACCTGCGCCTGCTCGACAAGCCCATCCCCGGAACCTATGGGCCGTCTGCGGACGAGACGTAAAGAGCAGGGAACAGGGAATAGGGAACAGGGAACAGTCGCCCGGAGCTGCCGAACACGGATCGACTTTCTCTGATCGAAATTAGCTTTGCCGGGAACCAGACAAACGGTAGCGTTCCGGATGTTTCTTGTTCCCTGATCCCTAATCCCTGTTCCCTCGCGTTTAGTATGAATTCAGAGGCACCGGCGTCCATGTTCACCCCGCAACCGATCGGATTTGTCAGCAGTCCCTTCAAAAACACAAAGGAAATCCCCAAAGGTCTTGGCGCCAGGCACGAGGCAGAGGGCGCGCTGAATATTCTGACCGCCTTCGAGCCAGGCCTCACCGACATCGAGGGCTACTCGCACCTGATCGTGCTTTGGACCTTCGACCGTTCCGATGGCTTCGATTTGATGGCCACGCCGCCCTCCGACGATCATCCCCACGGCGTATTCACCACGCGATCTCCGCGCCGTCCCAACCCCATCGGCCTCACAGTCGTTGAGCTGCTCGGCCGCGAGGGTGGAACGCTTCATGTGCGCGGCGTGGACATGCTCGACGGCACGCCGATTCTGGACATCAAGCCTTACCTTTCGAGCATCCCCGCAGAGAAGTTACGCCGGGGATGGCTGGCCGAGGCCGAGGCGCGCAAGGGATGAGTAACTTTTTCTGTGAAAGTCGATGGTGATCAGAACATGCAATCTTCCAATCAGTGGCCCAAGGTCTACCCCATTCTCGATGCCTCTTTCATTCCGCCCACTGGCCGCGCCGAGTTCCTGCGCCGTCTGGGCGGTGGGCTGGCTGAGGCCGGCGTAACGTTGCTTGAATACCGCAACAAGACCGGCGCGGAGACGGAGTTGCTGGCCGACGCTGCCATCTTGCGTGCCGCACTGCCCTCCAAACAGGTGAAGTTGATTCTCGATGACAGGGCTGATCTGATTGATAAGATTGGCTTTGATGGTGTCCATGTGGATGCGGGAGACCTCCAGCCTGCCGAGGCCCGTAGTCTGCTAGGCCCGGATCGCATCATCGGCACCTTCGGCGGCGGCGCTGCGGGATTGCTTCCGGGAATTCTCGAAGCTCCTGCGGATTACTTCTCGATTGGCCCGGTCTTTGCCACGCGCACCAAGCAGACCAGCTCACCGCTGATCGGCATGGACGGCGTGAAGCGGCTCCGCGCGGAGGCCGGCCCCGGCCCTGTGCTGGTCGCTATCGGCGGCATTACGCTGGCCACGGCGGCTGAGGCGCTCTCTGCCGGAGCCACATTCGTCGCCATCGCCGGGGCACTCTTCCGCCAGCCGGACCCAGCAGCCGAGTTCCGGCGCTGGCTGGTAGCGTTGGGATGAGTGTAGTGTCCTGAATTCATACAATGTGATCCTCTTGCAAAATAACCAAGAATCCGGAATTACCTATTCAGGCACCCCTTCGGGGCTCCGGTTTGTTCCGAAGGCAAAGCTGGTACCCCCACCCGTACTTTG
>PMGP01000344.1:0-3344 GCA_003156235.1 Acidobacteriaceae bacterium
ATAGAAAACCCGCGAGGAATCGTTGCCGCTGGAGCCGATGGCCTGCGCAGCCACTGTCTTGTAGATGTATCGCTGCTGAAAGTCGAGCAGCGCCTGCAAGCGCTCGCCCTGACGGGCGTCTTCCATCAGAGAGGCTTGTTCCAGGCGCAGGCGGTCGATGGTCTTCTGCAATTCCTGGTTCTGCTCGCGTGTATGGCGCAGGTCAATGTAGTTCTGCCAGAGGCTCACCGAGCCCAGCTTGCTGGCGTGGAAGATCTTCTCCGGGGGGGTAACCACGGCATCGGCCCACAGCCGGATCAGCCGCACACCCGCCGGGTCCCGCCGGTCAATCGTATTGCGCCCGCTGTCGGTGTGCCGCACCTGCACGGCCAGCCCGATGATCTGCGCCAGCAGGACAACCAGCAGCACCAGAAGATTTCGATAGCGAGAGAAGAACGATTCCATGGCGAAAGTTCTGGCAGGGAGAGGACGATACAGAGAGCGAGAACAATACCAGTATACTGACGGTCGCTGACGATAATTGCTTCTCGTATTTTTCGCGATCAGAACTGGCGTTTATCGAACTCCCGGTTTATAAAGCGCTGAATCGGGAAAGTTAGTCGCGGATTAAGAGCATGTTGCGTAATGCCATATTTGTAGTTATAATAATGTAGTGAAAGGAATCTGTTTCGAGTGGGATGAGGCGAAGAACCTCGCCAATCAGCGCAAGCACGGCGTCAGCTTCCAGCAAGCTAGTCTAGTCTTTCGCGACCCGCAGCGGGTTTTGGTTGCGGAACGTGTGGTGGACGGTGAGCAGCGCTGGCAGACGACCGGAATCGTGCGAAAGCCTTCCGGTGGAATTCTTTTGCTGCTGGTGGCGCACACCGTTCGCGAAGAGGTAGCCCCCGGAGTTTTTGTTGACGTGGTGCGCATCATCACGGCGCGAAAAGCTACACCGGTGGAGAGGAGAAGTTATGTCGACGAAAATGGTTAGTTACACGTTGGAGACATTGCCGGAGTTGACAGCGGAGGATATTGCCTCTCTGGAGGCGCTGGCGGCGCGCCCCGACAGCGAGATCGACTTCAGCGACGCCCCAGAGTTGACGGCGGAACAGTGGAAAAAGGGAATTCGCGGCCACTTCTATCGCCCGGTGAAGCGGCAGATTACGGCGCGCGTGGATGCGGATGTGCTGGAGTGGCTGAAGTCGCAGGGTAGGGGCTATCAATCGCGCATTAACGCGATTCTGCGGCGCGAGATGCTGGCGGCGTTGAGGGCGGCGGCGAAATAAGATCGAGACTACTTGTTTTCCAAGTTCCAACAGCAGGACTTAGGGAACCCGGCCAACAAGTTCTACGGCCGGAAAGCCTGTTGAGGCATATACTTAAAGCATGGCCTTTTGAAGGCTGATATCACATAGGAGTACAAAACAATGGTCAAGGAAATTGATTCTTATGATGTGCCTGCTTTCGCCCTTGTCAAAGAGCGGATACATGCAATTAACCCTAACGTTGAATTTGTAAAGGCTGGACTAGACGAGTCTCCCTTTCACTATCTTTTACAGCTTCAACTCACCAACCGTACCACCTTACGCTTATCAAAAGAACTCTTAGACGATTTGACTGGTACTAACACCGATCATCGCGATGCCGAACTTGACGAAAAAATCCGCAGCGCAATCAACCACATGAAGTTGTCTACTCACAATTAACAGCAGAGAATGGGGTGAGGACAAACAGCCTCACTCCATTCATAACTACAGAACGAAGCCAAATCACTTCTTGTAGAACTTGCTCCTTGACCAAAAATACGTAATACCGCCTGCCAAAAGAGCGACACCCAAAATCCCACAAATCAATGCGCCAACATAATAGACATTACCATTGAATAAAAAGACAATCAGGATCACGCCGGTGATGACTGAAGCGAAGGCAATGAAGCTCTTTACCAACTCTGTCACGAAAACTCTCCTTTCTTCGTATTGCCATGTGGTGAGCGTCGGCTTCCTACGTCTCGCATTCAGACCAGAGAATTCATTTGTAATTTATCCTCTGTCCATCTCCGCGAAGAGATCGCTCAGCACTATGCGGATCGGCGTCTCCGGCACGGAAAGTTCATTGGTTCGAACCGGATGAATTCCGCTCGCCGAGGCGGTATAAGCAGCGCGGCGTTCCGGATCAAGAATCCAGATGTGTACAACGCCGAAGGCGAGATAGTCTTCGATGCGGTCCTGAAAGCGGCTCAGACGGTCTTCAGGCGAAAGTATTTCTATGACGATCAGCGGCGGATGAGTAATGATCCGCTCCTTGGGCGCATCGGCAAGCAATACCGAAAGATCGGGAACGCGGAAACGGCTACTGCTCACCTGCGTTCTCACATCGGTGACGGCGCGTATGCCCCAGACTTCCCTATGATTCATGAACAGTTGCCCAAGAATAATTTGCAGAAGACCGTAATCGTACTCGCCCAAGTTGCGCTCCTCGATGCGTCCATCCACGAAGTCGCAGTCCGGCCGGTAACTGGTATGAAGATACTCTTCAACCGTCACAAACGGCTCGAAAAAATCGGGCGCGGGCATCGTAGCCATGGCAACAGTATGCTCCAAATCGGCTGAGAATCCAACTCCGAACTGCAAAGAAGCGAATATCTCAGGACTGAAATTTCAGAACTGAGATATTCGAACCTTCTGCGAGCAAATAGCGAGCGTCTACCCATCGCAGGTGTCAGTCGATCTTGATCTTTCGCAGCAAACGGAAGTCGGAGAGCATTTTACCGGTGCCCAGCACCACCGAGGCCAGTGGATCGTCGGCCACGGAAACCGGCAGCCCGGTTTCTTCGCGGATGCGCTTGTCCAGATTTTTGAGCAGCGCGCCGCCGCCGGTGAGCACGATGCCGCGGTCGCTGATGTCAGCTGAAAGCTCGGGCGGTGTGCGCTCCAGTGCCACGCGGATGGCGTTTATGATGACGGCGATGCACTCGCCCAGCGCTTCGCGGATTTCGCTGTCGTCGATGGAGATGGTTTTGGGAATGCCTTCGATGAGGTTGCGGCCCTTGATCTCCATGGTGAGCGGCTTGTCCAAGGGGAAGGCCGAGCCGATCTCCATCTTGATGTGCTCGGCCGTCCGCTCGCCGATCAGCAGGTTGTACTTGCGCTTCAGGTAATTGGTAATAGCCTCATCCATCTGGTTGCCGGCCATGCGCACGGAGCGGGAGTAAACAATTCCAGAGAGCGAGATGACGGCGATGTCGGTGGTGCCTCCGCCGATGTCAACGACCATGTTGCCGCTGGGCTCGGTAATGGGCAGACCGGCGCCGATGGCGGCCACCATGGCCTGCTCGACGAGGTACACTTCGCTGGCCTTGGCGC
>PMGP01000344.1:3373-4298 GCA_003156235.1 Acidobacteriaceae bacterium
TGGCCACGATGTTGCCGGGTGTGCGGCCCAGCATCTCCTTGGCCTCTTTGCCCACGGCTTCCACCTCGCCGGTGTTTTTGTTGATGGCCACGATGGAGGGCTCGTTGACTACGATGCCCTTGCCGGCCGCATAGACCAGGGTGTTGGCGGTGCCAAGATCGATGGCCAGGTCGCTGGAAAACATGCTGAACAGCGAACGAAATCCGTGCGAACGCGGGGAGCGCGTTGGATAACTGTTGGACATGGGGAGACTGGTATTACCTCATACTCATTGTACGGCAGCGGGCCAAATCCGCATGAGGAGCCAGCGCCGGAAGGCCAAACAAGTGCCAGCTTGGGAACCAGTGCGGTAAACTCAGTTGTTTGAGGAATCGGCGTCGTTGCAGATTGCTGGATGGTTGCGGCAGATCGAAGTGGGCGCGGCCTTCCGACCGTCTAAACCGCTCGAATGCGGTTTTTCACTGCTTTTGAAAGGGAATTGGCATGGGAGAGAAAGACGGAATTTTCAGCGCGTTGGGATTGCGGGCAACCCTTTCGGGCGCGAGTTACGGGGACCAGTGGTTTGCGGGGAGCGGGGACTGGATCGAAGTCCACAGCCCAGCCAGCGGGGAATTGCTGGCCAAAGTCGAGCAGGCCAGCGAGGCCGACTACAACGCAGTTGTCGGTCAGGCGATAAAAGCATTCGAGTTCTGGCGCGCCTTGCCTGCTCCCAGAAGAGGCGAAATCGTGCGTCAGTTTGGGATTGCGTTGCGCCAGAAGAAAAACGCGCTGGGACGGCTCGTTTCGCTGGAAATGGGCAAAATACTGACCGAGGGCCTGGGAGAAGTGCAGGAAATGATCGACGTCTGCGACTATGCGGTTGGTCTCAGCCGGACGCTTTCCGGCCCGACGCTGCAGAGCGAAAGGCCGATGCACCGCATGATGG
>PMGP01000409.1 GCA_003156235.1 Acidobacteriaceae bacterium
TTCATGCGTTCTTTTGCCCTTCTTCCGCTCTCGGCGCTTCTTGTCACCCTGATCGCGTCAGCCCCAGCCGCCTCCGCCCAGTCTGCCAGCTTTATCGTCTCGCAGCACGGCAAATCCGTCGGCAAGGCCAGCTTCAATTTCACTGCCAGCTCCTCAGGCTACGACTCCACTGCGCTGGTCATCATCAATATGAAGGGCCTTGATTACTCCCTCTCCAAAACCGAGCGCCTCTCCCCTGCCAACCACCTGCGCCATGTGCAGTTGAGCGCCGCCGTCAACGGTTCGGCCGTCAACATCTCCGCCGCTCCAGATCCGGTATCAGGCCAGTCCCCGATCCTCCTCGACATCTCCGCCAACGGCCACTCCACCACCACAAGCCTGCCCGCGCACCCTGCTGCTGTTTTCCTCCCCGACTTCGACCCCGGCGCACTGGAAACCCTCTTGGCCCTCGCCGTAGCTCGCAACAATCGTGATCTCTGGGCCATCATCCCCAAAAAGGAAGGCTCCGTCGTTCCCATCCAGTTGGCCACTTACGCCGACGAGCAGGGCTCTCTTGACGGCAACCCCGTCGTCGTCCACCACCTCGTCGCCACCATCGCCGGCAAAGAAACGGACCTCTTCTCCGGCCCTGAAAATCAGCTTCTACAGGCCGAGTTCCCCCAGATCGGCTACGCCCTGGTCCGCACTGGTTTCGTCCTTACCCCGCCCGCCAAACCCGGCACACCGCCAGCTCCCTAGGCTTTTCCTAGTCCCCAGTCCCTGGTCCCTAGTCCCTAGCAAGCCCTCCCCGCCGCCACTCCCGATGCCCACGCCCACTGGAAATTAAACCCACCCAGTTGCCCGGTCACATCCACCACCTCGCCTATAAAGAACAATCCCGGCACAGCCCGCGCCTCCATCGTCCGCGCCTGTAATTCAGCCGTATCCACGCCCCCGACCGTCACCTCAGCCTTCTCAAACCCCTCCGTCCCCGCCGGATGAAACTCCCACCGGTGCAGCCGCCGCTCACACTCCTCCAACGCCGCATTCGTCCAGCCCTGCGGCCCGCCGATCTCGGCAAGATAATCCGCCAACCGCCGCGGCAGCGCCTCGCGCAACGCCTTCCGCAGCGCATCCAAATCCCTCCGCGCCCCCGGCTCCCTCAATGCCTTAAGAATCACAGCTCCGTGCCCCATCCATTCGCGCTCTATGCGAATGGGTGGGATACCATGAACCCCAGGTGTCGGGTGCCCCACCCGATTGTCATTCTGAGCGAGCGCAGTGAGTCGAAGAACCTGCGGTTGATCTTTGTGGCTAGGGTGGGATACCTCGAATCCCGAAGCAAAATCCACCACCAATTCCGCCCCCGGCCGCCAGTACAATGATGCCTGCAACACCGCCGGCCCGCTCAACCCGCGATGCGTCACCAGCATCTTTTCCTTGAAATGGAACGGGGTTCGCAACCTGCCTTCCACGGCTGCGGAAACTTGCTGTGCTTTGAAAGGGTACGACTGGTAGGTCAGGGCTTTAGCCCTGACTGCCGTAGATGCTGCAATATTGCTATGGGCTTTAGCCCTGGTTTCGGAGGGAGGCGGGGCTTTCAATCCCCGCATATTGCCAGCTATATCAGCGTGGGCTTTAGCCCCGGAAGGATGCTTTTCGGAAGTCTTATCCGCCCAAGCCACCACCTCCGCCGCCACTCCCGCCAACCCTGTCCACCCAGCTTCATCGCCGCCCAGCACCAGCGGAACCAGCGCCGGCCTCGGCTCCACAATCCCCAGTCCGAACTGCGCGGCGATCTCATACCCCAGCCCCGTCGCCCCCAGCTTCGGAATCGAAAGACCGCCTGTCGCCACCACCAGCGACTCCGATTGAAACTCCCCTGCCGAAGTTTTTACATGAAACCCGCCCGCAGGGCCTCCTGCCACACAGCAGGTGGTGCATGTGGCGTTCAGCACAATCTCCACGCCTCCCCGCGCACACTCCGCCAGCAGCATCTCCACAATCGCCCGCGCCGACCCGTCGCAAAACAGTTGTCCCAGCGTCTTCTCATGCCACCGGATCCCGTACCGCTCGACCAGCTCAAGAAAGTGCAGCGGCTGATAAAGCGCCAGCGCCGACTTCGCAAAATGCGGATTCTCCGAGAGAAAATTCTCCGGCCCGCAATGCAGATTCGTAAAATTGCACCGCCCGCCGCCGGAAATCAAAATCTTCCGCCCCGCCTGCCCATTGTGCTCGAGCACGGCTACCCGCCGCCCGCGCTGGCCCGCCACCGCCGCGCACATCAACCCAGCCGCTCCCGCTCCCATCACAATCACATCGAATTGGCGCACGTCAGCTGACATAGGCTCTTAGTCCAGAATAGCCGGGAAACATGGTTCGCCGCGCAGAAGCGGTAGACGTGGGCCAACGCGAGCGAGTCATGCGCTGGGAAATCATGATTTTCCAGTCAAGAACGCCATTATACTCGCATTATGTGCTATAGTTCATAGTGTTAGGCAGACCCATGAAGATCTTCAAGACGAGGTGGTTTGCGCGTTTTGCACGGCAGGAGAAGATCGCCGACGACGGTTTGCGCGAGGCCATCGAACGGGCCGAGCGTGGCCTCATCGACGCCGATCTGGGCGGCGGCCTCATCAAGCAGCGCGTAGCCCGGCAGGGGCAGGCCGATCCGGCGGCTATCGCGTCCTTGTTGCCTACCGGGCAAAGGACCGGGCCGTTTTCTTGTTTGGCTTTGCCAAAAACGAACGGGAGAATATTGGCTCGGATGAATTGATCTTTCTTCGGGAACTTGCGAAGAACTGGCTTGCCGCCGATGCCGTGAAGATTCAAATGGAAATCGAGACTGGCAACTTACAGGAGATTGAAGATGGCGAAGAAACTTAGCAAATTGTCCGAGGCACTTATCGAAATGGCTGGCGACCAGCTTCGCAGCGGCCTGATGGACAAGGCAGAGTACGACAAGATCACCGTTCGCCTGCTCGGCTCTCAGCCGCTTCCCACGGCCAAGCCCATCAGTAGCAGGCAGATTCGCAACCTGCGGGAGCGCGCCAACATGAGCCAGGCTGCCTTCGCCCGCTACCTCAATCTCACCACGGGCTACATCTCGCAGTTGGAGCGCGGCACCAAGCAGCCCAAAGGCCCAGCCCTCGCCCTGCTCAACGTAATTCGACGCAAGGGGCTTGAGGCAATATTGTAATTAGCTTTTATTGGCTCTACATGCACTGCAGTTCTCGACGTGGCTGAGCAATGCATTCTGCGCTTTAACAGCTTGATGCTTCGCGAATTCGTCTCGTTGCCTCAGTTCTTTTCTGGAACCACTGAGACGAGACAGTTTGTTGGTTTTGGATTCAAGATAGCTCGTCTGAGCAGTTTTCAGTTCTTCTGCTAGACGATCATAATCTTGGCATGCCACTTTTCGCACCTCTCGACGTTAACTGGCTTCTTGATACGTCTCGACTGCATCATAAAGCACCAAACGCAAAAAAGCCATGCCGTAGCGGCATGGCTTTGTTGCTTGAGATGAATGCCGGCGATCATCGAATCTTCAGCATCGTACAGCCCAAATCGGATGGTGCGATGAGGGCGATCAGCACACCGGACCGAAGTCCTTCTCGAATGCCGCGGCCAGCTTCGCGCCCCAATTGTTCTTGGGCTTCAGGCGGCCGCCGAAGAAGCGAAGGATAGGCGGCTCCTCAAAGAACTCAAGGCCGCCGATCATCTCGCGGTGTTCATAGAGCCACTTGAGTCGATCGGTCGCATACAGGAAGTGAGACATCGTAAATACACGCCGCGGAACCGCCAGGCGCAAAAGCTCCATATCGGATGGCACGTCGTTGCCCTGCTCATCCCGGTCCATGGATATGCTTCCGCGCTCCATGCCACGAATACCCGATGCGATGAACGCCGCCGCGGCCAAAGCTCCCGCGGGGTATTCGCTCTGCGGAATATGCGAGACAAAGCGCATGGCGTCGAGATGGCAAGCCAATCCGCCCGGAGGCGTAACCACGGGAACACCTTTTTCGATCAACCGTTCGGCGAAGAATTTGATGGCGTCGGCCGAGGAGCCCGCTATTTCAAGATCCGTCATCTCCCGCATACCCACCGCCATCGCCTCGATTTCCTTGGAAGACATTCCGCCGTAGGTATAGAAGCCTTCGTACACCGGAAGCCAGGGCCGTATCGCCGCGTCCAAATCCTTGCGGTTGGTGGCGATCAATCCGCCGCGAACCATGCAACTCTTGCGCCCGGACAGATAACAGATGTCCGCCAGCTTCATCATCTCCAGAATGATTTCCTTGATCGACTTATTCGCATATCCCGGCTCGCGCTGGCGAATGAAATAGGCATTCTCCGAAATCAAGCTGGCATCCAGCACCAGCGGAATCCCGAGCGGCGCGATCAATTCCTTCACCTCGCGCAGGTTCGCCATCGAAAACGGCTGGCCGCCGATCAGGTTGGTGGTTGCTTCCATGCGAACAAAGGGAATCTTCACGGCGCCGTGCTCGTCGATGGCGGCCTTCAGGCGCCCAAGGTCCATATTGCCTTTGAATGGATAAGTGCTCTGAGTGTTAAGCGCTTCCGGTCCGAAAAGCTCAAGAACGGTCGCTCCCAACAGATTGAAGTGCGCCTTGGTGGTGGTGAAGTGATAGTTCATCGGGATGAAGGTGCCGGGCTTGATAAATGCCTTGGCCAGCAAGTGCTCGCAAGCGCGCCCCTGGTGAGCCGGCAGCAGATACTCGTACCCGAGAATCTCCTTGACCGAGTCGGCCAGCTTGTAAAAGCTATCCGAGCCGGCGTAAGCGTCATCGGCCAGCAGCATGGATGCCTGCTGGGTGTCGCTCATGGCATTGGTGCCACTGTCAGTCAGCATATCCAGAAAAATGTCCCTGGTACGAAGAAGGAATGTGTTATAGCCCGCTGCTTCCATTGCCTGAAGCCGCTCGCGGGCCGGGGCCAATCGAACCTTTTGCACAATGCGGATCTTGTGCATCTCGATGGGAATTTCAGTTCCATCAGACAGACGAATGCTCATGCGTTTTACCAACCGGATGTGGATTTGAAGACGGAACTATGATTGCACAGCGAGGGTACGGTCGTAAATCGCCTGCCGCGAAGATTCGCCCAAGCCCGGTATATAGCCACCCGCGCCTCACATTCAGCTGCTCGCGCCCTGCATACTGTCGCCCGCGCCATAGGCGCAGTGTTTATTAGCCCACCGTTTCAACGGTGGGGATATGGATCAACCCATCATTCAATCGGAGTCCCGTAGGGACGGCGCAATCTGTGCCGGGTGCCCCAGATCCAGCCTTTGGAACCTGAGATATAACGAACCTCATCCAACCCTGAATCTCGTGAGCGGTCCTTTTCGCGGCATCGCGTCACACCGGCAACAAACTCGCGAACTTGCTAACCCGCAATCACCGCGCAGCAGTGGCCAACTCGCGAAAAAACCCAAAGCGAAGAGATTCGCAGCCTGCGGGAGCGCGCCAACATGAGCCAGGCCGNNCGGCTTTCGCCGACCCACGGGGGCCCCACACTGTAGCGCCGGCCTCCCGGCCGGCTGTAGCGTGGACCTCCTGGTCCACGCTTTTTTCCCTAGCGCAAAGGAAAGCATCCCGTAGGGATGCTGGGAGAATAGCCCCGGGTGAAGTCCGCCGCGAAATGCGGCGTTCGCAACCCGGGGAAACAGCCAGAATCGAAACAAAGCCCTATAGGGGCGACCGAAACCCGCCATTACAAGCCTGCGGAAACAAGCAGTCCGATAGCCAAGCCCTCGCCCTGCTCAACGTCATCCGCCGCAAGGGGTTTGAGGCGATTTTGTAGCAAGTTATATTGGAAAGGGAAACGGCCCATGGTACTTTAGGTCCGCGCTGAAGTACCATGTCTGTTCTCCGTCAATTTAATTCAAACTACTCAGTGTTTTGCAACCTACCTGACCAGCGAAGATAGAACATCAGATACGGGTCTGGAAGGTCAAAAACAGATTTGCTCTCATCCCAGTCAATCGTTCTCTCTCTGGGGAACTTATCGAGGGCAATCTTGGCCATTTGCGAGCAAGTTGTAATCACACTCGATCCCACAGGTGATTCACCATCACAAACCTTCGCAGCGCGCTCCAACAAATCGTCATAGGAGAAAGCGAGCTTTGGTGGATCGGCAGCTGCCGCTTTCAGTATTACTGTGTAAACGTCTCCTTGTCCACCGGCTCGAAACTTATAAGTCTTGCGCTCAGTTCCACGTGTTCTGGGGCCATTGTCCAAGACATCTACCAAGGACCTAAAATCCGTCGAAGCGCTCGTCTGTTCCAAGATTTGATCCAAGTGCTGCTTTGTAGGATTAATCACCTCGGGAAACATTCCGTCATGAGCTTGACGTAAATTAAGAACAAAACAGGTTTGCAGACAAAGGGATTGCATAAGTTGAGGTGAACCTGCGCTTTCAGTGGTGAATATCCTTACTAGATCATCACTGGCCCTCGCATTTAAAGCGCCAAATCCAACCTTTGCAATTTCGGCGAGCTCATCTTTGTTCCAATACTGTAGATCGATAGCTCTAACCCGGCCTCTAAGTTCAGGGTTCGCGCGAAGCACATCGTCTCCCCGATGACTCACAGCCGCTGTGATTGTCTTTACTCCCCTTCTCACCCCGTCCTTCAATGCCTTTGCAACATCCGCTTGAATATCACGCGGCATATAGTGAAAATCATCTAAGAATAAAACAAAATCGCTGTTACCGATTTCCGCAATGACTTGTTCAAGTCCGCGCCTTGATCTTTCTGCAGAAGCTGTTGTTGTAATCGTCCCATCGAGATGCCCGCTAATACCAACCTCTGCCTTGCCCAGAAGAGGGAGGCCAATGGAACCGTTGCTTTCAATCTCCGCTCCTGCTGTTGCCGCATTCGAGCGACTCGTGATCACTGTTTCTGGTGTATCCATCCAGTCAAGTACTCTAGTCCACAATTCCTGTGGCTTTTCAATAGAAGCACCAGAAATCGGGATCAGCAGATCTCTGGAGACCACACGTTCCACAAGGACTGTCTTGCCAGATTTCGACGGTCCGGCTAGAGATACAAGTTGTCCTGGTGTGTCTAATGCGTCGCGTAGTGCCTGTTCAAGGCCTTGTTGGCTGCGTTCTACATAATTGTGAACAGGATACGTTCCTGGAGTGAATACGTCGGTCGCCTTAAGTGCCATCACTTCTCACCTTCTTGGGATTGGAAATAATCATATATCAAAACGGGCGAATAGTTCTCCCCACGGGCGTCCATCTGGAAATGCAAAAAAGCCATGCCGTAAGGGCATGGCTTTCTTGTCTTCAAATTAATTGCCGGCAATCACCTAATCTCCCACACAGTTACCCGTGCAGTACCATCGGCCC
>PMGP01000231.1 GCA_003156235.1 Acidobacteriaceae bacterium
TTCTTGTTCTTGGGGGATGTGCTGTACTGGGTGTTTTCTGGTACATCGCTGTTTCGCGCCTCCACCTGAGAAGCGACCAGTGCCTCGAAATCTTTCTCGATCTCGTAATCGGCATCTTTGGAATTGCGTNNTGTCGCACTTCATTGGCCGCCGCGAGAAGCGCGAAGAGATGTGGCCGCACCCAGCCGTTACGATCCCCGGCGCGAAAGACGCAGCCGTCGTCGAGGCCGCGATTTGCAAGGAGGCCACGGTTCTCGGTTACAACGTCCACAAAGAACCGTGGCTATGGCCGGATTCGGTGCGCATCAAGCATGGCGTCATTGCTGGAGGGACCGGCGCGGGCAAGACCACCTTCCTCGAAAACATCATTGCTCAGGATCTTCAGCGGCGCTTCGGCGACCGGCCCATGCCGATGATTATCTTCGACGGCAAGGGAGATCAGGAGTTCCTGGAAAGACTGCTGCCGCATATCGAGGCCGCCGGACGGTTGCAGGATTTGCGCGTGATCGACCCATCGAATCCTCGTGAGTCCGCGCGATACAACCCGTTTTACTCCGGCGATGCGCTCTATCAGGAGCATGTCAACTTCANNAAGGTCTTCAACGTCTACGACGTGCTGGTGATGGCGCTCGACGAAAAGGTGCTGGCAGAGCAGATCGCCCGCGCAAAAGCGCGCATCGCGACGCTGCCGGAAGTCACCATGCAAATGCGCCTCAACTTCGAGATGTCGGTCCGCATGATCAAGCGTTCGCTTGCAGACCGGGATCGCGTCGAGAAGATTCAGGGACTCTTGAACGAGCTTCTGGCCTTTCTCGAAGATGAACTGTCGATTGTCACCGGCTCCTACCAGGATCTGCTCACAGTCGATGAAGTCGTCGAGAAGGGACTGATCCTGTTCGTCTCCCTCAACACCAACAAGAACAAACGCGCCTGCGAGGCGCTGGGCAAGATACTTCTCCAGAACATTCAGCTCATGGTCGGTAAGCGCTATGCGCGGCCACGCTCTGACCGCAACGGGAGTGAACCGCTCCTGAGCGTGATCCTCGATGAGTTCGCGCCATTCGCATATCCCGGATTCACACAGGTATTGCAGACGGCCCGTGGCGCGCGCGTCACGTTTCTGTTTTCCTTCCAGAGCATTCCGCAACTCCAGCGCGTGAGCCAGGCATTCGCCGATGAGGTGTCGTCTGCTCCCGGCACCAAGATGATCATGAATGGCTCGGAGGAGAACACGGCGCAGTGGTTTCTCAAGGCATCGTCGCGGGTGGTGCGGAAGCGTCGCAGCTTATCCGTTCGAAGGACGGGAATCTTCACGACCAAATACATGGAAACTGGCACAGGAAGCGAAAGCGATTTCCGCGAGACCCGCGCGCGGGAAGACCACATCAAGAATCTCCCCGTCGGCCAGATGGAGATTCTGATGGTCGATCCCCGCGAAGGAACTCGGCACTCGCATCTTCACGTGCGCAAGCATCCGGTCTATCAGTTGAAGGGATTCATCTCGACGCTCTATCCCAAGATGCGTGGCTATCTCGATCCAGCGGTTGGCGCCAACCTGCGTTTCCGAGAAGAGGGTGAGCGCCGTGTCAGGAGGCGGAGTTCCGGTTCGCTAGCGGGGTTGCCGCCAGGAGGACAGTCATGAATAGACTCGGAGTCGTTCTTGTATTCGCCGCTTTGATTCTCGTTCCTGTCGGGCTACAGGGGCAGGACCAAGCAGCCGCTTCTCACCATGCTGCACACAAGCCGCAGGGATTTGCCGACTATGCGCTGGGCAAGATCAACCCCAATGACACGGACTACGGCGAAGCCCTTGATACGGCGAGAGGCGCGACCGTCACGCATACCATGGACGATCTTTACTTTTGGTCGAATGTGGTGGCGCTGATTCTTCTGTCCGGCGTGACCACTGCCTTCCTCTTTCATCTGCGCGCTGCCGACAAGAAGGAGATCACTGCGGCCACGCTGATCGCGCAACTCTGGAATGGACGCGTGAGTGACAGGATAGAGATTGAGCGGCGCACTGATCAATACAACAGCCTCGTTGACGAGCACAACGCTGTCGTCGAGCGCGAGTTGATGGCCAGATCGCAGCCAGCGCCTAGCGAGGATTCTGACGCAACCGACCTCAAACGTTCGGTTGACAATCTCGACAGCAGGGCAAAGGCCGGAACTCATCCTGCTCTCGCCGAGAGCGCAAATCAACCGGCTGCCGGTCCGTCCAACACATCGATGCCTGCAATGGAAGCACTGAGCCAACAGCAGCGAACCGTTCTGCTTGAGCGCCGGATCGAGGCGATGAGAAACACCGAGCAGAATCTCAAAGAGCGACTCAACCAGACTTCGGCATTGCTGGAACAGGAGCGCCAACGAAACCAGGTTTTGAAAGGGGCATAGGAGGTGGATAGATGACTGACAAGATTCCGTTGAAATCGCCCACCGATTTCGCCGATCCGAAGGATTGGAGAGCGTACATCCGGGAGACGGTGCCGCCAAATGAAGTTGACTACACGCTTGCATTCGGGCGGACAACCCTATTCATTCGCTTCTATGAGAGACGTGGGTTGAGCTTCCCTGATGAGTTTCGCACGGAACTGAATCGCATCAAGGATATTCGCGAGCCAGAGAAAACCGCGTTGCTCGAAGCTCTGAACGGTCGAATCTTAGCCGCCATGACACAGCTTCTCATTGGCACTTCAGAAGCAGCCAACGCCGCAACCGTCGCCAGTGCCGAGACAACCATCCCCCGCGAAACAGTTGCGAACCTGCTCGACTATCTGGCGAAGAAGAACGCGAGTTTCGCGCTCTGGATTCACTATACGAAGCAGATCCAGCAGACCCCAGACGCTCCGACGTGGGAGGAATTCGTTGCGAAGGA
>PMGP01000238.1 GCA_003156235.1 Acidobacteriaceae bacterium
GATATGGCCAAGGGCTACAAGGACGGCTCGCTTACCACCAAGCCGCTGGTCGCCAAGTAACTTCGCATTGCAAGCGTCAAGCAAAGGGCCACTCCGCATCAGCGGAGTGGCCCTTTTGCTTGAGCTGTTTCATAAATCCCATTCAGTACATGCAAAACGTCCCTCAGGGGCTAAAGCCCCCGATTTTATTGGACATTTTGCGGCACGGCTAAAGCCGTGCCCTTTCAAAACATAGACTAATTCGGAGGTTCCTTATGCCTTCCATTTGATGTTGCAGCCGATGGAGGGGCGCTGCTCCGTTGGGAGCGGCTTGTCGGCGAGCACCAAATCGATGGCGGCGCGCAGGTCTTCGCCGGTGACGGGAATTCCGTTGCCGGGGCGGCTGGGGTCGAATTGGCCGCGATAGGCCAGGCGGAGATTGCCGTCGAAGAGAAAGAAGTCCGGCGTGCAAGCGGCTTTGTAGGCGCGCGCCACGGCTTGCGTCTCGTCGTACAGGTAGGGAAAGTTGAAGCCGAAGGTTTCCGCCTGCTGCTTGAGCCCGGCGGGATTGTCGGCGGGATGGGTTACGGCATCGTTGCTGCTGATGGCGACGAGGCCGAGAGGCTTGCCTGCGTAGTCCCTGCCCAACGCCGCCAAGCCCTTCTCGATGTGCTTGACGTAAGGGCAGTGGGCGCAGATGAATAGGACCAGCAGGGCTTGAGAGCCGCGAAAATCGTCGCGGCGGACCGTCTCGCCGGACACGACGTCGGTGAGTGCAAAGTCGGGGGCGGTGGTGCCCAGTTCCAGCATGGTGGATTCGGTGAGAGACATAAAAATCTCCTTTCTCCAAACTACCTTCCAGCAATTCGATGCGGCGAAGTTCAAAGTGTGAGTGTTAGTGTGAGTGCGAGTGTGAGTGTGAGNNTCACACTTTCACACTCACACTTCAAAACAGCGGCGTCTGACGGCCGGGCATTGTCAGGCCAAAGTGCTCGTAGGCCAGGCGCGTGGCGACGCGGCCGCGCGGAGTGCGGTCAAGGAATCCGATCTGAATGAGGAAGGGCTCGTAGACCTCTTCCAGGGCGTCTTGCTCCTCGGCCAGGGTTGCGGCCAGCGTGCTGAGGCCGACTGGGCCGCCGTCGTATTTCTGGATGATGGCCAGCAGCAGGCGGCGGTCGATCTCGTCGAAGCCATGGGCGTCCACTTCCAACATGGTGAGGGCGGCGTTAGCCGTGGGGAGATCGATCACGCCGGTCCCGCGCACCTGAGCGTAGTCGCGGACGCGGCGCAGCAGGCGATTCGCTATTCTCGGTGTCCCGCGGGAGCGCAGGGCGATCTCCGCCGCGCCGTCGGCGTCGATGGGAATCTGCAACACCTCGGCGGAGCGCGTGACAATGACGCGCAACTCTTCCTCGGTATAAAATTCCAGGCGCAGAAGAATGCCGAAGCGCGACCTCAAGGGAGAAGACAGCAGGCCGGGCCGGGTGGTGGCGCCGATGAAGGTGAAGGGGCGGATNNCGAGGAAGAGCACCTGGCGCTCTCTCAGATTGGTGAGAATGGCGGTCAAATCGCCTTGAATTTGCAGGGCCGGGCCGGAGGTTTGCTGGAAGCCGACGTCCAACTCATTGGCAATGATGGTGGCCAGCGTGGTCTTGCCCAGCCCCGGAGGGCCGGAGAGCAGCACGTGGTCCAGCGCCTCGCCGCGGGATTTGGCGGCTTCCAGGGCGATGGTGAGCTGCTCTTTGGCTTTGGACTGGCCGATGAACTCGCCCAGCCAGCGGGGGCGCAGTTTGAGTTCAAAGCCCTGCTCTTCGTCGGCGCGCGCGGCGCTGACCAGCCGTTCCCCACCCCGACGACTAGAAACTGTCGTCGGGGACCCCGGTTCGGGAGTGTTGTCGCGGGCAATGGCCATGCTGAGAAGAAGTGTAGCCGGTCGAGGTTGCGCCGGGCAAAGAGCGGCTGGCCGCCGGGCTTGCCGAGCGGCTAATTTCCCGCGCCCTATTGATCCGGCCCATCAATACAAGCACCGTGCCCCATCCATTTCGCAGGCTTTATCGCGAAATGGGTGGGAGGGCAATAACACTATTTGAGGGCAGGATCAATAAGCGCCAGACTATTGAAGCGCGCGAGCAGCCGGGGAACTGCTTATTAACTGTTTTGATTCCGCATGCATAGGGACTCTTTTTTGAAATAGACGCGCGGTTATTATTGAGCCTATAGTCGAAGGTGGAAGAAAATCTCCGGTTTCGCTGAGGATGGCGGAGCCGAGGCTGTTGAAAATTCCAGGAGACTCAAATGTTCAATCGCTTCTGCTTCGGAGCGTTATTGATTGCTTGCCTTGTCGTGCCGTTTACCGGTTGCAACATCAACAGTTCTGGGCTGGATTCCATTCAGGTGACGCCCGCGACCAATTCGATCGCCGTAGGCTCCACCGTGCAGTTGACGGCTACGGGGACTTACGGCAATGCGGCCCATTCCTCCACCGGGTCTGTGGCCGGCGTCACCTGGGCCTCCGCCAACACCGGCGTGGCGATTGTCGGCCCTTGCACGGGTGTCGCCGGCTGTCCAACAGGAGACTTGGCGTCCGGCAAGGTGCTTGCCGTAGCCAACGGCACAACGACAATTACAGCCACCGCGCAAGGCTTCAACGGTCAGGTCTCCAGCACCGTATCCGTTACGGTTACAGGCGGATCGACAACGGGTCCAACGGGTCCGGTGTCTTCGGAGGGGCTGATTTCACTCACCATCATTCCTAGCTCGATTACCGTCGGCAATTTGCAGGATACCGGGAATTTCATTGCCATCGGAACTTACACGACAGCTCCTGTAATACGTGATGTGACAAATCAGGCTGTCTGGTTATCTTCCTTCCCCAATGTTTTCCCCGTCGATAGCAATACCGGCGGAAATGCCGGGGCAACCGCCGGGATTGTCACGGCATACGGGGCTGGAATCAATGCCACGATCATAGCTGAAATAACGGATACGGGCACCAAAGCGAATCCGGGCACCGGATCAATACAGTACGCCACGGCATCGTTCTCATGCCCGTATGTTGCTCCCTGCCCCTGTACCCTCGAAGAAGGCTGCAACCCTGCCATCACGATATGCCCCAATGGTCCCGTAGCAGGTTCCTGTTTTCCAGGCTCGGAGGCACCCTCACTTCTGTCGACCGTGACCGTCTATAACGAAGGCTTGAACAATATCAATTGGCTGGTAACGGCTAACTCCGCCACGAACACGCCGAACGTGATCAGTTGCGGCCCCGGTTGGGCTATCCAAAATGGCCTTACCCCCGCCGGTGCCGGTTCCGTCTGCGTGGCTACCTACCCCGTCGGCACCATGGTGACTTTGATTGCAACTCAGCCTGGTGCCAAAATAGGCACAGGCACATTCGGCGGATGGTCTGATAACTGTACGACGATAAGTCCCAGTCCCTCAACTGCAGACGGACCAAATACTTGCTCGTTTGTAGCCGGAGTACCTAACCCAAACTACGGATTATCACCAAGCGATCCGAACTATAACCCTAGCCTCCCGGGAACTGGTGTTAAATATATATCTTCCAACTTGACCGTGGGAGCCATTTTCAACTAATCCGCATTGCTAGCCGGCAAAGCCGCTCTTCGGGGCGGCTTTGTTGCGTTTGCAAGCTAAGTTACCGCGGGTCGATTCCCGGCGATGAGTAGAGCAGGTCGGCCGGTGTTCGCGCCGGAAGGGCATAGTGCGCGTCCAGATCGGCGTCCAGCACTGTCGAGACTTCAGGGTGGCCGGGCTTGTAGTGGACGCGTATGCGCTTGTTCTTCAGCAACTCCAGCCACTCCCAAGCCCGCTCCTTGTCTGGAAAGTAGCGGAAATAGTTTCCGGAATAATGGCTGACCTCACTGCCATCCCGGACGGTATAGGAGTACTTGAAAGTTGCATTGAATCGCCGCGCGCTGCCGTAGAATTTGGTTCCCGTCGCTACATTGATGGATTGAACCTGTCCGTCCGTGATCGGCCAATGTTGCGCCAGCCGCGCGTTGCGGCGCTTGATCCACGAACGGAAAAACTGAACGAGCACCGCCGCCAGGGGTGCGACAAAATTATGCAGCGAGCCCCAGAAATGAAAATGATCCCAGTGAACTCTCTTGACCAGATCGATGATGTCGGGGGCAGTCACAAAGCAAAGCCTCTACTGGAAGTTATTTATCACGATACAACAAGACAGGGGAGCTTACCGCAATTGGTCAAATGGAAACAGGCCTTTATCACGAATGAAATGTATCCTCTTCACAAGTACTCAAGGGAACGCGTTTGAGGCGAGGCAACAGAATGGCTGCTATTCAGAAAGAACAGCACCGCATTGGGCGCATTGGCTGGCTGCGTGCCGCGGTATTGGGCTCGAACGACGGCATCCTTTCAACCGCCAGTCTGGTGCTGGGTGTGGCCACTGCACATGCCACCCACACCAACATATTGGCCGCCGGGGTTGCGGGTCTGGTGGCGGGGGCTATGTCGATGGCCGCCGGGGAGTACGTCTCTGTCCACTCCCAGGCAGACACCGAACAGGCCGATCTCAAACTTGAGCGCAAAGAGCTGAAAACAGACAATAAAGGTGAGCATGAGGAATTGGCGGCGATCTACGTCACACGCGGGCTTGATGCGGAACTAGCGAAGCGGGTCGCCAAGCAGTTGATGGCCCATAACGCGCTGGCCGCTCATGCCCGCGATGAACTCGGCCTCTCCAAAAAAGTCAAACCGCGTCCGATTCAGGCCGCATTGTCGTCAGCCGTGAGCTTCGCTGTGGGAGCGGCCTTGCCGCTGCTGGCGGTCGTGTTTGCTCCGGCGGCGATTTTGATTCCCCTTGTTTTTGGCACATCCTTGGCGTTCCTTGCGCTTCTGGGCGGATTGGCCGCGCGGGCGGGCGGGGCGGGCGTGATGATCGGCGCATTGCGCGTCACTTTTTGGGGCGCGCTGGCCATGGGGGTCACAGCGGCGGTCGGAGCGCTGTTCGGAACNNGAACGCTGCATGAATATCGCCTTCTTCCTTTTGAGGACACTCGGACTGACCTGTACTGAATCGTCGCTCCCGCTTGCGTCCACTTGTCTTGTCCGCGCACTCGTTCCTATAGCTCGATAAGCATCACTTCTCCCAGCATGACCGCTGCATCTATATCCAGTGCAATTTTAGCGTTTAGACTGGTAAGGTTGCACGGAGCACGATGACCCGCCGCTTTCAACGGATTCGACGCTTTCACTTCAATCTGCCGCAGCGCATTGCCGCGGGGCTGCTCGTGTTGTTTCTGGCGCAAGGCCTATGGCTCACCGGCCACCAGGCGCTGACCGATCGCGATTACCAATATGCGCGCTGCGGGCGCGAGATGTGGGAGCGGCCTGCGCAACTGGCCGGCTACTTCACCAGTTGCGGCAACATTCACGATGGCATTCTGGCCTACCGGCTCGCCGGGCTGCCGCTGACGCTGAATCTGCTGGCCGAGCGCGGGCTGGACCACTTCCGCAATCCAGAAAACCGCGTGGTGCAGACCAGCGGCGAGCTCAGCGCCTGGGAGTTGCGTCACCAGCTTCGGTACACGTTGCTGCTGCTCCGCCTGCCTTTTCTCGCGGCCGGATGCCTGCTGGGCGCGGGCCTGTGGTGGGTGACGCGGCGGCTCTACGGCAACCTGGGCGGCTACACGGCGCTCGGGCTCTACTGCTTTTCTCCCGCAGTGCTGCGAGCCTGCGTCACGCCCAACGCGGAGATTCTCGCCAGCCTGGGGGTCTACGCCGGCGTCTATACCTGCATCGGCGTAGCCCACGCCATGCAGGGGCCGCGGAGGAAATGGCGTCCGCGCATCCTGCTGCTGATGGCAGCCTTCGGCCTGGCGGCGGCCTCGCACATTGCCGCGCTGCCGATGGTGGCATTGTTTGGCCTGATTGCCATGTTGTGGGTAGCAGAGGGGCGCAGGAGCCAGGTGCTGCCGATGGTGCTTATGGCCATGGCCGGGGCGCTGGTCTTCGTCTTTGCCTGCTACGGCTTCTCTCCGGATGCCTTCAGCTACCTCTTCCGCTCTGCCGCCGGACTCCTGTGGTTCTCGCTTGACCCGGCCCGGCGATTCTTCTTCGCATTGCCCAATGCAGGGATTACAGTAGCTGCGGCTGCTGCACTGGCGTTGTTTCTGGGTTTGCGCAAGTCGCGCTACTTCGGCAACACGGCTCCGCTGCTTTGCGCCCTGGTTTTAATCCTGCTCATCATGACAGGCGCTCCGGGCGCTCCCTGGCTGTGGGCGCTGCCGTTTCTGCTTACGTTCATTGGTGGAGTCTTTGCCGACGCCTACGAAGGGCCAAGAGGCCATTTAGCGCTGGGCGCTGCCGGAGCCATTGTGCTGCTGCAGGCAGTCTTCTGCGTGCTGAGCCTGCCAGGACTGCTGTGATCGCGCGGTGGAAAAATGCACTTGAAGACATTAGGCATTCAGGAGCATAATATGAAGAAGTGTTGGGTGGTGGAGTTTCATGTGGAGTTCGCCGCAGAGGTTCGCAAGTTTCCCCATGCGGTTCGGGGAAAGTTGAAAGCCGCGGCAATAATCCTCAGTGAATATGGGCCGCAACTTGGAAGGCCGTATGTGGATACGCTCAACGGTTCTCGTTACGCCAAGATGAAGGAGTTGCGTTTCAATGCCGATGGTGGAGCATGGCGTGTTGCCTTCGCCTTTGATCTGGAGCGCAAGGCCATTCTGTTGGTGGGTGGGGACAAGGCGGGAA
Source organism: Acidobacteriaceae bacterium (assembly GCA_003156235.1). Taxonomy (GTDB): domain Bacteria; phylum Acidobacteriota; class Terriglobia; order Terriglobales; family Acidobacteriaceae; genus Telmatobacter. The sequence continues at coordinate 6,721 of PMGP01000238.1, forward strand.
TCGGGAAGACGCGATTCTATCGCGACCTGATCCACATAGCGGATGAGCGATTTGACCGGTATTTGCAGGTTCACCGTTCTTCGAATAAGGAGTCTCAATGACAGTCTCACTGGAAGCAATGCTTGCCGAAGAATCCGAAGAGAGCAGGGCGCATATCCAAGTGCTGGCGCAGGAGATGCGTGAAGAGATTAGCCTGCGCGAATTGCGCCGCCAGCGCAACCTTACCCAGGCCCGCCTCGCGAAGAAGCTCAAGATCGGCCAGGAGGGCGTCTCCCGCATCGAAAGGCGACAGGACATGAGTATTTCCACTCTGCTCAGCTACATCGAAGGCATCGGCGGAAAACTCTCCTTTGTTGTTGATATGCCCGGTCAAACGCCATTTGTTCTCTCCAGATTGGGTTCTAAAAGAAGCAAGAAAAAGGCCCCCAAAAAGACCAAGACTTCCGCCAAATCAAAGGCAAAAGCACGCGCCGCCGCATGAGGAAAACCGAGCCCCCGGAGAAGCCCGCCAAGTGTGCTATAAAATCAAGCAAAATAAGGACTTATTTGCAGGTTATTCCCTTGCTAAAACCCCTTTCAAGCGGGTAAAATAAAAGCATAGCCCCCGGACCCCGGCCCCGCTTTTCCGGACCTTTTCCGCCGCCTTCCGGCGGGCATGAAATGACTAACTATGCCAGACGATAAGAATCCCCAGCTCCCTCTCGAAGCCGGCACTCCGCCCAACAGCAGCGGCATCCTCATCCCCATCAATATCGAAGAGGAGATGCGCCGCTCCTATCTCGACTACTCGATGAGCGTTATCATCGGGCGCGCTCTGCCCAGCGCCCTGGACGGCCTGAAGCCCGTGCATCGCCGTGTGCTCTACACGCTCAGCGAGATGGGTCTGCAGCATAACAAAAAATACACCAAGTGCGCCAAGGTCGTGGGACAGTGCATGGGCGTCTACCATCCCCACGGCGACTCGGCCATCTACGACACGTTGGTCCGCATGGCGCAGCCCTTCTCTCTGCGCTATCCGCTGGTGGATGGGCAGGGAAATTTCGGTTCCGTGGACGGCGATCCGCCGGCAGCCATGCGTTACACCGAGTGCCGCATGGAGCGCATTGCCGGCGAGATGATGGCCGACATCGAAATGGAGACTGTGGACTTCGTGCCCAACTACGACGAGTCCACCTTCGAGCCCACGGTGTTGCCCACGCGTATTCCCAATCTCATCGTCAACGGCTCCAGCGGCATCGCCGTCGGTATGGCCACCAACATTCCGCCGCACAACCTCACCGAAGTCGTCAACGCGGCCATCGAGCTGGTCAAGAATCCCAACGCCGGCCTTGCCGAAGTGCTCAAGCACGTGCAGGGACCGGACTTCCCCACCGGCGGATTCCTCTACGGCAAATCCGGCATCCCCGAGGCCTACAGGACTGGACGCGGCCGCTTCCTGATGCGCGCCCGCACCGCGCTTGAAAGCCTGACCAAGGAAAAACAGGCGATCATCGTCACCGAGATTCCCTACCAGGTCAACAAATCCAAACTCATCGAGCGCATCGCCGAGCTGGCCAACGAGAAGATCATCGACGAAATCTCCGACGTGCGCGACGAGAGCGACCGCGACGGCATGNNCAAGCACACCCAGATGCAGGAGAGCTTCTCCATGATCTTCCTCGCGGTGCTGAACGGGCAGCCGCGGGAACTGGGGCTCGACCAGGCGATTCGATGCTTCATCGATCATCGCATCGACGTTGTCCAACGGCGCACGGTCTTCCTGCTGCGCAAGGCGCGCGAGCGCGAGCACATTTTGGAAGGCCTCAAAATCGCGCTCGACAATCTCGACACGGTCATCAAAATTATTCGCGGATCGAGTTCGCGCGTTGAGGCGCGCGAGAATCTCTATGCCTGGGGCAAGGGCACGGCGATTGTCATTAACCTGGACCGCGAGCGGCTTGCGAGCGAGGAAAAAGGCCTCACGCTGCGCCAGATCGACGCCATCCTCGAACTGCAACTCTACCGGCTGACGCAGCTCTCCATCGATGAGCTGCTCAATGAACTCGCCGAGATTCGCAAGAAGATTGCCGAGTACGAATCCATCCTGGCCAGCGAGAAGAAGCTGCGCGCGGTGATCGTCAAGGAACTCGAAGAGGTTCGCGACAAGTACGGCGACGCGCGCCGCACGCAAATCGTCGATGAGTCCGCCGAGATTCAGCTCGAAGATCTCATTGCTGACGAGCAATGCGCGGTTACGGTGAGCCACCAGGGCTACCTCAAGCGCACCCCCATCAGCATCTATCGCCAGCAGCGCCGCGGCGGAACCGGACGCATGGGCATGAAGACGCGCGAGGAAGATTTTGTCGCGCAGTTGATTGTCGACTCAACCCACGCCTTCCTGCTTTGCTTCACCAACACCGGCCGCGTCTACTGGCTCAAGGTCTACGAGATTCCCGACGTGGGCGCGGCGGGCAAAGGCAAATCGATGCAGAGCCTGCTTGACTTGCAGCCCGGCGAAAACGTCCGCGCCATCCTGCCCGTGCGCGACCTCGAGGAAGAGGGCAAGTTCGTCTTCTTCGCCACGCAGAAGGGAACCGTCAAAAAGACGCCGCTCAAGGACTTCAGCAACGTCATGTCTCGCGGCATCATCGCCATCGCCATTGACAAGGAAGACGATCTCATCGACGCCCGCATCACGGATGGCACGCAGACCATCTTCCTCGCCACGCGCGAAGGCATGGCGATTCGCTTCGAGGAGAAATACGATCCCGATGGCAGCGGTTCCGGCCTGCGTCCCATGGGTCGCAACGCCGCCGGAAACAAGGGAATCTCGCTGAAGAAGGGCGACCAGGTGATCGGTGTCGCGATTACGGATTCGGATGAGGCGCGTGATCGGAACCGCGATGAGTGTGCCGTCAAGCACGGACTCACGGCCCGGCTTGAGAACCTGAGAGCGGAATACTTGGCCGCAAAAGATGCCCTTCAAAAGGCCCGCGAAGAGAAAAGAAACGGCACCGAGGGGGACGAGAAACTGAAGGCCGCGGAAAAAGCGGCCGAAAAAGCCGTAGAGGATGCCTGCAAGGCCTTGAAGGCGCTCGACGAACGGCTTGGTGTGAGCAAATTCCTCATCCTGACCGTGACAGAGAACGGCTTCGGCAAGCGCACGGATATCGATCAGTATCGACTTACAGCGCGCGCAGCGCAGGGCGTCACCAATCTCAAGGCTACATCCAAGGTCGGCAAGTCCATGTCGATTCTGCTTGTGGATGAGACCTCGGAGTTGATGGCGATCAGCCAGTTTGGCAAGATCATCCGAATCGATACTAAAACCGTGCGTGCTGCCGGCCGCGCCACGCAAGGCGTCCGCCTGCTCAACCTGGAGGCCGACGACAAGGTAGCCGCCGCCGTCATCATCCCGCCCGATGAGCTGAACGGCAACCACGACGAGCCAACGCTGTTGCAGTAAACTGTTTGGGTGCCCCAGGTCTCGAAAGTGAGACCTGGGGGCACCTGGCACCCAGTTCGCAATATGATGAAGTTAGAAGGGGAAATCAATGAACGAATTCTTCCTAATCCCTGCGGTTGACCAAACGCAAGAGTTTATAGAAATCGCCAACGATTTCGCCAATCCGCTTGATCTTGTGAGAGAGGCGATCAGCAACGCATTTGATGCACATGCAACTGACATCCGACTGGAATTTGAAACGGAGTTAATCGCTGGAGAGACGACTTCTGTTATTCGCCTAACCGATAACGGGGAAGGTATGGGGCGGACTGAACTCCAATCTTTCTTTGATCTCGGAAACTCCACAAGACGTGCGGATAAGACTACGATTGGCGAAAAGGGACATGGAACGAAGGTTTATTTTAATGCGAAGAAGTTGATAGTTGACACACAGCGTAACGGGATCAGGTATGTTGCTTCTTTGGACGCTCCATTTTCCAGATTGCATGATCGCAAAATACCAGAAGTTATTGTGCGCGAGGAGCCTAGCGAGACAACTTCATCGGGTACAACAATTACAATATACGGGTATAATAACAATCGTAGGGATCGATTCACACATAGCCGAATAAGGGACCACATTTATTGGTTCACGAAGTTTGGAAGCATCGAAAAACAGTTCGGCAATGAGGCGTTCGCAAATGTGAAGCTGCATCTTAAGGGATTAGACCAGGATGATTTTGAGACCCTCGACTTTGGACATCCGTTTCCCAAAGAGAGCGATACGGTCAATGCATTGTTTGAAACTCACTTAGTACAGGCACCGAACTATTATTGTCGTAAAATTGTGAAAAATGGAAGTCTCCCGAATCATCCAGAGGTTCGATACAATGCTATCTTCTCAGTCGAAGGTATGCGTGTAAAATATGATAACAATCCCATGCTCCGACATCGTGGCTATCCAGCCCCCGAAGGAGCTTACACGGTACAAGAACGTTATGGCCTTTGGCTTTGCAAGGATTTTATCCCTGTGCAGAGGAAAAACGAATGGATAACGACAAAAGGGACTGAGTTCACTAAAGTCCACGCATTTTTTAACTGCCAAGCTTTGAAATTAACAGCGAACCGAGGATCTATAGATAATACCCCGGCCGAAATTCTTCAGGATGTGGAACTCGTGGTCCGATCTACATATCAAGAAATCACAGAGAGTGATGAATGGCTTCAACTTAATTATTTACAAGAGGAGGCCGAGGGGTACAACACGGTCGAAACAGAAAAGAAGAACTTTGCATTTCGCGTAGAAAAGGCGAATAGGTCCAAAATAGCAACATATAAGAACATATCACTGATTGAACCCAAGCGCGAAAGTGGTGTACAGAGCCTTGTTGTGCAACTTATGATTGTTGAGCCGAAGCTGTTCCCTTTCACTGTGGTTGATTACGATACACATGAAGGGATTGATATTATTGTGAAGGCTAACGACACGATACCAGTGCATGGGTCGCGACTTTATTATGTAGAGTTTAAAAATATCTTGTCTACTACATTCAATCACTCGTTTGAAAACTTGTATAGCATAGTTTGCTGGGACACAGACTTAAAACATGGAGATATAGTCAAGGATGTCAATCGTGAGGAACGAAAACTAGCCGTCGCTGCGCCGCAGGATGAAAATGATTATACACATTATTTTCTAGACAATCCTCGTAAGGCTCATAGAATTGAAGTTTTCGTTCTTAAGGACTACCTGACACAGAAATTACGGGTCGAATTCCGCCCAAGGACTGATGCAGACGTTCAATAGGGACGGGTGCCGGGTGCCCCACCCTTTCCGCGTTTTTCTGCGGAAAGGGTGGGGCACCACAAATCTCATTTACCGCTCTTTCGAAATGTGTGCAAGCTGACCTATATCGTCCAATCCTCCACAATCAATCCCTTCACCCTTCCGAACTCCCGCGTATTCGCCGTAACCAAAACTAGATTTCTGCTGAACGCCTGTCCCGCGATCAGCGTGTCATATTCGCCGATGCGCTGGCCCTGCCGTTCCAACTCCGCGCGAATCTCTCCGGCGGCTTGTGCATCTTGCTCTTTGTAGTCCAGCACTTCAATACCGCTGCTCAGAAATGCAGCCAATGCACGAGCATAACGGGTGGCTAATTCATTCTTCGCCGAGCGGTGCCAAAGCTGATGAACGACAATTGTAGAGGTTGTGAGTGTTGCTTTGCTCCGAATCGCCTGTGCGAAACGCGCGCGAACTTTGTCGGACGTTCCGTTAATTAGCGCGATGCAGACATTGGTGTCGAGCAGGTAGTTCACTTGAAATACTCACGAATCGGCGCAAGGTTCTGCTTTCGTCCCTCGGGAAAGAGCGCATCGCCTCTTATCGCATCTATCCGGGCAAACAATTGCTCGGGTGTTTCCTTCCTGGTCTCCGGAATGGGTTGCAGCAAAATACCCGCGCCCATACGGGATACACGCACACGATCACCCTCGAAGCGGAATGCCTTGGGTAGGCGCACGGCTTGGCTGCGGCCGCTCCAGAACAGCTTGGCATCTGTCGGCTTTTGACTCGCACCCGCGCCTGTGGCCATCCTACCCTCCAAAAAGTATCTATCAAAAGTATATACCAATTGGACTGATTTTAGGCTCGGCCTTTACCGGTCCCTTTTGCTTCGTCTTTGTCATAACCGCTGTCCCATTCACCGCGCTCTCGCAACGCGGCGATCTCCTGCCGAGCCATCTCCTGGGTGCGCACGTAGTCCGGTTTTCCCACGCGATTCAGTGGCATCTGTCCAGCTTCAAGAATGATCCAATGCCTCGGCCGCATATAGGATGCCAGCGAACGCGCGTGCCGATCCAATTCCTTGTGGCTCAGTTCTACTCCGGGTCTTTTCTCCACTACGGCCACCACTGCTTCGGAGATGACGGTATGCGCCACGCCGACCACGACGCAGTTGGCTACCTTCTCCGCCAGCGTGCAGATATGCCGCTCTACATCGCCGGGAAAGATTTGGTAGCCGAAGGATTTGATCACCCACTTTTCACGGCCGGTCAGATGCAGGCCTGCTGCATCCCTGAACCCAAGATCGCCGGTATATAAATAGCTATCGCGCGAGATTGCCTGTGCAGTGGCCGCGGGATCGTTGACATAGCCAAGAAATGTTTGCGGTCCGCGAAAGCACAGATGACCGATTTCGCCTGTGGGCAGTTCATCGCCGGCGTTGCCATCGGCGCGCATGGGTTGGCGAATCGTGCAGGGATAGATCGGCATGTCCACACCCAGTCCAGCGCCAAGCCCGGCGAGAATCGTTTCCCGTTTGGACGAATCCAGGTCCGCAACATTCGCTTGAATATAGGTGCAGAAGCCGGCGGCCTCGGTGAGCCCAAGTCCGGTGCCGATTACTGGAGCCATGGCGGCCAGTTGGTCCAGGAAGGGCCGCGAGACCGAGTGTCCGCCGTATGCTGCAAATTTAAGACTCTCAAGATCGTGGCCGGCATAGTCCTTCAGCATCCACTCCAGGTTGTACATGGCGGGAATCTGGGCCAGGATCTCCACGCGATGGCGTGTAATGGCGCGCAACGAGCGGATGGCGTCGAAGATTTCCACAAGGACCGCCGTGCCTCCTCCGAAGAAGGTGCTCATCATCGCCTCTGTCTGTCCGCCGACGTGCGACGGAGGCAGATTAATCAGAGTGCGCGTGCCGCGGTCTCCGCCAAAAAAAGCGCCGCACAGGCACATATTCTGTACCGTGATGTTGCGGTGCGAAAGCAGGGCAGGCTTGGGCGAGCCTGTCGAGCCGGTGGTGAAGATGACCAGCGCGCCATCGTCCTCGGTCAGGCTGGAGGCAATCCGGGCCAGAGCAGCGGAGCCTTCAGCCGTATCTCGGTCTGCGTCTGTTGCGGTTCGACCCGCTCGCTCCGCAATCGACGCGTAGGATTGCGTGCCAGGAATCGCTTCTTCCGAATCCATCACGATGGAATGTTGGATCCAAGGGCAATGCTCCTGCACAGCGCGCCACAGTGGGCGAAGATCGAGCGACGGTTTGACACCCAGCGAGACAAACCCTCGCGGACGGAGAATTTCTAAAGCTCGAATTACCTCGGCGGCGGACAAACGCAGATCAAGCGGGGCGACGATGACGCCGATTTTGAAGCAGCTATATTCGAGCAGCACGTGGTCCACGGTGAGCGGCAACAAGGTGACCAGGAAATCGCCCTTCGCGAAGCCCAGGCGCAACAATTCCCTCGCCAATGCCGTGGTCAGGCGGTCAAATTCTTTCCAGTTGACGGTGCGATTGCCGTCTGCGCTGACAATGGCAGGATCTTCCGGGCGGGCCTTGGCCCACTTCGCTGCAACTCCATGCAGCAGATGGCGATCGGCAAAATCTCTCTCGTAATCGTCGAGGGTAAATTGAGGCACGTCCATCGGTTCACCAGGTTTTGTTCTTGAACCAGTCGAACATTCGCAGCGGCGCGCGTCAAGGGCTGGATTCAGCGGCATTGTAAATACCAATTATCAGACAAAGCCGAACCCTGACAGGTACTCGGAATTATGGGCGAATGGACTTACACTGGAGTTGCTCTGGATTCTCCGCGCACTCCTTCATGCTGCGGACACTTCATATCGCTTTTATGCTGGCTGTGCTCTCTGCGAGTACGGTCTACGGCTCGCCTAATCCTACGGCAAAGTCGCGGAAGAGTACTCTATCCGCGAGCGCCTCGCATAAGGCCGCAAGCGCATCTCACAAGAAAACACAAAAACAGGCGAACCATGCGACTATGCGCAATGCCGCGCGCCCGGCGCCGGTGAAGCAGTCTTCACGCTCCCGCCAAGCCACAAAGTCTCATCCGGCCGCAAATGCCCATTCACCCGCGAACTCCCATCCGACTCCAAAGTCCCATGAAGGCACGGAGACAAACACCGCACAGCGTTCCGCCGCGGTCGAAGCCGTTTCTCTGCACAAAGAGCGGACGGCAATGCCGCCGCCGCTGCGCGGTTCGTATGAATCTCTGGTTCGGCAAAACGAAAAGTCCGAGGCCGACAACCTGGAGCGGATTGAGGACGACGACGATCTGGCGGATCGCATTGCCCGCAAGATGCTGGTGCCTGTGCCGGCCTCGTCGGCGCTCGCGGTGAACGGCAACCTGCCGGAGAACCGCCGCTATTGCAGGCCCTGGACGGCGAGCTTTCTTACCGATCTTGCGCGCGCTCATGCAGCTGCGTTTCATGGGCCGTTGGAGGTCAACTCGGCGGTGCGAACCGTGGCCTACCAAAAAGAACTGATGAAGAGCAATGGCAACGCAACCTCGGCCGAGGGCGACATCGCCAGCCCGCATCTGACCGGCGCCACCATCGACATTGCCAAGCAGGGCCTGAGCCGGCAGGAGATAGGCTGGATGCGCGCCTGGCTGCTACCGCTGGAACAGGCCGGCAAGATCGACGTGGAGGAGGAATTCCACCAATCCTGCTTTCACATCACCGTCTACAAAAGCTACGTAACGGACAGGCCGGTACGCAAGAAGGCGGCGCAGGCAACGGTGGTGCAAGGCCGGACAGACAGATCAGGATTTTAATTCTGGAATTTAACAATTTTTGATTATGCCGGGCAACCCCTTCAAGGTTACAATCGCGGCCATAGCCAAATATGGCTGAGCGAGGGGGAATATGAGCGAAACAACAGTTGAGTCCGGAGCCCAGGCGACCGGCCTTTCCCAGTGGCAGCGTGTTGCAAATACCTTTACAGCGCCGTCGAAGACCTTTGAGGACATCAAGCGTGGCAACCGGAGCTGGTGGATGCCGTTCATCATCTCGATACTGGCCGGCTACGTCCTGTTCGCGGGCATCACATTCAAGGTTGGCTGGGCGCAGGTGGCGGAAAACATGGTTCATCTCAATCCAACGTTGGACGAGAAGCTTGCGCAGGCACCCGCGGCTCAGCGGGAGGGAACCCTCAAGGGCATGCAATACGGCCCGGAGATCGGCTTTGCGGCCAGTCCGGTCCTCGTCCTGATTGTCGTTGCATTGGGTTCGCTTGTTTTGTTGGGCACAATCAACTTTGTCTTTGGCGGCAAGGCAACCTTTGGAAGCATCTTTGCTGTATGGATGTATGCGAGTCTGCCGGGAATCTTCAAAGCTCTGCTTGGAGCAATCGTGATCTTTGCGGGAACGGCTCCGGAGTCCTTCAACTTGAATAACTTTGCCCCCACCAGCGTGGGAGCCTTTCTGAACCCGCTGGAAACCAACGCAGCTCTCTACAAGCTTGCCAGTGCTTTGGACGTGACTACGATCTGGACACTGGCTCTGCTGGGAATTGGCATTGCGGCTGTGGCGAAGGTCAAGCGCAACTCTGGCTACATTGCGGTCTTCGGATGGTGGGCGATCATCGTATTGATAGGAGTGGGTTGGGCGGCCATCACCGGCTGATGCATCCATTCGGGCCAGAAAACGCTAACAGCGCGAACCCGGATAGGGATTCGCGCTGTTTGCGTTTGCGCGTTGAAAAAACTGATGGCTGATGGCTGCTAGCTGACAGCTGTTTTACTCCGTCCAGCGGCGCAGAATCAGCGATGCGTTGATGCCGCCGAAGCCAAAGGAATTCGACAGGGCGATATCGAAGCTGTGGGCGATGGCCTTGTTGGGCACATAGTCCAGACGGCATTCAGGGTCAACGTTTTCCAGGTTGATGGTGGGCGGCAGCATCTGGTGCTGAAGTGCCAGCACGGTAATGCCGGCTTCAAGGCCGCCCGCGCCGCCCAGCAAATGGCCATGCATGGACTTGGTGCCCGAGACCTTGAGCTTGTGGCTCAGAGCGTGCTCGCCGAAGACCGCCTCGATGGCCTGCGATTCATTGCCGTCGCCCGCTGGGGTCGAGGTGGCGTGGGCGTTNNGCGAACTCCAGCTCCTCAAGAATGAGAATGCCTGCGCCCTCGCCGATGACGAAGCCGTCGCGGTCTTTGTCAAAGGGCCGGCTGGCGCGGGTAGGTTCGTCGTTGCGTGTGGAGAGCGCGCGCATCGACGCGAAGCCGCCCACCGACAAAGCCGTGACCGCAGCCTCCGCGCCGCCGGCGATCATCACATCGGCGTCGCCGTGCAGGATCATGCGCGCCGAGTCGCCGATGGCATTGGCAGAGGTGGCGCAGGCCGTTGCGGTGGCCGAGATCGGCCCCGTCGCGCCGTAGCGAATGCTCACCTGGCCTGCCGCCATGTTGACGATGGCGGCGGGAATGAAGAAGGGCGAAATCTTGCGTGGGCCGCCCTGCATCAGGTTGGTGTGTTCGCGCTCGATAATTTCGAAGCCGCCGATGCCCGAGCCGATGAAGACGCCCACCCGTTCGGCAATCTCCGGTGTGATCTGGAGGTCCGATTGGACCATGGCCTCCTGGGTGGCGGCAAGGGCATAGTGGATGAAGCGCGCCATCTTGCGCGATTCTTTTTTATCCACGAAATTGAGCGGGTCAAAGTTCTTGACCTCGGCGGCAAAGGTGGTGGTGAAGCCAGTGGTATCGAAGCCCGTGATAGGCCCCATGCCGCTGGCGCCGGCCATCAACTGCCGCCAAACCTCGGGCGCGGTATTGCCTACACCGCAAACCAGCCCGAGTCCGGTGATTACGACTCTGCGGGGCAAATTGGACAAGGGGCTACTTGCCGCCTTTCGGTTCTTTTGCATTCTTCTCGATGTACTCGACCGCGTCCTTGACGGTCTTGATTTTTTCGGCGGCCTCGTCGGGAATCTCGATGTCGAAGGCCTCTTCGAACTGCATTACCAGCTCGACTACGTCCAGCGAATCCGCGCCCAGGTCTTCCTGGAAGCTGGCGCCGGGGGTGACTTCGGCTTCGTCCACCTGCAACTGCTCGACGATGATTTGTTTCACTTTCTCTTCAACTGCCATGCGTGTTTCTCCTCGTGAATTGTCAGAACTTGTGAATCTCTCCGGGGCTTGCCTGTTCAGCCTACCGGGTCACGGCAGGGGAGCACAACCACTACGCCCGAAAAAATGCGCATGGCCCCGAACTTCAAGTCTACCGGGCGGGCGGGCGGAGTGTAAAGGCGGCGGGGAAGCAGGGACTAGGGACTAGGGAATAGGGAACAGAAAACGGGCCGAATTTTGACGGGAAAACCACAGGCAGAAGGCGTATATTAGGCGAAATAGAGAAAGGGGCACACGATGCAGTCTCTAATTGTTGGGGCCGTTGCGGTTTTTGTCGGCGTGTTGCTCGGCTACTGGCTGGAAAAAAACTCCGCTCAGGCGGAGAACCGGCTGCTTCGAGAGCGGGTGACAGGCCTGGAGACGGAAAAGGCCGCTCAGGCCATCGAATTGAGTGGATTGCGAGACAGTGTTACGTGCCTGACTGCTGAGGTTGCTACGGAGAAGGCCAACGTTACAGCAGAGAAAAATAAATACGCTCTGATGAAAACCGAAATCGAAACGGCCTTCGGAGATCTGGCGGCAAAAGCGCTGGGCGCCAACAACCAGAGCTTTCTGACGCTTGCCAAACAGGAGCTTGGAAGACAAACAGGTGAAGCGAACAACACCCTGGAAGCCAAGGAACGGGCGATCAAGAACCTGCTGGACCCGCTGGGAGCCGCGCTCAAGTCTCTCGATGAGCAGGCACGCGCCATGGAGACGCAGCGCTCAGGAGCTTACTCCAAAGTTGAGACCCTGATCGAGAATATGCAGAAGTCGATTCCTGCTTCGCTCGATGCGCTGAAAAACGAGACCGCGCAGTTGATTACGGCGTTGCGTGCTCCCAAGACGCGCGGCAACTGGGGTGAACTGCAACTGAAGCGCTGCGTGGAATACGCTGGAATGGTGCAGTACTGTTCGTTTTCCGAGCAGGTGACGGCGCGCGACGAGGACGACAAGATGCTGCGTCCGGACATGACCATTCAACTGCCGAATGGCCGCGAGATCGTCGTCGATGCCAAGACTCCGCTGGATGCTTTTCTGGACGCCAGCGGCGCGTCGGATGCTGCGACGCAGACGCTTCGCTTTGCGGCTCATGCGGCGCGAGTCAAAGCGCACCTGAAAGAGCTATCGGGCAAGGCCTATTGGAAGCAGTTCGAGAAGGCTCCCGATTTTGTCGTCTGCTTCCTGCCCAGTGAAGCGCTGTTCAGCGCGGCTCTGGAGGCTGACCCGTCGCTGATTGAGTTCAGCGCGCAGAACCATGTGGTGATGGCTACTCCGACGACGCTGATAGCCCTGCTGCGGGCCGTCGAGTTCGGGTGGCAGCAGTCGGAGATTACCAAAAACGCGAAAGCGATCCACGAGATGGGCCGGAAGATTTACGAAAAACTGGTGGTCGCGCAGGGTCACGTGACCAAGCTCGGTAACGCGCTCTCCAGCAGCGTCGATTACTACAACAAGTTTCTCGGCACTATCGAAGGCAAGGGCGGAGTTTTCTCTTACGGCAGGCAGTTAGGGGAATTGGCTCACTCTGATGGCGAATTAGCCGAGATCGTGAGATTGCAACCCGATGTGCGCGAGATGGAGTCGCCGGAGTGGTCGCAACCGGGTCTGGCGCTGGCTGCGAATGCAGAGGATAGCGGCGAAGCGGAGTAATGTACTTTCATCAATGGGATTTTGGAAGGGTGTGGAACTACTTTTTGCCCGATTCGAGTATCTTCTCGACCAATTTGTATACGGTGGTCCCGGTATTGCGGGGCCAATCGGTGCAGGACGGATTGTCACGCTTCTTTGCCCGCTCAGTCGCGGCTTTGATTCTTTCATCGGTAAACTTCCGTGCATCCACGTGTTTGTTGTAGTCAGGCAGATGTTTGGTAAGTTGCTTGCTACATTGTTCGCTTGTGACTACGCCCTTGGCATCCTCAAAATGCAGCAGCAGCCAAAACTCAAATTTCGGGTTGCTGAGAGCGAATCCATAATTGGAACGACTTTGTGCCCAACTATGTAACGCGGCAAGATGTTCTTTTGCCCAGGAATCTCTGTCGACGACGACCCATGCTTCATCGGTCTTCCTGAGACTCTCTTTGCTGATATGCTCTCGAACACGCAATAGAGCATCTTTGGGATTAAGATTGGTCCGGTTTCTGAGGCATTTTATGTGAATGATTGATTCATTATTCAAAAGCTGAAAATACTCCTGCTCCGTAACCGTGCCTTCGGCGACGATGACGAACATCCGTTTGTAACGGCGCTGGCCCGCAGGACGGCGAAAGTGGGGTTTCATCGTACCGGCGCCTCTTCTTCGCACGGAGAACTCGCGGTTCTGATACGTGGCACGCCGCCCATCCGGCCTTGCAAATAGCTTTTCCGAATATCCTTGTCCTTGCGTACGTCCTTGAATTCGCTGAATGCGACCAACTTGGAAGCTCCGAATTGGTCACGCTCGGTAATCCAGATTTCGTCTCGGCGGAAGATGTCCTGCGTCATGAGTTGAGTGTCGTGTGTGGTGAAGATCAGCTGGGAGCGCGAGGAATTCGTTCGCCGCTCCAAATAATGTTCGAGCAGAT
>PMGP01000207.1:0-3578 GCA_003156235.1 Acidobacteriaceae bacterium
AGCTTTCGTAGCCGAACGGCCTACTTCCTCGATACGCAGCGTGAGTTCTCTTGTTTCAAGGAATTTGAAACAAGGGGAGTTTATGTTCAGAGCTGCTGGCGCCGATCCGGCCGATATTTCATTTCAATCGCATAGGCTCGATACTTCAGGCTTGATCATTGGTCATGCGGCTGCTTTTCGTCGAGCCCGCGCGCGTCGCGTGACCGGGGCGACAGGATTGCTGCTTTGCTGCCTGGCAGCGCCACTGGGCGACCTCGCGCAAAACCCCGCGGCCACCCCTGCCGGCACATCTTCACCGCAACCCGCGTCCAAGCCCGCCGCTGGCCCACAACAAATTCCGCGCGTGACGACCACTGTGGTGGTGCATGGCGAAACGCCGGGCGAGTATCTTCCCGAGGTTGTCACGGTGGGAAATCTGGATGGCATTCCACTGGTCGAGACGCCACAGTCGGTCACCGTGATCACGCGCGATATGCTCAGCGACCAAGGCGCGCTCCTGCTCTCGGACGTGGTGGGGAACGACGCCTCGGTGGGCGACGATTACGTGCCGGTGGGCTATTACGGCGTCTACGAGATTCGCGGCTTTGCGATTGACCTGGCCACGGGCTTGCAGATCAACGGCATGACCATCGCTGGCGAGCAAGATGTGCCGCTGGAAAACAAAGAGCGCGTCGAGATTCTCAAGGGCATTGCCGGCGTGGAGAGCGGCGTGGCCTCCGCGGGCGGGTTGATTGACTACGTGACCAAGCGGCCGGCGATGGTCAAGGCCGTCGATCTGGCCACCGATCAACGAGGAAGCAGCTTTGGCGCGGTTGATCTTGGGCGGCTGTTTGGCAGTCGCAAGCAGGTGGGCGCGCGCGTGAATCTGGCCGGCGAAAAAATTCAGAGCTATATGAACGACACCAACGGCTGGCGCGCGATGGGCGCAGGCGCGGCGGACTGGAAGTTCAGCCCGAAGGCGATTCTGAAGGGCGACTTCGAGTACCAGCATAAGGTGGAGCGCGACGGCAGCGGTTACCAATTGCTGGGCGGAGAGACGGTGCCGAACATCAATCAGATTTACCGATCGACGATGCTGGGCGACCAACCCTGGGGCCCGCCCGACACCTACGACACCTTCAATACCGGCGCGCGGCTGGACTACAATCTGACGCACAACTGGGTAGCATTTGCCGCGGCGAGTTACAGCCACTCGCTGATCCAAGATAACGTGATTTACGCCTATGGTACACCATTCGATGCGAATGGTAACGTTGCATGTCCCGGCGCTCCCGATGCGCCCGCTTACTTCTTCTGTCCCGCGGTTCCGAGCATCAATTACAGCGGCGGCGACTATGGCATCTACGACTATCGCAACCCCGGAGAACTGCGAATCGACGCGCAAGCCGAGGCGCTGGTTATTGGCCACATCAAGACAGGAGCCATCACGCAAGACCTGACTGGTGGCGGGACGCTCTTTCTGCGCAGCGTGCAGCAGCCGGGATTTTATACGTTCGCAAATCCATCTTCACCCGATGGAATCGTGCAGGACGGAGCGGTCTACGACTATGTTGGTTCGGAAAATATATATCAACCCATCGCTCCAGTTCCTATCGAGAGTCCGCTCGAATCCGCAGGCCCGCGCCGGCTATGGGAAGACAGCCATCAATCATCCGCCGTGGTGCAGGACCGGATTCATCTGCCGGGACATATTCAGTTGCTCATCAGCGGACGCGAAGATTCACTGCACGATCATAATTACTCGCTGGCAGCCACTACTCCCTGCACGGCCACCAATCCCAATCTACCGGGACCGGCGACTGATCCGTGCCCGACTACCTACGACTTGTTGGGCAATCCAGTCTACTCCGTTCCAACTTTGCCCAACCTCACCAATCGATCCATCTGGCTGCCGCAGTTCGCGGTCACCTTCAACCCGGTGAAGAACCTTACACTCTACAGCAACTACGGCGTAATGCTCTCGCTGGGTCCGCAAGCGCCGTGGTGGGTGGATGATGCAAGCCAGTTTCTGGCGCCCTTCTTTACGCGCCAGGCCGAGGTTGGCGCAAAATATGAGCCGGGCCAGCGCATTTTGCTGACGACTGCGCTCTTTCATATGCGCGCGCCGTTCTTCTATCCCAAAATACTCACGGGCCCCGACAGCTTTTGCCCTACCGGGAATTCAGGCGATCAATGTTTTGAATCCGATGGACGCGAGACGCACGATGGCATCGAGTTGAATGCGCAGGGCAAGGCTACGAACTGGCTGCGACTGACGGCCTCGGCGACGGCAATGCGCGCGATTTCGGATGATTCCAGCACACCATCTTACAACAATAGGCAGATCATCAACGTGCCGCACCTGCACACCACCGTCTTTGCCGATTTCACGCTGCCGCACCTGCGCGGGCTGCACCTGATGCCCGGTTGGAGCTACACCGGCCGCAAGGAGGCCACGCGCGACGATACAGTTAGTGTGCCGGGCTATAACATCTTCAACCTGGGCGCGCGCTATACACCCGGCGGCGAGCAGGGTCGCATAACTCTCCGCCTTTACGCTAACAACATCGCCGACAAACATTACTGGAGCGACACCGGCGCCAGTTATGGCGATTCATTCATCTGGCTAGGCGCGCCGACTACGGTGCGGTTCTCAGTGCATTACACATTCTAGGTTTGCGGATAAGTACAAGGAAAGCATCAGCGATGAACACAACGGCAAAAACGCATGGATTGGACGGCAGGCTGGTGGAACCTGACTGGCCGCTGCTCACTCTGGGCGAGGTACGCGCGCTGCTCTCTCTGTTTCCCGGCTGCGGCGAGCCTATCGAGATTCTGTCGGTGAGCCCGCGGCCGTTTTCAGCGGCAAGTGTTGTGGCGACAAAGAACGGGCGAGTGTTCATCAAGCGCCACCACAAATCAGTGCGCGACCGGGATGGATTGCTCGAGGAGCATCGCTTCATGCAGCATCTTCTGGAGCATGGAGCGCGAGTGCCGCGCGTTTATGCGACTTCATTGGGCGAGACAGCAATTGAAAGCGGCGAATGGACCTTCGAGGCGCATGAAGTTCCTACGGGCGCCGACATATACGAAGACGCGCTCTCGTGGACGCCGTTTCGCTCGACGGCCCATGCGCGCTCGGTGGGAGAGGCGCTGGCGCGGCTGCATCAGGCCTCGCAGGGATTCGACGCGCCGCGGCGCAAGGTGCAACCACTGGTGGCGGGATTCACGATCTTTGCGGATGAGAATCCAAGCGTGGCAATGGAACGCTACTTGGCGGCGCGGCCTGCGCTGGCCGAGGATGCGGTTACGCGCGAAGGATGCAGCGAGGCGCTCGAATTGCTGGCGCCGATTCATGCGCAACTGCGTCCGTTTCTTTCTACGCTGAAACCATTGTGGACCCACAACGATTTGCACGCGTCGAACCTTTTATGGAGCGATGCAAGCGTCGATGCACGGGCTGTGGCAGTGATCGACTTCGGGCTTGCCGACCGCACCAACGCCGTGCATGATCTGGCGCAGGCAATCGAGCGCAACATTGTGGAGTGGCTTGATCTGATGGAAGATTCCGCGCGCGGAGAGGTGCGCGTGCACATCGA
>PMGP01000207.1:3625-10981 GCA_003156235.1 Acidobacteriaceae bacterium
GGCCAGAGGCTGCTGGATGCAATTGGGCGTTGGGCAGCGAAACGAGAGCGGCAAGCAGCACTGCTCGCAGGAGCCGAAGATTGATGCATTGGACGATCATAGCGAATTACCTTGCTGCAAACTGGATGGAGGATGCAGGCGTCCTCACCACGATTGTGGGCATCTGGCTCACTACGCGCCGCAACCTTCTCTGCTGGCCGGTCGTGTTAATTTCAGACGTGCTTTATTTGATTGTTTTTTATCGTGTTCGTTTGTATTCCGATGCACTGCTACAGATATTCTTTCTTGGCTTTACGCTGTATGGCTGGTGGTATTGGTTGCGCGGCGTGCGCGAAGAGGGCGAAGTGCGCGTGGTTCGGCTGTCCATGCCCAGCCTGTTGGCGGGATTGGCGGCCGGCGCGGCGGGAAGCGTGCTGCTGGGATTGCTGATGGAACGGATTGGCGCTGCGTTGCCCCATCTGGACGCGGCTCTGATGAGTTATAGCCTGGTGGCCAGCTGGTGGCAAACACGCAAGCATACAGCGAATTGGTGGCTTTGGATTGCGGTGGACCTGGTTTATATTGGCGAATATCTTTACAAAGGATTGAGGCCGACCGCTGTACTCTATGCGTTGCTTGCAGGCTTGGCCGTGCTGGGGTTGAGGGATTGGCGACGGGCGGCAGCGGCTCAAAGCGCGGCCTGAACGACATTGTGCAATGGCTCGCCGTTGGTGTAGCGGCGCAACTCATCAGCGGCGACGCGCAGGGAACGGGGCGCGAACTGCGGGCTCGATCCGGCCACGTGAGGCGTGAGCAGCAGGTTGGGGCAACTCCACAGCGGATGGCCTTCGGGCAGCGGCTCGGGATCGGTGACGTCGAGAGCGGCGCGAATGTGACCGGAGTTGAGCGCATCCACCAATGCATCCGTATCGACAATGGGCCCGCGTGCGGCGTTGACCAGCAGCGTTCCCTGACGCATGAGAGAAAGTTGGTGGCGGCCAATCAGTCCGTGCGATTCGGCGGTCAAGGGCAGGATCAGAATCACGACGTCAGAGAGCGGCAAAAGGCTGTCGAGTTCGCTGACGGCGTGAACCTGCGGCCTGGTTCGCGCGGTGCGAGCCACGCGCGCGAGCTCGACGTGAAAGGGCGCGATCATGCGCTCGATTTCCTTGCCGATGGCGCCGTAGCCCACCAGCAGCATGGTTTTGCCGGTAAGTTCCTCCAGCATGACGGGCGGATAAAGCGGACGCGCGTCGCCGGTGATGCGGGCGTAATGCGCGCTGGCCTCGAAGCGGCGCTTCCACACTCCAGAGTGTTGCACGTCGAGATAAAGCGGAAAGTACTTCAGCGTGGCCAGAATGGCGCTGAGAGTCCACTCGGCGGTAGAGATGCTGTGTGCGCCATGGGCGTTGCAGATGGTGACGCCAGGCCCGGCCACGCCGGGGATCCATTCCGTGCCGGCCATCAGCGACAAAATCAGGCGCACACCGCGCAACCACGGCCAGATGCGAATGGCCCTCGTCGAATAGGGATCGGGGATCCAGACGTCTATTTCTATGTCGTGGTCAAGATCGTCAGGCAGGGGAATNNAGGGAAATCGCGCAACAACTCCGGGGCCAAGGTGGCTGGGTAACCGACTCGCAACATAGCAAATGTCTTTCGGGGGAACGGAATTCTGTGCAACAGACTACAAGAAATGTGATGTACCGCGAGGCGATATGACTCGTATTTCTTTTACGACAGGATGGTGAATCATACCGTAAGCAATTCCGTATAAACGGCCATGCCGACCACAGCATCTGCACCCAGCGCGTCCAGCGCATCGACCTCCAACTGCGAGCGAATGCCGCCGGCTACGATGAGCTGGCGCAGGGTGAGCTTGCGCAGGCGCGCGGCTGTGGCGATGGGAAAGCCCTGCATCATTCCTTCGCCGTCCACGTGCGTGTAGAGAAATGCAGCGGCATGGGATTCGAGTTGCGGAATCGCTTCATCGGGAGTGAGCGCAACCTGCGCCTTCCAGCCCCTTACGGCGATGCGGCCGTTTTTGGTGTCGATGCCGGCGACTACGCGGTCCGCGCCAACGGCGGAGGCAAGCGTGGCAGCGAACTCGGTGTTGACTGCGCCCTCCGCGGAGAATAGAGCTGAGCCGATAATGACGCGCTTTGCGCCCGCATTGAGCACCTGTTTCGCGCGCTCAATGGTGTGGATTCCGCCGCCGGCCTGAACGGGAAGACGTTTGGCGATTTGGGCGACTAATGCTGAGTTGTCGCCCTGACGCATGGCCGCGTCCAGATCGATCAACTGGACTAGCGGGAATTTAGAGAATTTTTCAATCCAGTATTCGAAGTCGTCGAAGGCCAGGCGCAGTTTCTCGCCTTGCACGAGTTGAACAATTTGACCTCCGAGTAAATCAATGGAAGGAATCAGCATGGAAGCCTCACGGAGACGCCGGCCTTGGCAAGCTCTTCTTTGAGCGAACGCGCGCTGGAGACGCCGAAGTGAAAGATGCTGGCCGCCAGCGCCGCATCGGCCTTGCCGCGCCCGAAGACATCGACAAAATGAACGACGGTTCCCGCGCCGCCGGAGGCAATGACCGGAATGTTGACCGACTCGCTTACCGCCGCGGTCAACTCGCAATCGAAGCCGGTGCGCGTTCCGTCGCAGTTCATGGAGGTAAGCAGAATTTCACCTGCGCCGCGAGCTTCGGCCTCACGCGCCCACTCGACTACGCGCCGACCGGCCAGTTTACGCCCGCCTTGCACGAAGACCTGCGCGTCGCGCACCGGATCGGCAGCTTCGGGGTCGCGGCGCGCGTCGATGGCGACGACGACCGCTTGCGCGCCGAAGCTGTGGCCGATGGCGTCGATCAATGTAGGGTCGGCGAGCGCGGCGGAGTTGACACTGACCTTGTCCGCGCCCGCCTCGAAGACCTGCGCTGCATCGTCGGCAGTACGAATGCCGCCGCCGACGCAAAAGGGGACGAAGAGTTCGCGCGCCGTTCTGCGTACAGTGTCGAGGAGCGTCTTGCGTCCCTCGTGCGTTGCGGTTATATCGAGCAGCACAATCTCGTCTGCGCCCTCGCGCGCATGACGCGCGGCCTGCGTAGCCGGATCGCCCGCATCAATCAGATCGACGAACTGTACGCCTTTCACGACGCGCCCGTCATGCACGTCGAGGCAGGCGATGATGCGTTTGGTAATCATTCATCACTCTTTCCACTCAAGAAAATTGCCGAGAATCTTCAATCCAGTTGCGCCGGACTTTTCCGGATGAAATTGCACGCCCATCACGTTGCCGCGCTCGACCGCTGAGGCGAAAGGTTCAATGTAGTAAGTTGTGGCCGCGGTGTCGGAGGTGACGGGAGCTTTGTAGGAGTGCGTGAAATAAACGTACTCGCCCGGTTCGACGCCCGCAAGAAGTTTGGAATTCTTCCGAACTTCCAGAGAATTCCATCCGACGTGCGGGACTTTTTCCGGGCTTTCAGGAAAATGTTCGCAAGATTCAGAGAAATGTCCAAGCCCCGGCTGCGCGGGCGCTTCGCTTGAGCCGGCATAGAGCCACTGCATTCCGACACAAATGCCAAGGAAGGGAACTCCGCGCGCAATCGCCGCGCGAATCGCGGGCGTGAGGCCGGTGGCGTCGAGACGCTCGGTGGCCGCGAAATGGCCTACGCCGGGGAGCACGATGCGCTCGGCAGTTTCAACAAGGGCGGGGTCGCCGTCCGTGACAACTGTCTCTGCGCCCAGGTGGCGCAGAGCCTTGAGGACCGAGGTGAGATTGCCAGCCTTGTAATCGATGACGGTGACGGTCATAGTATCCTGTTCGCGGTTGGGTTGGTTGCCGGTTAGCAAGTTAGCGAGTTAGCAAGTTAGCGAAGAGGACTTCAGGTTACAAGAGACCTTTGGTGGACGGCAGCATTTTGCCGAGTTGCTTATCGCGAGAGCAGGCTACGCGCAATGCTCGCGCGAAGGCTTTGAAGATGGCTTCGATCTTGTGGTGGTTGGAGCGGCCGTACATGGTTTTTACGTGGACGTTGGCGCGTGCACCGCGCGCGAAGCCCTCGAAAAAGTCGGTGACCAATTCAGTTTGCAAATCGCCGACCAGGCGTGTGCGGACTTTGGTTTCGACGGCGAAGGCGGCGCGGCCACTGAGATCGATGGCTGCGATGGCGAGGGTTTCATCCATGGGCATCAGAAAATATCCGGCGCGCAGAATGCCGCGCTTGTCGCCGAGGGCGCGGTCGAAGGCCTCGCCGAGCGCGATGCCCACGTCTTCGACGGTGTGATGCTGATCAACATCCAGGTCGCCGTCGCATTTAAGTTCGAGATCGAATGCGCCGTGGCGCGTGAAGAGTTCCAGCATGTGATCAAAGAAGCGAATGCCGGTGGAGATTTTGTATTGGCCGCTGCCTTCAATCGTCAGCTTGATGCTGATGCGCGTCTCGGTGGAGTTGCGTTCGACGATGGCGGTGCGCGGGGTTGTGGCTTGCTGCTTCATTTGTCCGCTCCTAGTCCCAACTTGGCTTCTAAAACTTACCTTCCATGACAGATCTTCACCGCACCCCTACGGGGTGCGGTACCGATTTCATTCTGCAACCCAGGATTTCATCCTGGGCTATTATCTCTCCGCCCCTACGGGGCGTATTAACGAACCAGCAGTTTCGACTGCAAATCTCAAGCCGCTGCTAGGGGGCGTGTTAAAGTACCAGCAGTTTCTATGGGGCGTGTTGATGCGCCTGCATTTTCAACACAGATAGTGTTTCGTTGAGAGCCGCAACGGCCTGGCGCATCTGCTCACGTGTTCCTATGGTGATGCGCACACGGCCATGGCAGCCGGGGTCGGTGGAGCGGTCGCGAACCAGCACGCCGGCGCCGCTCATCAGACGCGTGAACTCCTTGTGCTGCGCGCCGATTTCGACAAGGACGAAGTTGGCGCGACTGGGCCAGCGGCGGACGCAGACCTCGTCGAGCGCGGCTTCGAATTCAGCGCGCGCTTCGAGCACTTCACCGACGTACCAGTCGAGGTAGGCTGTGTCTTCGAGCGCGGGCGGAAGGCAGGCCAGCGCCAGCGAGTTCACGCTGTAAGGCGAGAGTACGCGCCTGATCCAGCGCATCAGTTCCACGGGACCGGCAAGCAGGCCGAGCCGCAATCCGGCAAGACCGTAGGCTTTGGAAAACGTTCGCGCGACAATCAAATTGGGAATAACTCCGACCTGATCGATGACGGTTTCGCCATGAAAGTGGAAGTAGGCTTCGTCTACTAAGAGAACGGCGTGAGGTGCGCGCACGGCAATTTCAAGCAATTGCGAACGCGTGGCGGCGGAACCGGAAGGGCTGTTGGGATTGGCGATGGCGATAATCTTGGTGCGCGGCGAGATGGCCGCGAGCAGGCGCTTGAAGGGGAACCGCAAGTCGTCTCCGGCGAGCACCGTAACCACACGCGCGTCTGTGGCCGATGCGTATACCTCGTACATGGTGTAGGTGGGCACCGGAAGCAGCAACTCGTCACCCTCTTCAAGGAAGGTTTCGAAGAGCACGTGAATGGCTTCATCCACGCCGTTAGTGAGCGCAACCTGCTCAGGCGCGAGGCTGAGGTGCGCGGCGACGATGGCCTCGACAGGCGCGCGCTCGGGATAGCGCGTGAGGCTACCGGCGCTGATGCGGCCCAGCACTTCGCGCACCTTGGGCGAGCAGGCCACGGTGTTCTCGTTGAAGTCCAGGCGCAGCACGTCGCGGTTGCCGAGCGGAGGGTGATACTCCTTCATAGCCTGAACGTGGCGGCGCGGGGATGGAATGATTGCGGTTGCGGATTTATCTGCGAGTTCAGTCACGAGGTCTCCCAATGAACAAATCTGCACGGTTGAAAGAAGATTCCAACAAAAGCAGCAAGTTAGCCCACGCCCTTCGACTACGCTCAGAGCAGGCTTTCGCGTGGATAGCGGGTTAGCAAGTTAGCGTATTTTCTTTTCTGATCTGGAAAGCGTAGGCGTTTCATCCCTTCCATAACACGCCGCGCGAGTTGAGCTGTTTCTTTTTTGCAGTCGTGTGCGAATGGCTTCGGCATGGCCGGTGAGCCCTTCAGCTTCAGCAAGCAGGACAGCGGGCGGGCCGAGTGTGCGCAGGGCTTGCGCAGAATACTGCTGCACGGTGATGAGCTTGACGAAGTCGTTGACGCTGAGGCCGCCGCGCACTCGCGCCATTCCGCCGGTGGGCAGGGTGTGATTGGGGCCGGAGATGTAGTCGCCCATGGGCTGCGAAGACCAGCGGCCCACGAAGACCGAGCCTGCATTCTGCACCCAGTCAAGATCGCTTGCCGCGTCCACGGTGAGATGTTCGGGCGCGAGGCGATTGGTGATTGCGCGCGCCTCGTCGATGTTTGCAGCGACGATGGCCAGTCCGTTGCGATCAAGAGCCTGGCGCGCAACAGCATTGTTGCGGCTGCGCAGTTTGGCTTCGGCGACGACGGCTTTGGCGAGATCGGCGCGCGTGGTGATGAAGATGGCCAGCGCCTCGGGATCGTGCTCGGCTTGCGCGACCAGGTCGGAGGCGATGTCGGCCGCGTTGCCGTGTTCGCTGGTGATGACAATTTCTGTTGGACCGGCGAGCATGTCGATGGCGCAATCAAAAGCCACAAGGCGCTTGGCGGCGGTGACATAGAGATTGCCGGGGCCAATGATTTTGTCAACGCGCGAGACGGACTTAGTTCCATAGGCCAGCGCAGCGATGGCGTGTGCGCCGCCGAGGCGATAGAACTCCGTAATGCCGACGAGGTGCGCGGCGGCGAGGGTTTCCGGAGCGGGTTTGGGCGAGACCACTACGATGCGCGCGAGGGCCGCGACCTGCGCGGGAATGGCGGTCATCAGCAGCGTGGAAGGCAGCGGATGGCGACCGCTGGGCACATAGCAGCCCACCGAGCCGAGGGGACGAACAAGCTGGCCGGTGGTGAGGCCGGGGATGGGAGATTCGCTCCAGGAGGCTGGCAGTTGAGCAACAGCAAAGGCGCGAATCTGATCGGCAGCAATGGTGAGAGCCTTACGCATCGCGGGAGTGAGGCCGTCCCACGCTGCGGCCATCTCTTCAGGCGTAACATGCAGCGCGTCCGCGCCGGCGAGGCCGTCGAATTGAGCGGCATAGCGAAGCAGCGCGCGGTCGCCTTGTTTGCGCACATCGGCAACGATGCGCTTGACGGCGGGCAGCACAGCGTCGAGCGCCGCGCCGCCACGCACTTCGAGTGCGGCCAGGATTTCCGCTGTTTGCTGCGCGGCTCGGCCTTTGGTCCGGATCAGTTTCATTGTTAGTCTCCGGTTCTTGCACATACTGAGATTGTAAAATTCAAAATCAATGAAGCATCTTGTCTCCCACACTAGCCGCAAAAACA
>PMGP01000194.1:0-2646 GCA_003156235.1 Acidobacteriaceae bacterium
AGGTAGGCTTCGGCCTCTCTGATGCGGGCGAGGCACGTCACGCGGCCCAGCAAGGCCATGGTTTCAAAGAGCGGCGGCGCGTTTTTGCGTCCGCAGACGGCGACGCGGATGGGCTGGAAGGCCTGCCCGGCCTTCAAACCCAGATGGGAGGCTGCCGCACGTAGCGCCTGGTCGAGCGAATCGTGGTCGAAGTTGACGGCGGGTAGAACTTCCAATGCGTGTTGGAGGACGCGCAGAGCCATGGCCGCATCGCCACCCTTGGACGGGATCAGTTCGGCGGGGTCGTAGGGCGCGAGCAGGGGAAGGAAGAAGAAGTCGGCGGCAGCGGGGGCTTCGCCGAGGAGCTTGATGCGCTCGCGAATGAGCGGGGTGACGGCGAGGAGCTTGTCCGGCGTTGCTACGAGACCGGCCTTCTCAAAAAACGGCGGCAGCAGACTGGCAAGTTCCTCGACGCTGAGGGCGCGGATGTGCTCGGCATTGAGCCAGACAGCTTTCGGGTCGAATGGGTCTTCTTCGGTGAAGTTGATGACGGCGTTGGCGCGGTTGATGCCTTCGAAAGTAAAGACGGCGGTAAGCTCATCGAGGGAGAGGAACTCGCGGTCGTTCTTGGGCGACCAGCCGAGGAGGCAGAGGAAATTGACGAAAGCCTGGGGTAGGAAGCCCGCATCGCGATAGGTGGTCACGCTTACGACGGGGCCGTGCTTGCGCTTGGAGAGTTTGGCTCCGTCGGGGGCGACGAGCAGGGGCAAGTGGGCGAATTGGGGCGGTTCGACGCCGAGGGCCTCCCCCAACGCTTCAAAGATCAGCAGGTGCTTGAAGGTGTTAGTGAGGTGATCCTGGCCGCGGATGATGTGCGTAATGCGGAGATCGGCGTCGTCGGCGCAGGAGGCGAGGTGGTAGGTGGGAAAGCCATCCGAGCGCAGGAGGGCGAAGTCTTCGACCTCATCAGCGAGCTTGGACTGCGGGCCGTAGACGGCGTCGGTGAAGCTGAGGGTGCGGTTTTCTCCGCGCGGAACGCGATAGCGGAGGGCAAATGATTCTCCAGAATTGGCGCGGCGGTCGGACTCTTCTCTGGACAACTCGCGCATACCGGGATTGAAGAGCCATGCGCCCTGAGCCGAGGAGTGCTCGTCAGTATCCGAGTGGGCGGGAGTGAAGTCGCGANNCCTTGGCGAAGATTGCTTCGGCCTGACTGCGATGCAGGGCGAGGCGTTCGGATTGTTTGTATTCCTCGTCCCAGGAGAGCCCCAGCCAGCGCAAGCCTTCAAAAATCGATTGGACGCTGACCTCGGTGTTGCGCTCGACGTCGGTGTCGTCTAGACGCAGTATGAGTGTCCCGTGATTGTGACGGGCATAGAGCCAATTGAAGATAAACGTGCGGGCACTGCCCACGTGGAGGAAACCGGTGGGCGAGGGCGCAAAACGAACGCGAGGAGCGGTGGCCGGAGAGGAAGCTGAATCAGGCATCGTGATTGTATGTTACCAATCGCGACGCCGGATGCGCTTCCTCATCAATGCTTGAGCCGGTCCATAATTTATCGCATCCCACCCTTGCGCCCGACCACCCCAGCGACGAAGACCTGTCGCCGGGGACCCCGGTAAGTCGCAAGGATGGGGCACGGAGTAACAGTATTCAGGGACCGAATCAAAAAATTCAGGCCTGAGGCTGATACGGCGGCTGTTGCGGCTGTTGCCAGATAGGCTGCGGCGCAGGCACAACCTTCCAATCGGAGAAGGCCAGCACGTAAAGAAGAATCATCGTGCCTAAGGGAACAATGTTGATCAGGGTGAGCCAGGGCGAAAAGCCTGCCTTCTTCAGGATGAACCAGAAGGGGATCAGGATGATGAGAAGGCATACCAGGATGATGATTGGAATAATCGCCATCAAGGCTACGATTGCAGCTGTAGGATCAGAATCCAGCAGGAAAAACGCCAAATATTGCATTCAGAACACTCCAGGAGCGAGATAGGGACTCGAAGTTACGTTATAGCGAAACGGTAAAATTCGCAATCAAATTCTTGTGTAGTCGAAAACAACGGTTCAACCGGCCATGTATCTGCTGGCCGCGATCAGCTTGACCAACTTGACCAACCAGGGAGAATGGCGCACAATTGAAGCTATTGAGAGAGCAATGGAGGCAGCCATGGCCAGCACGCAGGTGAATCTCTACGAAGCCAAAACGCACCTTTCCAGCCTGGTGGACAGGGCCGCGAAGGGGGAAGAGATTGTCATCGCCAAGGCCGGCAAGCCGATGGCTAAGTTGGTGAAGTCCGATAAGGAAACGGCTCCGGCGCGCATTCCATTTGGTCAGAATCTTCTGGGCATCAAGATTTTGTCCGCGGATTGGGAAGAAGATATTCCAATCGAACTTTTTGACGATGAAGCGAAAGATGAAGAGCATTACTACCGATAGGGCGTGTACATGAACGGCTCTCGATACCTTTTGGATTCAAATATTCTTGTCTGGCTTGATATGGGAAACCCCAGACTCGTTCCTTCTGTTCTGAGCCTCTTGGAAGAAGCGGATGAGAGATTCCTGAGCGCGGCGACAGCTTGGGAGTTGAGTTTGAAGATAGCCAACGGGAAACTTCAACTTGACTCTTCCTTCGATTCTCTTCTGAAAGTATTTCATTTGAAGGAATTGC
>PMGP01000194.1:2691-7631 GCA_003156235.1 Acidobacteriaceae bacterium
ATTCCTAGCGCGATTGGAATGGCCAATTGTGCTGCATCTTTGACATGATGCCCTAAAAGGCCTGCTCCTGTGGGCAACTCCCACCATTTCAAAAGCAATATAAGCCCAAAACAGACTGCGAATCCAAGGACTATATCCCTAACGAAATTTAAGAGTACTCGAATAATGACTGCAACTTTGTTGCTCATGTCCTTTCCAAACAATAACTGTTCCAGTCCCCTGCCCTGCGGAATCTACTCGTTCTCATAGTCCAGGCTGTCGCGTTTTTTCGGCACGCCGTGGACGGAGCTGAGCAGGTCTTCGACGACATCTTCCAGCTGGCGCTGGCTTTCGGTCAC
This sequence comes from Acidobacteriaceae bacterium, assembly GCA_003156235.1. Lineage (GTDB taxonomy): Bacteria > Acidobacteriota > Terriglobia > Terriglobales > Acidobacteriaceae > Telmatobacter. Next base: position 3,030 of record PMGP01000194.1, read on the forward strand.
GGCACTCATGCTCTTCAGATCCTCGGGTTCGATTACGCGCTCGACGAGAGCGATGGCGTGGCACTGGGCGACATGGTCGAGGTTCAGCCCCTCCGGGGTCTTGGCTTTGATGCTGACCTGGTCGGTACCCAGGCCCAGCAGGTCGGCCACGCGGGCGCGCATCTCGGCGGAGACGGGACCAATCTTGGGCGCGGCGAGAATCAGCGTGGTGTCGATGTTCACAATGCGGTAGCCGGCGCGTTGCAGCGTCTCCACAGCCAGGTTGAGGAAAATTGCCGAGTCGGCGTTCTTCCAGCGCGGGTCACCGGGCGGAAAGAAGCTGCCGATGTCGCCGGCGGCAATGGAACCCAGTAGTGCGTCGGTCACGGCATGGAGCAGCACGTCGCCGTCGGAGTGGCCGGCCAGTCCCTCGGGATGGTCCAGCGAGACTCCGCCGATGCGCAGCGGCACGCCGGGCTTGAAGACGTGCGAGTCATAGCCAAATCCGATTCGTGTTTCCATGGTTCCGTGCCTGTCCTTGCTTGGATTCCGCTCTCAGCGGGCGCGCCTGCGCAGATAGAACTCGGCCAACTCCAGGTCGCCCGGCTGGGTAATCTTCAGATTCACCGGAGAGCCGTGGACGACGGCGACCGGATGGCCGGCGCGCTCCACCACCGAAGCCTCGTCGGTGCCTACAAATCCGTCCGCCAGCGCCTCGGCGTAGGCGCTCTGTAGCAGGCCATAGCGAAAGCCCTGCGGCGTCTGCGCCAGCACGATAAATTCGCGCGGAATGGTGGAGGTAATCAGCGCTCCGTGCGCGGTCCGCTCCACCTGCTTGATGGTGTCCACGGCGGGCAGTCCCACGATGGCCGCCCCATGCTCCAGAACCGCGTCAATGGTCCGCTCGATTGTGGCCGCGTCAATCAGCGGCCGGACGGCGTCATGCACCAGAACAACATCGTCGGGCTGGGCAGGCAAAGCAGTCAGCGCATGGGAGACGGACTCCTGGCGGTTGTCACCGCCCTCCACCACGCGCACCCGATCCGCAAAGCCGTACTCGGCGATTTGGGCCTGGACGCGCTCCATCTCCGTCTTGCGCACGGCCACGTAAATCGCCGTCACCCGCTCCACCGCAGCAAAGGCGCGCAGCGAATGAATCAGGATGGGAACTCCATCGAGGATGAGAAACTGCTTGGGCTGTGGACCGGCCATCCGGGTTCCCAGCCCCGCAGCGGGAAGAATCGCAAAGACTTGCATATCGGTTGGAGTATAGCACCGGCGAAGGTGGTTGTCGCAGCGAAAATTGCGTCGTTGCGCAGAACAAACGCACCAGTTTTGAAAGAACACTTCTTTACCGACTGCCGGCTGGCCCATCCCCCGTAACTGCTCGGTGACCTGATAGCCTCTTGGAATATATTCCTGCGCTAGGTTTGAACTTTTGGAACTCGGCTCTCGTATCCACTTATCATTATTGCAACAGGAGGATACCGTGGACAAGGTTCAGAAAGAATTGCGCTTGCTCAAAATCTATGCACTTTTTTCAACTGTTTTGTTTGTCGCCTTGTTTTGCTTAGCGGCTAAGAGCCCCGAAAAGAAGATCAAGTTTGACGAGATCGACGCCCAACGGATCAACATCGTCGAACCGGACGGAAAGATCCGCCTCACAATGGCCAACCACGAGCGAATGCCTGGGGGGCAGATGGCAGGAGTGGATCTAACCACTCGATATGGGAATCGCGTTATGGGGAATAATGGCCCTGCAACCGCCGGGCTTATATTCTTCAATGATGACGGCGACGAATGTGGCGGCCTTATTTACGGAAGCAAGATGGTGGATGGGAAGCCGACGCAAGTTGTTTATCTTTCTTTCGACCATTACCGTCAAAATGAAGCGATTAACATTTTGCAGAGCGAAGGAGACGGCAAGAGCCGCTCGGGATTGCAAGTGGTGGATACGGGTAGCCCTTATAACGCTGATGACGTGCGGCAAATGAATGCACTCCTCCTCATGAAAGACGGTCCGGAAAAGGACGCGGCTATGAAGAAGTACGGCAGCGAGCATGCCGCCAATCTGAAATATGCGCCGCGGCTGTTTGTAGGGCACTTGGTTGAGAACGACGCATCCGCAGTGGTCTTGATGGATACAGAATCACGGCCACGCATCCGCATGGAAGTGGATGCATCCAACGCTCCGTTCCTGGAATTTCTAGACGAGCATGGCAAGGTTACATACAGCCTGCCCGGCCCTAGCAGCAGCAAGGATCATTCGGCGCACTAATCCCTGGAACCGGGTGCGCCACCGGCAAGCGCGCAGCCTCAACCGCATCCGGGGTAGCCCTTTATGATCTAAGAATGCGCACCAAGCTGCCCATCGATGTGTCGCTGCTCCGGCCCGGACTCCGTCTGGCTGTGGGCCTGTCCGGCGGTGCCGACTCTGTGGCCCTTGTACGTGCCCTGGCGGAGAGAAGCGGTGAGCTTGGCCTGGTGCTCCACGCCGCCCATCTGCACCACGGATTGCGCGGCGAAGAAGCTGACGGCGACCTGGAATTTGCCCGTGCGCTAGCGGCTGAGCTGGGCCTTCCTTTTCACGAGGCGCGAGTCGACGTCGGGGCAACAGCCAAAGAAAATGCAGAAACCATTGAGGAGGCAGCCCGCCGCCTGCGTTACGGCTGGTTCCGGAAGCTGATGGCCTCGGGCGAGGTGGAGGCCGTGGCCACCGCACACACCCGCGACGACCAAGCCGAAACCGTTCTGGCCAAATTTCTGCGTGGCGCATGGACTGAGGGCTTGAGCGGCATTCATCCAGTAATCGAGTACCCTGAAGGCCGCATCCTGCGCCCGTTGCTGGGGGCTACACGGGCTGAGGTTGAAGCCTATCTCAGTGCGCTGGGCCAGAGCTGGCGTGAAGACTCCTCTAACCGTCACCTCACCTTCACCCGCAACCGCATCCGCCATGAATTGCTACCGCTGCTGGAGGGCTGGAATCCGCAATTGCGGGAGCACCTGGCGCAGATGGCCACGCTGGCCCGCGATGAGGAGGCCTGGTGGACGGCCGAACTGGCTCGCCTTGGGCCGCAGATTTTGATGCACGGCCTCCCAGTCCGGGGCGGTGGCCGAAGAGCTGCCGGCGATGGCCTGGCTATCGAGGTCAGCCGGCTGGCTTTGCTCCCCACCGCACTCCAGCGCCGACTCTTGCGCTCCGCCGCGGTACAGTTGGGCACGGCAGTCGATTTTCCCTCCACCGAGGCGCTGCGCAACCTGGCCATCACAGGCCGTGCTGGACAAAAGCTCCAGTTGGCTCAGGGACTCCGCGCAGAGCGAACCGCAAGGGAGCTGCGACTGGCCATTCTTCCGGCAGGCGAGGGCGCCGCAGTGGTGGCCCCGGAATACACGATTGCTATTCCCGGCGAGGTGACCGCCCCGGCCTTTGGCCTGAGGCTGCGGATCGAGGTTACAAACGCATTCCCTGAACCCGATAAGGAAGCCAAATCCCTGGAATCACCGGTTTTGAAAGGGCACGGCTTTAGCCGTGCCGTCGAGGAGCCAAATTTGGATGCGGCTTTAGCCGCCGAGGGAATGCAGATTGGGGAGAATACATTCCCTCAGGGGCTAAAGCCCGGCTCCATCCTTGCCGATCCCACGCCACGGCTAAAGCCGTGCCCTTTCAAAGCCGAGGCGGCGTGTACTTGCCTCGTCGCCACGCTGCGCAACTGGAAGCCTGGCGACCGAGTCCGGTTGCGCTACTCCTCGGCCCCACGCAAGGTAAAGGAAGTTTTAGAGCGCCTGAAAGTTACCGGATCCAGCCGCGCTCTATGGCCGGTTCTGGAACTCGACGGCCGCATTGTCTGGATGCAGGGAGTCGAAGTGGAACCAGAGCTGGGAATCCGCATCCTGTCTACGAGCCTGGAGTCCTCCGCAGAGCCTTCCGGGAGTGGAACTTCCGCGGTAAGTTGACCCTCCGGATACGCTCTGGATTCGGCCCATTTTTGCTGCAACTCTCCCGGCCTGGAGAGTACAATTGTTGTAACTGCTCTTCCAGAGCGGCGGAGTAATTGTGTCTGCCGTTCAGGCTTCCCGTTCTTCCTGTGACTTTGTGGAACGTACCGGCGTCTAATGAAGGTGCAGACTGTGCTGGAGACCCGTTCAACGTTTTCTCCAACACTGTCAAGAGAGGAATCCTGGTGAATTCGACCGTTAAATCGATCATGGTTTGGGCCTGCATCATCGCCTTGGGCATGGTTCTAATCAGCTGGGTGACAAAGGGCGCCGGAATGGGCGGCAAGGACAAGGAGATCGCCTACTCCGACCTATTCAGCGAAGTGAAACAGGGGCTGGTGAAGGACGCCGAGCTCCAGGGCAACGAACTTCACGGCCACCTCAAGGCCACGCCCAAGGAACAGTTCCACACCTACGTCGGAGATCACTTCGAAGACCTGGAAAAGGCGATGCTGGACGCCGGGGTTTACTTCCCCAAAAAGGAGCCGCAGAGCAACGGCATTCTTTTGCAACTTCTGTATAGCGTAGGTCCGATCGTTTTGCTTATTGGTTTCTGGTTTTTGATGATGCGTCAGATGCAGGCCGGCGGCAACAAGGCGATGTCATTCGGCAAGAGCCGCGCGCGCC
>PMGP01000194.1:7665-10277 GCA_003156235.1 Acidobacteriaceae bacterium
TGGTTGGCCCTCCGGGAACCGGCAAGACTTTATTGGCAAGAGCCGTGGCCGGCGAGGCCAACGTCCCGTTCTTCTCCATTTCCGGTTCGGATTTTGTGGAGATGTTTGTGGGCGTGGGCGCAAGCCGCGTCCGCGACCTCTTCGAACAGGGCAAGAAGAACGNNTCATCGACGAAATCGACGCCGTTGGCCGCCATCGCGGCGCTGGCCTCGGCGGCGGGCATGATGAGCGCGAACAGACGCTGAATCAACTCCTCGTCGAGATGGACGGCTTTGAATCCAACGACGGCGTGATCCTGGTGGCCGCCACTAACCGCCCCGACGTTCTCGACCCCGCTCTTCTGCGTCCGGGCCGCTTTGATCGCCGCGTGGTGGTTGGCCTGCCCGATGTGCGCGGCCGCGAGGAAATCCTCGCCGTCCACGTCAAGAAGGTACCCGTCTCCGACGACACCAATCTGAACGTGCTGGCTCGCGGAACGCCCGGCTTCAGCGGCGCCGACCTGGCCAACATGGTCAATGAGGCCGCCCTGAGCGCCGCGCGCATGAACCGCAAACAGGTTGTTATGTATGACTTCGAGGTGGCCAAGGACAAGGTGCTCATGGGCGCGGAGCGCAAGTCCATGCTGCTTACCGACGAAGAGAAGCGCGTCACCGCCTACCACGAAGCCGGCCATGCGCTGGTTTCGTTCTTCCGCGAGCACTCCGACCCCATCCACAAGGTCACCATCATTCCACGCGGCATGGCCCTGGGCGTCACCGTCTTTTTGCCCGGTGACCGGCACAACTATACCAAGGAATACCTGGAGGCCAAACTGGCCATGTCCTACGGCGGACGCGTGGCCGAGGAAATCTTCCTCAACCAGATGTCCACCGGCGCGGGCAGCGATATTGAGGTCGCCACTGATTTGGCCCGCCGCATGGTCTGCGAATACGGCATGAGCCGCCTCGGTCCCCTCACCTTCGGCAAGAAGGAAGAGCAGATCTTTCTGGGCCGGGAGATTGCCCAGCATCGCGACTTCAGCGAAGAGACGGCACGGCAGATCGACCTGGAAGTGCGCCGCCTGATCGACGAGGCCTACCAGACGGCCCATGGGATTGTGGAGACGAACGCCGACGCCATGCACCGCATCTCCTCGGCGCTGCTGGAGCGCGAGACCATCGACGCCGAAGAGGTCCGGATGCTCATCGAAGGCAAGCAACTGCCCCCCATGCTCTCGAAGCTGGCCACGCCCTCGGACACTGGCAGCAGTGGCGTGCAGGAGGTTCTCAAGCCGGAGAGCCGCGGCCCTGGCTTCCCGGAAAGCTCGCCCTCACCGGCATAACGTGGAAGTTAGAACAGGAGTCGATCCATGATTTTTCACGTTGTTTTGCAGGAGGCCGAAGACGGCTGGATCGTAGCGGAGTGTCCTGCTCTTCCAGGATGCGTATCGCAGGGCCGGGACCAAAAAGAAGCCATGGAGAACATCCGGGAGGCCATCACGGCCTGGCTGTGGGCTGAGGACCAGAAAGCCTTCAGCGCGATGATTCCTACTGGCCAGACCCAATTCGTTTTGAACTAAAGCTCATCTCCTTCGAGCCACTTGCAAAATTCCATGGAGATTGCACGAAGCGTCAGGGCATGACTTCAGTCGTGCCGATAGATCAGCAAGAGGATGTTGGGCTTTAGCCCCTGCGTCTCTGTTTTCAGTTGTTTGCAATTCCGCAGCGGCTGAAGCCGGAATCGGAATGGGCCATTTGCGGCACGACTGAAGTCGTGCCCTGACGCATATCAGCTAACTGAAGACAATTTTGCAAGAGGCTCCTTCGCCTCAGAATATTTTGTATCCCAATCCCACGCTGGCCCCGTAAGGCGAGAGTGAGGAATTACTGGCCCAATTAGGCCAGTAGTGATACTCAACATCAACGGCCCGGAGGCTGAGCCGCCTGGTCAGCTTCAGGTCCACGCCCCCGCCGAATGTTATGTCGGTATAGTAGCTGGAGCCTAAGGGATAGCCCCAATAGTTGCCGTAGTTCATCTTCGAACGTCCGCCTAACACCTTCCCATATACGGTCGCCTTCCAGAAGTGGTACACAGGAAGCCTGGGGCCGATCAGGTAGTTGTCCTGGTTGACGCCTTCGAACTGGTGCCAGCGCAGCCAGCGGCCTTCGGCCTCGAACTGCACCCAGCGCCTCAGCCGTACATCCACATACGTGCCCACGCCATAGAGCTTATAGCTGCTGGCTCCTGCAAAGAGATTGTAGGCGGGGTTGTTAGACGAACATGTGTCTCCGCAGGTCCAATTATCCCCTTCGAAATCCGGCTGGAAGATCGAGGCCATCCCGCCGGCGGTAATCGAAACCTGCCTGCCTGTTGCGGAGGGAACCGCTTGCGCACTGGCGGCAACGACTCCGGCAAAAAGCAATATTGCGAACAAAAGCGAACTAAATCGTCTCATAAGTCAAAGCACTTTCAGTCCGGGCATAACTTTGCAGCCGGATATGGAGTTCAATTCCCCACGTTTGAATCCTGGGCCGGAAGCAGTGCATTTCGCCTCCCAGTCCAGAGATTCCTGATGGAGGCTACTGCGCCGCCGGAGGCGATGTGCCCGCGGGCTGCTGTGTCGCATCGCCTGC
>PMGP01000462.1 GCA_003156235.1 Acidobacteriaceae bacterium
TCCGTCGCCCCCGCAACCTACACCATCAATCTGTCCACTACAGCCTTCACCATCGGCGGAACAGCCGTGACAGTCGCGCCCGGCGCGTCCACAGGAAATGCCTCAACGAACACCGTAACGCCCAGCGGAGGATTCACCGGCAACGTAGGGCTGACCGCCGTCATCACATCCAGTCCGGCTGGCGCTAAAGATCTGCCCTCACTGAGCTTCGGCTCCACCAGCCCGGTGAGCATTACCAGCGCCTCTGCCGGAACGGCCACCCTCACCGTCTACACCACAGCGCCAGCGACAGCCCTTCTGTCTTACCCCGCGCATCCTGGTACCCCTTGGTACTTAGCCAGCGGGGCAACTCTGGCCTGCATCCTGCTCATCGGCATCCCCGCGCGGCGGCGTAGCTGGCGCACCATACTCGGAATGTTGGCGCTCCTCGTAGCCCTCGCGGGCGGCGTTCTCGCCTGTGGTGGAAGTGGTGGCGGTACAATTTATCCCGGTACCATGCCCGGAAACTACACCATCACAGTAACCGGTACTTCCGGCACGGCAACGGCGACCGGCACGATTTCCCTCACGGTGCAGTAACCCAGCCAAACCCATCGCCGCTCTGCTTCCAAGCCTGCGGCGATGCGCCTTCCCGCGCCTCACGGCTCCACGTGCAGCGCTTTCTCCTTCGCCGTCGGCAGTTGCACCTTCAGAATCTTCGCCACCGTCGGCGCAATCTGCCGCATATCCACCAACCCCAGATCGCGGTTGCGCGCAATCCCCGCTCCCACGGCAAAAAACGACGCCCGCATCTCCGGGTACTCCGGCGAGAACCCATGCGAGCCCCTCGCCGCCGGAATCACCGTAACCAGATCGCCGCTGGTAGCCGCGCCCACATAGTAGCCCGGCTTCAGCACCACCAGAAACGCCGCACCCGGAAAAGCTCCGCGCGTCTTCATCGCCTCCCGATCCAGAACCTGCGCAATGCCGCTTGCCGGGTCCGCCTCCAGCTTGTCCAGCATCGCCTTCACCTGCTGCTCGGTCGCGTGATCGTTCGCGTCCTTCAGCATCACCGCCGCCATCCCGCCCGCACTCCATGGCTCCGCCTTCCACGCCGTAATCACTGGAATTTTCGTCGCCGGATTCACCGTCGCCTCCACCAATCCCGCCTGCAAAAACGGAATATACAGATTAACCAGATGCGTAATGGTCATGAATCCATGATCGGAGACCACCACCACCACCGCCTCGGGGTCAGCCGCAACCGCCGCCTTGGTCAGCCGCTCCACCATCCCGTCCAGCGCCTCCAGGTCCGCATCCGCCTCCGCGCTGAACGGCCCATGCGCGTGCTGCGCATCGTCCAGCGAACTCAGGTGCAGCGTCATGAACCCCGGCTTCAGCCGCCGCAGAATCTCCATCGTATAGCGCGTCTTCGCCTCGTCGCCGCCAATCGAAGTTTCGTTGCCCATCATGTACTCGCCCGCCTTCGCCTCCAACTCCTTCAGCAGCGTCGCCGGCCGCGAGACAGCCGCAATCAGCAGCCGGTCTTCGGGATTCGCCGTCCCCGACCCGCCCGAAGGATCGGCGCTCCGCCAGTACTCCGGAATCAGCCAATCCACATCCGTCGCCCCCGCGCTCACCGGCCATCCCACGCTCGCCGTCCTCAGCCCGCCCTCGCGCGCCGCCGTCCACAGCGTCGGAACCCGTATCAGCGGTGCATACCAATTCCACGCGCCCGAGTAATGCTGCAACGGATCGAATTCCAGGTTGTTATAAATCCCATGCTCCGCCGGCCAAACCCCCGTAATCAACGTGGTGTGGCTCGGATAAGTCACCGTCGGCCAAATCCCCACCACCCCCTCGGCATACGTTCCCTCGCGCAGCAGCGTGCGCAGATAAGGAATCTTCATCCCATGCGCATCGGCCTGCGTAATGTATTCCGGCTTCAGCCCGTCAATGGAAATCATCAGCACCGGCGCCGCATGACCCATCTGCATCAGCGCCGTCGCCAGCAATACAGCCGTCATCCACCGCATAAAAATCCGACGCGAAATTCGCTCCATAAGAATCGCTCCTGGGCCAATCTGTTTCTGTCCACATCAAGTTTATAGCGCCCGGCTGCCCTACTCTTGCTTGTCATCCGCCCACTCTTGCTTGTCATCCTGAGCGTAGTCGAAAGACCTGCTTTTGTTTTTCTTTTTACGTTTGTCATCCTGAGCAAAGTCGAAGGACCTGCGGTTGCTTTTCGTGCTTTGAAAGGGCACGGTTTTAACCGTGCCATACCGCCATACCCAAGATTTCAGAAATCAACCCACGCGGCGAAGCCGCGTTCATATATTGCATGTAGAGTCATACAGGGAATAGACTGCTTGTTAGATTCCCTCCTATGTTCAAGACTGCGCGTTTCAAGGTCCACAATCCGTCACGGCACAAGAGCACAATGCTCTGGTACGCGATGACCCGCTATCACGAGACCTTGAAGGACGTGCTCGAAAAGACACTGGCGATTCCCGATCTGCTAGAGCAAGTCTCCGAACTGGATAAAAAAGAAAAACTGAGGCCTAACAAATATACTCTTGCTAAACTTGTCCGCACGATAGTCCCCAAGAACACGGGACTCGCCTCGACTGTGCGCGACTATCTCATCGGCGACGCATCCGCAATGCTGATGAGCCACCTAAACAAAGTCTATAAGGGCGCGAACGAATCAAATCCGCCGACGGTCTCTAGCCTCGCTGCAATGACAGATGAGGAGTTTCGTAGGGCATACAGCAATTTTACGGACCCAGAGGCCAAGCTCATCATCAAACCGCAGCATCAAGAAAAGATTGACAAGGCAATGGAACAAGGCGAGACACGCGTCGCCGAACGGTTGAGCAAAATCTATGCCAATTGGGCCATCTCACGCGCTGCCGGACAAGTGTTGAGAAAGTTAGAAGGCACTCTGCCCCATCCTATAGAATTCACCCACACCGAATTTAAGCGCGGTTGTTTACTCGCATTCTGCGACGGGAAATATTATGCGCTTATACGGCTTTTCGCCGATAAGCATCGTTACAAACAGAAGAATTTTCTCAATTCCGGCTTTATCGATTGCAAGACCAAAGAGTCGCTTGGGGGGAAGGAATATCCAGGACTGATTCTGCCGCTTGAACTGGGCCGCGAGTTTCATGAGCGTGAGTATCTGACGCACGGATCCATCCAAAGCGCCAAGTTGTTGGTGAAACGGCGTGTATATTCAAATTCACAGACCAAAGCCCCGGACTCCAAGCCCACCACCTTCAACGCCGAAGACTATGATTTTTACATCCACGCTGCCTTCGAGTTTCAACCTACAAAAGTCGAGACAGAAACCTTTCTTGGCATCGACCGGGGCGCTGCGAAGATCGGCGCGGCAACCCTGATAAACCTTCAAGGCAAGCTCCTTGAAACCAATCTCGACCTGGAAGGCTCGGCTTTTGCCTCAGAGATGCATCGCTATGTAGAGCAAATCAAACGGATTCAGAAGACTGGAAAGCAGCGTTCTCGGAAGTTTTCTCTGCGCGGCAAGCGCGCCGACATAATCTTGGGCGAATACGCCAATCGAATCGTCGCCGTCGCCAAACAGTACCGCTCTCAGATCGTCATCGAAGATATCAAGGGCGTAACGATGAATGTGTTTCTGAAGCAGAGCCAGTTCAACAAGCTAGAGCAGATGCTTACCTATAAGGCAGAACGCGAGGGCCTTCCCGTCCCGGTCAAGATTCCAGCCGCGCGCACCTCCCAGACCTGTGCGAAGTGCGGCCATTGGGACCGCGCCAATCGCCCCAAGAAGGACGCGGCAGGAAAGGCGATTCAGGACGTATTTTTGTGCGTCGCTTGCGGCCACCGGGACAATGCGGATTCCAACGCAAGCAGAATTATTGCGCTGCGGGGGCTGCACCAGACGGAAAATGGTGGTAGGGTTTATAAGAAGTTCAATCTCTTTCAACTGTGGTTGAAAGAGCTTATCGGCCGGGACGGTTCCCTTGCCCTAGGGCAAGGGA
>PMGP01000270.1 GCA_003156235.1 Acidobacteriaceae bacterium
ACGTCGAGGTAGGGCATGGCGGGCTTCATGAGGATCATGTCGGCGCCTTCTTCGAGGTCGAGCGAGATTTCGCGCAGGGCCTCGCGAAGGTTTGCGCCGTCCATTTGATAGGAGCGGCGGTCGCCGAATTGAGGAGCGGAGTCGGCGGCCTCGCGGAAGGGGCCGTAGAAGGCGGAGGCGAACTTGGAGGCGTAGCTGAGGATGGGCGTGTCCTTGCAGCCGGCGGCGTCGAGGGCGCGGCGGATGGCCCCGACGCGGCCGTCCATCATGTCGCTGGGGGCGACGACATCGGCTCCGGCCTTGGCCTGGCTGACGGCGGTGCGGGTGAGCAGATCAAGAGACGGGTCGTTGTCCACGGTCCAGCCGTCCGTGGTTTCGATCACCTTGCCGCAGTGACCGTGGCTGGTGTACTCGCAGAGGCAGACGTCGGCGATGAGGACCAGCTTCTTCGACGCTGGCGAGGCTTTGAGGGCGCGCAGACCCTGCTGCACAATGCCGTTGTCGTCGTATGCGCCGGAGCCCTGCTCGTCTTTGGATTCGGGCAGGCCGAAGAGCAGCAGGCCGCCCAAGCCGAGTTGAGCGGCCTCCTCGGCCTCGCGAACGGCTTCGTCGATGGAAAGGTTGAAGACTCCGGGCATGGAACTGATCGGGCGGCGGACGCCTTGGCCGGGGCAGAGAAAGAGAGGATAGATCATGTCGCCGGGAGTGACAGCGGTCTCGCGCACCAGGGCGCGGAGGGATTCATTGCGACGCAGGCGGCGCATCCTCGATTGGGGAAAGCTCATGGTACAGATTGTAGACCAAAGGCGGGGAGGCGCCTGGGTTGTGCATAGAGCACCCGCCGGAGTATGCTGGATGCCATTCTGACTTCAGGCGCGGAGAGTCATATTCTCTCGGAACGGGCAGGTACTTCAGCTATGGGACGCAGATGTAGAACTCCCATTCTTGCAGTTTTGCTTGCGTGCGCTCAATTTACGGCGTCTGCCTGCCATGCGCAACAGCAGACGAAGTTGAGCGGCAACGCGCGGGCTCAGGTTTCCAATATTCTGCGCGATGCTCACGACGAGGTCAAGAAGTACTACTACGATCCGAAGTTTCAGGGGCTCGACTGGGATGCCCGCTATCGGGAATACTCGGCCCAGCTCGCAAGTATACAAACCGTGGGTGATGGATTCAGGATTGTCGCGTCCTTTCTCGATGGACTCAAGGACTCGCATACCTTCTTCGTACCCCCGCATCGCGTCAGCCGCACGGATTATGGATACCGGTTGGCGATGGTGGGAAATTCATGCTTCATCACCCAGATTCGCCCCAATAGCGATGCCGAATCCAAGCTGCACATCGGCGACCAGGTGGTGGGCCTGAATGGCTACAGGGTGGATCGCGGGGACTTTCTCGACCTAACCTATTTCCTGAATGTTCTTGCGCCACAACCTTCCGTGAGGCTCGATCTGTTGTCGCCGGCGGGCGAGCTGCGCCACGTTGTCGTGAACGCTTCAGTGGGAGTCCCCAAGCGGTTGATGGATTTTACGGAGGGCAACGACTTCTGGGACTATGTGCGGCGGCTCGAAGGGGTAGATCACGCGACCCGCTCGAAGATCGTCGAAACCGGGGATGCCGCGATCTGGAATATACAGCAATTCGATCTGAGCATCGATGGTGTCGAGAAGGGTATCTCAATCGCCCGCAAGCACAAGACGCTGATTCTGGATCTGCGCGGCAATCCCGGCGGCTCGGCCGATATGCTGGAACATTTAGTTGGAATGTTGTTCGACCATGAGATCAAGATCGGCGACCGGATGGGCAGGAAGGATCTGAAGCCGGCGGTCTCAAAGCCCGGCGGAAAGCCCTTTGACGGCAAGTTGATAGTACTGGTCGACGCAGGCTGTGCCTCGGCTTCAGAGCTGCTGGCTCGCGTGGTTCAGCTTGAGCACCGCGGCACGGTGATCGGAGACAGAACGTCGGGAAAGGTCATGGAAGCGCTTGAGATCGGCGATTCCCAGGGAGCGGACATCCGCATCTTTTACGGATTCAGCGTGACGGAAGCCAACCTGATTATGAGCGACGGCAAGAGCTTGGAGAAAACGGGAGTCACGCCGGACGAACTGCTTCTTCCCACTGGGGCCGATATCGCCGCTGGCCGCGATCCCGTGCTGTCGCATGCGGCGGAACTGGCCGGCGTCAAACTGGATCCCGTGGCAGCGGGCAAGATGTTTCCGTTCGAGTGGTTGCCGCTGTAGACGATGAACCCTGTCCTTACAGTTGATCGTAGAGGGTGGAGTTGCGGTAGCCGAGCAGCACGACCAGGGTCCAGATGCCCATGGCGGTTCCAAAGGGGAACTTGAGCAGGCACAGGATGGCCGCTACGATGGCCACGATCCGTCCCCACTGTGTGCGCTCCAGCAGGCCCCAACCGGCCAACGCGGCCAGTCCGACGCGCACCAGGAGAAAGACCCAGGCAAAGCGCAGGATCACGGGTCCGAGACCCATCGGCGGCATGGGACCATGCCCCCAGGGGCCGTACATCCAGGGAGCGAAGTGGCCGGAGAAGAAGGCATTGGCGAAAGCCAGGCCGGCGATTCCCGTCACCAGGGCAACGGCGGCGTAGATGAGCCAAACGACGCCCAGCGCCCTCACCTTGCCGGCGAAGCTCTCCAGTTGGAATGCGAGGCCGGGCATGGGAGGGACCGGCGCCATCGCCGACCGGCCACACTTTGGGCACGCCGCCTGTCCGGGCGCTAAAGCCAGACCACATCCGCTGCAATACATGATTGCCTCCTCGAAGAAACCGTACGGAGCATTCTACGCAGCCGGGGCGCGGTTGGTTCCATGCCGTTAGACGCCAGCTTCTAGCTTCTAGCCTCTAGCTTCTAGCCTCTAGGGAACCTCTGATCAAGTCATTTTTGCGGTCCACCATTCCCTCAGGGGCTAAAGCCTGCGTTGATTTTGCTGCATTTGCGGCAGTCAGTGTTAAAACCTTGACCTACCAGTCGTGCCCTTTCAAAACATCGACTTATTCAGAGGTTCTCTAGCCCATCCGCGAGCAGGCGATAAACGATTGAAGGCAGGCGATTCCTCCGGTCCATCAGCAGAGCAACTAAAAGCTAGAAGCTAGAGGCTGGTAGCTGTACCTGTTTGCGTCAATTCGGGGCAGATTGCACCAATTTGAGTCTTAAGTTTGTTTTCTGGGTGGAAAAGTCCTCACGTTTTAAGCCGGGGCAACGATAAACAGGATGAAAGAAGGTATCTATGGCGACGCACGCCAGAACGGTAACTGTGGCCGGCACGGCCGAAGAGCAGGCAGGCGAACTGCGCTATGTGGCGCGCCAACCGATTCTGGACCAGCATGGCGCAGCGCAGGGTTACGAGCTGCTGTTCTGGAATGGGCGCGGGCCGAGCACTGGCACTAACAGCGACCTTGCGACGCGCACCATGCTGGACAATACAGTGATCTTCGGGCTGGAAGAGTTGGCGCGCGGATTGCCGGTCTTTGTGAATTGCACGGCGGATTCGCTGACCGAGGAGTGGGTTGAGGTTTTGCCACCCCACATGACGGTCCTGGAACTGGCCTCCGACGCGGAACCCACGCCGAGCCTGCTGGCCGCCTGCCGCAAACTGAAGGCGTCGGGCTTTCGGCTAGCGCTGGCCGACTTCACCGGAATTCCGGATTATAGGTCCCTGGTCGATTTGGCCGACTATATCAAGGTGGATATCCACAAAGTCAGCGCTCTGGCGCGCGGGAATCTGCTTCGCTGGCTGAGTGGCTCCACGGCCAGCCTGGTGGCGCAGAATGTAGAGACGCAGGAACAATACGGGCAGGCATGCAAAGAGGGCTTCGACCTGTTTCAAGGGTATTATTTCTGCCGTCCGGAGCCGCTGCGGAACCACAAGATTCCCGGCAACCGGCTGGTGCATCTGGAGATTATGGAGAATCTGCAAAGCGATCCGGTCGACCTGCAACGCATGAGCCAATTGGTGATGTGCGACGCCAGCCTGACCTATCGTCTGCTGCGGCTGGTGAACTCGCCGGTCTGCGCCATGCGCCAGGAGGTGACCTCGATCCAGTCGGCGCTGATGCTGGTGGGCGAGGCAACCTTCCGTCGCATCGCCATGCTGGCCATCGCCACCGACTTCAACACCGAGCAGCCGGCGGAGATACTTCGCATGGCCTTCGAGCGCGGGCGATTCTGCGAACTTGCGGCGCCCTTATGCGGCCTGGCTCCCAGCGAGCAGTATCTTATCGGCATGGTCAGCCTCTTTCCGGCGATGCTGCGCATTCTCATCGAGGACCTGGTGCGGCTGCTGCCTCTTCGCGAGGCGGCCCGCGACGCATTGCTGGGCAGGGAGATTCCCGAGGGCATTCTGCTGCATTGGATGGTCTGCCACGAGCACGGGAACTGGTCGGAGTGCGATGCGATTGTTCATGCCAGCGGCATGAGCCATGAGCAGGTGATGCGCTGCCATGCGCTGGCAGTGGATTGGGCCGATGCGGCGCTGCGGTCGAATGCATGAGCGGGAACGATTGTGCGGAGATGGCTCCCAGGCCTGAAAATCGAAGCCCATTCGACTTCGCTCAGGGCAGGCTCTGGGAGCCGTCATGCATTGGAGCGGGGATCAGTTCAACGGCGTCGCTGTAATCTCGCAGCTATTAAATCCCCATCCGGCATTTGGGCTGGTAACGGTAATCATCATATTTCCGGAAGTGCTGGCGACGAAGGCATAAGCAAACTCCATGGTCCCCTTGGCGGTTCCGGTGATGGTTTGAGAATTCTGGCCGTTGAGAGAGACAAGAAAGCTGGGCGTCGCGGTCCAGGTTTGACTGATGGAATAGACAAGTTCGTAAGCGGTATTCGCCTTGGCGGTGATAAAGAACTCCAGAAAGCTGTTGCCCTCGTTGCCGTTTTTGACAAAGTCAAATTCGATCTCCGGCGTGGTCATGCCGAAATCCGCATTCATGGAAAGCGCTTGCGCGGTGACGAATCCGGCCTTGTACATCTTGGCCGGCGTAAGGGTTACGGTTTCCGATTTTCCGGTTCCCTGGGGCAGCTTTCCGGCTACGGTCGTCAGCAGTTTCAGCTTATCGCCGGCGGTGATGGGCTTGCCGGTATACAGAACCGTCATCTTGGTGGCGTGTCCGGAGAATTTGGCCTCCAGGCGGGATTGGCCAAAGCCTGAGCCTACGCATCCGAATGCGAGAGCGAAGAGCGCAACAGCCAAAAGAAGTGTGGAAAGCATTTTCATGGGGTATTCCTCCTGAAGTTGGGAACCGCGGAAGTATAGCGCGTCTGCGATAGCCGAGTCACGATGAAAGTTACCGAGTCCGGGAGGGAGGCGGGAGCCGGAAAGGGGGATGGGGCGGTAGTTAATTTGGACTGGCGCGGTCCGAAATTAGTATGGTATCTTGCTATATTGGCAGATGGATTTCAGAACTTGGCGAGCGGCGGCAGGAAAACTGGATTGTTGGCTTCCCCACGGTAGTAGGTGCAAGCTGTTTTTTCAGCATAATAAAAGGTAGGGCGGAACGGGTTATATTGGGAATTGTGGCTGCATCCGTTCCTGTCGCGAGGCAGTATTCGGCCGGCCTGTTCAGACTTTGGGGTTGTCCGCCTCCCAGGCGGGTATTCAGGAGACGATTTTCAGGAACGACTTTTTCACACAATAAATGTGACCGCCGGCATGGCGCGCGCATCCAAGAAAAGAAAACCAGGCAAGGAAAGAACGCATGGCGCAACTCTTTGACCGCAGCTCCAATGCCCTGGCACGAGCCAGCCTGGTATTGTCGGGGCTGATCGTGATTGCCCTGGGGGTGACGCTGGACCAGTTGCAGCGCTCGCCTTGGGTGACGCGGCAGGGTCAGCGCCCGGACCAGCCGGTTCCCTTCAGCCACAAGCACCACGTGCAGGGGTTGGGAGTGCAGTGCCAGTATTGCCACGTGAGCGTGGAGAAATCGAGCTACGCGGGAATTCCGCCGACCAAAACCTGCATCAACTGCCACGCGCAGATCTGGACCAACGCGCAACTGCTGGAGCCGGTGCGGCAGAGCTGGGCTACAGGCAAATCGCTGCCGTGGATCAAGGTTCACGACCTGCCCGATTACGTCTACTTCAGCCACGAGATTCACGTGCACAAGGGCGTGGGCTGCGCCAGTTGCCACGGGCGCGTGGACCAGATGCCGCTGATGTACGCCGAGAACACACTGCAAATGGAGTGGTGTTTGGATTGCCATCGCAACCCGGCCAAGAATCTGCGGCCGACAAGCGAGATTTACAGCATGGCGTGGGAGAAGCCGTCGCCGGACAGGCCGGTATGGTGCGCGGTGGGTGATGAGCAGAGAGGAAAACCTACGGCGGAGAGCGTGAATTGCGTGACGAAGGAGCCAGCGCGAGCATCGACCGAGGTTGCTTCGCTCGCGCAGATAGAGATATTTGAGAGGCCCGATTCCAAGGAGGCTATCGCGGCGCTCCCATTACACGTTCAGTACGAGAAATTCACCAGCCAGGACGAGTTGGGGCGCTTCCTCGTTGGTCACTACAAGATTCGCACGCCCAACGAACTGTCCAGTTGCGAGGTCTGCCACCGATGAGCGAGAAGATGAACGATCTGGTGACGACGATCAAGCCGGCGGCGATGACGCTGGAGGTGGTGCGCGA
Organism: Acidobacteriaceae bacterium; assembly: GCA_003156235.1. Classification (GTDB taxonomy): domain Bacteria; phylum Acidobacteriota; class Terriglobia; order Terriglobales; family Acidobacteriaceae; genus Telmatobacter. Next base: position 6,651 of record PMGP01000270.1, read on the forward strand.
GAAGCTGAAGAACGTTCGCGGCAAAAAATACTGGCGCTCCGTGGATGAACTGGCGAATACTCCAGAGTTTCAGGCGGCGGTGGAGAAGGAGTTTCCCTCGTCGCCTCATGCGTGGGGCGATGAGGTTTCGCGGCGCGGCTTTCTGAAATTCATGGGCGCGTCGGCGGCGCTGGCAGGGTTGGCCGGTTGCACCAAGCAGCCCGATGAGCCGATTTACCCCTACATCAAGCAGCCGGAAGATTTGATTCTGGGCAAGCCGAATTACTTTGCCACGGCGTTTCCGTTTGTTACCGGCGCTGTGCCTCTGCTGGTCAAGAGCGATCAGTACCGGCCCATTAAGATCGACGGAAACCCGGAGCATCCTTATAACCAGGGTGGGTCGGACCCTTTCACGCAGGCGACGCTGCTGGACTTATACGATCCGGACCGCTCGCAGCATGTGACCTATCGCGGTGAGAATCGCGAGTGGGCGGAGTTTATTGTTGGATTGCGCAACAAGGTGATCTCGACCAAGGACGGGACTGGGATTTATTTCCTCAGCGAGACGATTACTTCACCGACGCTGGCGCGGCAGTGGCGAGAGGTGCAAGCGAAGTATCCCAAGGCTACGCTGGTGCAGCATGACCCGGCGATTGCGGGGACGGCGCTCGCTAGTGGGCTGAATGTTCAATATGATTTGGCCGAAGCGGACGTGATTGTTTCACTGGATGCTGATTTTCTATCGGGGGCGTCCTATCCCGGCTTCCATAAATTAGTGCGTCAGTATGCGGAGCGGCGCAAAGACCCAACGAAGCTGAACCGGCTTTACGCGATTGAGAGCACACCGACGACAACGGGGTTGAAGGCCGAGCACCGCCTTGGATTGCGCGCAAGTGAGATTCCGGCATTTGCGGCGGAGTTGGCGAACGCTGTTGGTGTTAGTGGAGTTGAAGCTCCAGCACATACGTGGACGGACGAGCAGAAGAAGTTTCTGGCCGCGCTGGTTAAGGATTTGAAGGCTCACCGTAGCCGGAGCGTGGTGATTCCAGGGCATAATGACTCGTGGGTCGCAACACTTGCCTTAGCTATCAATAACGCGCTAGGCAATGATGATAGGACAGCGTTTCTATCATTTGCTCAGGCAATTCCATTGCCAGCGGATCAAATAGCCAATCTGAAATCGCTTGTTGCAGATTTAAATGCGGGCAAGGTGGACTGGCTTGTGATTCTCAATGCCAATCCGATTTACAACGCGCCAGCCGATCTGAATTTTGCTGCGGCCTTTGAGAAGGCGAAGGTGACCGCGCACCTCGGATCGCATCTGGATGAGACTGGGCAGAATGCGCATTGGCACATTCCTTCGACGCACTTTTTAGAGTCGTGGTCGGATGTTCGTGCTTACGATGAAACAGTTTCAATCATTCAACCAATGATTGATCCGCTCTATGGCGGAAAGTCTGCTCATCACTTTCTTCAGGCGCTGCTGGATGAGCCGGGCTTGAGTCCCTATGAGGCAGTGCGCGAAACGTGGAGGCCGGTCATCAAGGGTGACTTTGAGCATGGCTGGCGTAAGGCGCTGCATCAAGGTTGGATTGACTACACGGCCTTTGAATCGCTTGGAGGGACTACCAAACTAAGTCTTCCTCAATTCATAATTCCTACGCCTTCTTCGAAGGAGTCGCTGGAGATTATCTTCCGGCCAGACCCGAATGTGTATGACGGGCGGTGGTCGAATGTGGGTTGGCTGCAGGAGCTGCCCAAGCCAGTGACGAATCTTAGCTGGGATAATGCGGCGATTGTCTCTGGCGCTACGCTGACTAAGTACGGTCTGGAAGAAGACGACATTGTTGAGTTATCCGTGAATGGACGAAAAGTGAATGCGCCGGTGATTGTTGCGCCGGGGCATCCGGATAACTCGGTTACAGTCCACTTAGGCTATGGGCGCTCGTTTGCGGGTCGCGTGGGCTCGGGCGCGGGATTTAATGCTTATCTGATTCGCACATCGGATGCGCCGTTTTACGCTGTGGGTTCAATGAAGAAGGTTCCAGGCAAGTGGGGCGTGGCGGTGACCAAGAGCCACTTCCAGGACCATCGTCCGAAGCTCTTTGGCGGGCAGGGCAACGGCAATAACTCGCTGGAAGCGGATGAGGCGATCAACGAGCGCGGGATTATCCGCTATGCGACGCTGGAGGAGTACAAGGCTGATCCGGGATTTGCCAACGAGGGCGAGACGCACCCAGCGACCGACAAGAGCAACACGCTCTTCCCGAACTGGGAGTACAAGGACAATGCTTGGGGAATGTCGATCGACATGA
>PMGP01000457.1 GCA_003156235.1 Acidobacteriaceae bacterium
CAAAGGTGATTAAGTCGATGTTTTGAAAGGGCACGGCTTTAGCCGTGCCGCTGACGGAGCAGAAAAACCGCGGGCTTTAGCCCCTGACGGAAAGCTCAAAGACGGTGAGTATTCGGTTATGAAACAGCTTCTAATTATTTTGCGGGGCGGCCCGAAGACCGCCCCGCGTCGTGCTTAGTGAATCATGTTGATGGTTTCCTGGGTTACGGTGTCAAAGGTGGTTACAGCCTTGGAGTTGGCCTCGAAGGCGCGTTGCGCGACAATCAGGTCGGAGAACTCGGAGGAGATGTTGACGTTCGAGGCCTCCAGAGAACTCCCTTCGAGTGTGCCGCGTCCGCCAGAGCCAGCCACGCCCACTGAAGCTGGTCCCGAAGCGTTGCTCGTCTCATATGCGGTTGATCCCACGTCGACCAGTCCCTGTTGGTTGTTTACCGTGGCAATTGCCAACTGGCCCACATCCTGGGTCTTGCCATTCGAGTAGGTTGCCGCCACGGTGCCATCGGAGCCGATCGTGAAGCTCTGATACTCGCCGCTTGTGTACCCGTTCTGGATGGCGGACGTGGTCGAGTTGGCGGCCGCGGTCTGGTTGATGTTCCCCGTGCCGGCGCTTCCAAACAAGTCCCAGGTCATGTTCATCGTCGCAGCTCCGTCGGAGAGTCCAGCAAATGAGATTCCGCTCACATTTCCAGCAGGGTTGACCAGGTTGCCGCTGGAATTGAAGGTCAGCGATCCGGTGGTGTTGGCGCCTACTGGATCCTGGATCACGCTTCCGCTGGTGGAGATGTTGGCTCCGGAGATGGTCAATACTCCGGCAGCGTTTGAAGTAACCGTCACGCCCCCGGCGCCAACAGTGATGCCGGCCGCTCCCAGTGCGGTATTCAGGTCTGTCACATAATCGGCAACCGTCTCAGGTGAGCCAGTGAATGTCGGCAGCGCGGTGGTTGCCGTGCCTCCTGCCGTGGCGGGCGCGTTAATCGTCAGGTTGGTTCCCGGATCGACGGTGCCCAGCGTGCCGCCGCTCGCCCCAAAGTTATAGTTGTTTGTTGAGACCGCCCCCACATTGGTTGCAGTGGCCGTCAGTTTGTCGGGCATCGTGATGTTGTAGGACCAGATATTATTTCCAGTTTTTGTGTAATTCACAGTGGCGGCATAACTATTGCCCAGCGAGTCAAAGACAGTTACCGGGCCTGATGCAGTAGTGCCTGCGGAGTTCAGATTTTGCGTCATGCTGAAGGTTGTCGTTGCCGAAGGCTGCATCACCTGTCCGGTCGGAACCACAATATCGCTCAACGCGCCGCTGGTATTAACCACGCCGTTGGTCGCGGAATATCCCATGACCGCATGGCCTGAGGTGGACTCCAGCGTACCATTTGAACTCACCTGAAAGTTGCCGTCGCGCGAGTACAGTTGGCTTCCACTATTGTCCAAAACAAAGAAGCCTGTACCATCGATCGCGGCATCGGTCGAAACGCCGGTTGAGGCGATCGAGCCGCCCGTAAAATCAGTGCTGTTCGAGGCCACTTGCACGCCCGTTCCTGCCTGAATTTCATCCCCCGATCCGGTTGTGCCCACCTGTTGGTAAAACAGGTCACTGAAGTTGGTCGTCTGCCCTTTGAAGCCGGTGGTGTTCATGTTGGAAAGATTATTGGCGATGGTGTTCAGCGCCGTGGAATCGGCGTTGAGACCGCTGAGTGGAATGTAAAAACTAGGCATGGTGAATCTCCTCTCACTGCATCTGAAGTTGACGCGGGCCATGAGGCCGGCGGGTAAACGGACTATGCCGGGCTGTTTTCAGCCCGGAAATCTTTACTGCTAGGTGTGATGCCGTCCGCTCAGGGACTGAGCCACGCTCTGAGCCGCGGAGTTGGTTGCGGGAACACCGAGATTGCCGGGAGCCAGCTTGGCCGCCGCCGCGTTCAGGGCGCCGGGAAGGCTTGTCGCGGCTCCGGACGAGGCCGGTTGAGCCTGAGAGCTTGCGCCCGCGCCGGTCAGGCTTGAGACGGCGGAAGTGGATGCGCCAGTGGTTGCAGCTCCGCTCGCACTGGCGGTGGTGCTGCCCAGATCGGTCGATAGCGTCTGATTGATCGAGATCAATTGCTCCAGGCTGTTTACATTCACCAGCTGGTTGATGTACTCGTTCGGGTCGGTGTCCGCGGTTGGATCCTGGTTCTTCATCTCGGTGACCAACAATGTCAAAAAGTCATTGGCCGAAATGGTGGACGCTGAACTGCTGGTGCTGCTTGAACTGCTGGTCGCATTTGCCGTGGCGCTAGGGCTGCTGGCCGCTGCCGCCATGGGGTTTGCGGTTGTGCCTGTAAGAGCCTGCGCCGCCGTTGCGTGGTGATTCAAAATTCCTGCTAATGCTGCCATGTTGCCTCCCGCTGCTTCTCTGTTGCGATTTGTGTTCCTCTGTGCCCTGGTTTCGCGGACTCTTGCCCGCCGCCTTGTCGGTGTTATGAGTCTGATGTCAGGCTCATGCCATTACTGAAATGCGGGAGCCCCCCATACTTGCTGCCTGCGAGCTTCCGTCCATATATGCCGGCAACTCTGCCGATACAGCCGGTGACTGAACTACGGCTTCTGGATTAGGGCCGGATGGAGAGCTTGCGTCGGCGTTCTGTGACATCCCCTGCCCGGTCTGCTGCCCTGCGCCCTGCTGCGTTCCATCTCCCGCGCCTTGGCCGCTGCCCAACCCTGACCACCCGCCCTCGGGCGCTGTCAGCGTAAGAGTTTCGACCGGCGTGTGATGTTCGGATAGATAGGTGTTCAAGCCCGTAAGATGACTACCCAGTACCTGGGCAGCATCTGCTGATCCAGGCACCAGTTGGGCATGAACTCCACCCCCGCTCAAATCCGCCCGGACGCTCACCCAGCCCAGGACCGGGTCCTGATAACCTGCCTCTGCGCGCTGCGCTCCGGCATGAATCCAGGTAGTGGCTCCCGGCGAACCCGCTGTGTCGAGTGTTGCAAAGGCTTCGCGGGAATCTGGCCCGCTTGCCGTAACGCTCGATGCTCCAGTTCGTTCACCGGCCAAGCTAGCAGTACCGCCCGCTCCGGCTAATGCGTGCGCCATTGTGGAAGCATCGACGGCCGTAACGGATGCATGTCCTGCGAGTTGTTGGCTTGCATGCTGAACCGAATCAACACTGCTGTCTCCGTGCGCAGATCGCACGGTTTCGGGCGTTGAAGCCTTTCTGTTACTGGCTGAGGTTGGATTACTCAGAACTTGGGATTGAGCTGCAAGCGAGCTGGATTGGGCAGCGGCAGCGGCAGGCGTCGACAAGGGATTCGAGTTATCGCCATGCATCGGAGCCGCAGGCACGTTCACAATCTGGTTTATCGATTGTGTAGAACCCTGTTCCTGGTTCTGTACCAACGATGGAGTCTGGGATGGATTGAAAACATGCGAGGGAGACGAGGCCTGGTTTGTCACCAGCGTATCCGCCGGATTCGTGTTTAGCGCTGTGCTTTGAGTCAGGCTTGGGCTTGCAATTTGCGCTTGAATTGAATGCTGGATCGGTAAGGGCGACGGAGACGGGGCTTGGCTTGTCGCCAGCGTTGCGTCATTGTATGCAACTGTTTCATCAAGAGTCTCGCCAGTTGAGCCGCTCGGGCTTGGAATAGGTGAGGCTTTCCCTGGATTCGCCGACGTTTCAGAGCCTTCCGCGGTTTGCCGCGCTCCGGCATTTACCGCTGCGGCAATTTTTCCGGAAGCATTCCTTTCCGGCGGTTGCGCACTCAATGAAGCCGAAGCAAAAGTGTCTGGCTGGTGCGTCAACAGAGCGGCGGAATTCTCCGTCTGTACCATTTGCGCCCGCTCGCCCATGCTGTTTGTAGCCAAGTTGACGAAAACAGCCACCGGCGCAGTCTGTGAAAGACTCGCAGTTGCCGCCGGAACCAATCCCGGCAAAGGTGCTGCTGAAACAGCATCCGGCTTGGTGGCGTTGATGGACCGGGCTGGGCGCGAGTTGCGGGCAGATTCTGTTTCCGGCTCCGTAGCCGTCTTTTTCTCCTCTGTTCTGGCCGAGGCTGGCTTTGCAACTACGGAAGCTGGTTCGGCTGCCAAGACTTCAGTCTGACCGCCAGCAAAAGGCATTTTCGCTACTACGCCCGCCTCAACGCTTCCCTTCTCTGTCCCCCACACTTGACGCGATAGGATGCCAGTAGCCAAGGTTGAAACGGAGGTTTTATCTGAAGCCTGCCCGGACGCTGGCATTGAGGAAGCAGTTCCCTGATTCTCGTCTGCCTCGCTGAAGTTATCCATACTTGAGCCCAGCGAGGCCAGCAGCGATTGCCAGTTAGCGCGAAAGCTCGTCGCCGCGGAAACCGTAGAAGACAGTAGCCCGTAAGAGGCTGCATCGGCCCGCTCAGCGCCGTGCCCTGCGCCTTGCGTCTTGCCCAGACCTGGCGCTGGTGTTGCATTGGATCCAATCTCGATGGCTGCGGCAACGATCATGTCATAGATAGAGCAGACAGTGTGCCATATTGCTCACATGGAAGGTTAGAGCATTGTCAGGAATGGAACCGCTGATTCCAATTCAGGAAGGCCAATCCCTTCAATGTGAATTTTCACTAAAGTTATTTCTCAGGCGCACTTCTCTTTTTCAGCGGCAGGTGGGGATACGGCATTTGTTTGAGCTGCAAATCCTCGCGCAGTAGAGACGGCTGGTTCAGCATCGGCCCCTTCACTGTTCCCAACCCGATACAACCGGGAGCTGTACCAGTCGTCGAGAGACTGCTGGCCTCGCCGTCCATCCTCGATGGCCTCCTGCGCCTCGGTCTCCGCGATCAGGGTCCCTGCCTGGCGGCGTTCCACCCTCTTCAAGAGAAATTCCTTACGCCGACCCGCGACCTCTATTCCCATCCCATCAATTCTGGGCTCGAGCGCGGCGGCATGGAGGCCTGCCGAGCGGGTCTCTTCAAGGCCGGCAAGCCGGTCCGTCAACTGGCCGGTATTGGCAGTGGACAGAACCAGACTCCGGCCGCGGTGCTTCCGCTCGATGGTGGCCACTAGCGCGTGCTCCAGGCGGTGAAGTTCACCGAGCGCGGACTCCAGAGCCAGCCGGCCCTGCTCCTCCTCGAGCTCCCGAATGCGCAACAAGCGGCGCAACGCACGCGAAACAGCCATTTCTCACACCTCCGCGGCCAACTGCGCAAGCCGGTTCACACAGTCGGCAAAGTGGACCTGTTCGTGTGAATCCTGGGTCATGAAGGCGCGCATCGCGCCACGAGCTCGTAGCGCGCGGTCCAGATCGGGGTCTGAACCTGGCTTGTAGGCCCCGATGCGCACCAAATCCTCGCTGCGCGCGTAAACGGCCAGCATCTTGCGCAGCAGCGCCGCGTGTTCACGATGCGCGGGCTGCGTAACGGCCGGCATCAGACGGCTGATCGAATCCAATAGATCAATCGGCGGGTACCAGCCTTCGGCAGCCAGCACGCGCGAAAGCACTATGTGGCCGTCGAGCAGCGACCGGACGGCATCCACGATCGGATCCTGCTGATCATCGCCCTCCATCAGCACGGTATAAAAGGCGGTAATCGAGCCGACGTTAAACTGTCCGGTGCGTTCCACCAGCTTGGCCAGGCGGCTGAAAACCGAAGGCGTGTACCCTTTATTGGTGGGCGGCTCTCCGGCGGCCAGACCAATCTCTCGCGCGGCCATGGCGAAGCGGGTCAGCGAGTCCAGCACCAGCAGCACGTGCTTGCCCTGAGCGGCAAAATACTCGGCAATCGTGGTGGCGGATAAGGCCGCTCTCATACGCATCAACGGCGACTGATCCGAAGTCGAAACCACCACTACCGAGCGGGCACGGCCCTCCACGCCCAGCGCATCATCCAGAAACTCGACCACCTCGCGGCCCCGTTCGCCTACCAGGCCCACCACCGTCACATCCGCCTCGGTGTTGCGGGTCATCATGCCGATCAGTGTGCTCTTGCCCACACCCGAGCCGCCGAAGATGCCCACCCGCTGCCCCCGGCCCACCGTCAACAGTGCATCAAGAACGCGAATTCCCGTGCCCAGCGGAGTTTTAATCGGCACCCGGTCCATCGGCCGCCGCACCACCCCGTCCAGCGGTAGAGCCAGCGAGACGGCCGGCATTGGGCCATCATCGATCGGCTCGCCCAGCGCATTCAGCACTCTGCCCATCAGCGCAGGCCCAACTTCAATTTTGGGGCTCACACCCAATGCCTCCACCGTATTCCCGTAGCGGATTCCCTCGGTGCTTTCGACCGGCATTGACAGCACATTGGAGCCGCGAAAGCCAATCACCTCAGCTAGATGCCCACGGCCGGACTGGTCGTAAATCTCACAGCACTCGCCCACCGAGGCCAGCGGACCCGATGACTCGATCGTCTGCCCCACCGACTCGAGCACATGCCCGCGCCAGCGCCATGGCTGGCCGCGCTCCAGACGGCTGAAGTAACGCTCCAGCACCCGCGTCATGCGCGGCCCTCCTGTTTGGCGCCGGTATCAGCGCCGGCCAAATTGGCACCGCTGGATTGGGTGTCAGCAGAGGAACTGACGGCTCTCGAGCCGCCAGCGCGGTCAAAGAAGCCCCGCTCAATCTCTCCCAACTGCGCGCGAATTCCCAGGTCCACCGAACCCAGCTCGGTTTCGATCACGCAGTCGCCCAGCCGCATTCCTTCGCCGGCAATCACGGCAGGTTTCAAGGCCAGGTTGGGTAGCAGGGCGATGGCTTCGGACCACAAATCGAGTTCGGCAAGGGGCACGCGCAATCGCACCTGAGTCGATTGGGAGAGCTGTCCCAGCGCAACTCTCACCGCGCCGGTCAACAGCAGCGGGTCCATCTGCGCCTCGCGGCGTAGAATGCGCGCCGCGATAGCCAGCGCCAGCTTCACTACCTCGTGCTCCACTTTCTGCAGGAAGTGGTCCCTCTCCTGAGTAAAACTCTCCATAAGCCCGGCGGCCTGTTGTACACGCTCGCGCTGGGTTGCCGCATGGGAGCCGCTCTGCGCCTCGCGCTCTGCCTTGTGGCCCTCCTGGCGGCCCTGCTCTCGGCCCGCCTCCAAGGCGCGGCGCTTCTCTTCGGCCAGGCGAGCCTCGAACTCGGCGCGCAGCCGGGTTTCGACGGCTCCCGATGCGGCGTCCCTGACCGGCGCTGCCGGAGACCTGGGCGCGGCATCCTCGGCATTCTCCCATCCATTCCATTCCGGCAAACAAGACGCATCGGGGCCGGCCGGGTACTCGAAGGTCTCGATGCGCCCGGAAGCGCTTTTACTCGTTGCCGTTTCCGCCTGTTGCAAGAATTGCCCTCCTCAGGGGTCAGAGATCAGAGATCAGGGGTCAGGGCCTGATGCGCCGCAAATAACTGAAAACTGATCTCTGATCTCTGACCTCTGTTACGCCAGCATCTCGTCGCCGGTCTCCAGCTTGAGAACCACCTTGCCCTCCGCCTCCAGGCGCCGCGCCAGGTTGAGAATCTCCTGCTGCGCTTGCGCCACCTCGCGGGAGCGCACTGGGCCCAGCACCTCCATGTCTTCCTTCAGCATCTCCACGGCTCGCGAACTCATGGATTTGAAGATCTGCGCGCGCAGCTCTTCCTTGGCGCCGCGCAGGGCGAGCGCCAGTTGCCGCTTGTCGACGCCGGAGACGATCTCGCGGATGGTGGTTGGCGGCACCGTCACCAGATCTTCAAAGGTGAACATGAGGTTGCGAATGGACAGAGCCAGCTCCGGCTGGCCCTCCTCAATGGTTTCGAGTATTTTCTTCGATTCCTCTGCGTTGAGCCGGTTCAGCAGGTCGGCCACCGCCTTGAATCCGGAGTAGCTCTTGCGCCCCGTGTCGCCCACGTTTTCCAGCCGGCGGTGCAGAATGTGCGCCACCTTCTGCGCCATCTCCGGAGAAAACTGGCGCATTTCGGCCAGCCGCTGGATGGACAGCACCTTATGGTCCTCGCTCAGATTGTCCAGTACCATCGAGGCGCGCTTGGGATCCAGGTGGGCCAGCACCAGCGCGATGGTCTGCGGATGCTCACTGTCGAGCAGCTTGCCCAACTGCTGTGGATCGGTGCGCTGCAGCTTGGCCAGATTGCCATGGGCTTCTTCCTGAGAGCGGCGCATCAGCATCAGCATGTCGTCGGCGCGCGCCTCGCCGAAGGTCGCTTTCAGCAACCGGCTGGCGTAGTCCAACCCGCCGTGGGTTATGATGTTATGGGTATCCAGAAGCCCCCAGAACTCCTCCACGATCCCGGCAGAAATCTCCGGCGTGATGCCGCGCAGTTCGGCCAACTCTTCGGTGAGCTGCTGCACGTCCGCCTCCGGCAGTGCGCGCAGAACCTCCTTGGCCAAATCCTCGCCCACGGCCACCAATAAAACAGCTGCCTTGCGCACCCCGCTCATGTTCGCGTTTTGGTTCTGATCGGCCAAGACCCCGGTCCTTTCACTATTCCTTTATGCGTGATTGCGTCTTACTTGCCTTTTCCCATCAATCGGAGTGAATCCAGCTCTGGAGCAGCCGTGAGCTTTGCGTAGGCTCGCGCTTGAGGTGGCCGGTCACCTGCTCGAAGATCTCCTGTGACCTGAGCCGTTCCGGGTCCACCTCGACCGGCTCGGGCGTCCTCAAGATGCGCGGTTCCGCAGCTTCGGCACGGCCCGGCAACTCCCTGAGCGCTGCCTTGGCTGACGGACCCGGCGCAAACCGGGCGTGGCGCAGGGCGGGGCGAACCCCGAAAGCCACCACCACCAGCAGGCCCGTCAAAAGGGCCGCATACTTCACTAAAACCGGCTTGCCTTCGGCGGTGGCCAGAATCTGGCCCGGCACCGTGACCGTCGGCTGCATACGGTTATCTTCAAAAGCCAGATCCTTCACTTCGAGCAGGTCGCCGCGCGTCGCGTCAAAACCCACCGCGGCCTGCGCCAGCGCCGTCAGGTTGAGCAACTCCTCGGGCGAGCGGGGCTGCCATTGCGCCGCCTTGTCTTTGGTCGCAAGCTGGGCCAGACGGTCATTGACCACGATGGCCGCCGTCATCCGCCTCACTCTTCCCGGGCCTTCGATCACGTGCCGCAAGGTTTTGGTGGCGGCGTAGGTTCCCGCCTCGCTCTTGGCGGTTTGCGGCGCTGAGCTCTGCGCCGGGTAGACCGGCAAAGCCTGAGAGTTAGGCGCATTGGAGGCAACGCCGGGAACGCCGGCAGCCACTGGCTGTGCGCCAGCGCTCTGCTCGGTGCGCTGCATGGACAACGTCACCGTCTGGTCCGGGTCGTAACTCTCCTTGGTTTCCTCAGTGGCTGTTGGATCATAGTCCAGGGTCACCGAGACGCGCACATTGCCCGCGCCGGTCACCGGCTCCAGGGTAGTGATCAGCTTCTCTTCCAGAGCCTGCTCGGCGCTCAAATGCATGGCGTCGGCCGTCTTGGGACCGAGCTGCAGGTTGCCGGCGGCATCCACCAGCGCCACATGCTCCGGCGTAAGCCCGTCCACCGCCGAGGAGACCAGGTTGCGAATCGCCTCCGGCTCTCCGTCGGCCAATGTGCGATGGCGCAGCTTGAGCACCACCGAGGCCTTAGCCGGCCGCTCAGAATCGCGAAAGAGCGAGTCGTGCGGCAGCACCAGGTGTACTCGCGCCGATTGAATGTCCGACAGGGTTCCAACGGTGTGTTCCAGTTCGCCTTCCAGCGCCCGCTGATAGTTGACCTGCTCGTCGAACTCCGATCCTACCCAGTTGGGCTTGTCGAAGAGCTCAAAGCCCAGCCGCCCGCTCTTCATGCCTTTGGCCGCGGTCACCAGACGCGCCTTGTCCAATTGCGCCGCCGGCACCATAATTCCCGCTCCATCCGTGGTGGGCTGAAAGGGAATCTGCGCCGTGGCCAGAACCTGGCCGGTGGAGCGCACATCATCCGTATCCATGTTGGCGTAGAGGACACGCCAATCGGGCCGCATGCCATACCAGAACAGGCCTCCAACCAGCCCCGCCAGCAGTAAAGCCACCACCATCGTCCACCCGCGCTGCGCCGGATGCATCTGCGCCCAGCCGACCCGTGTCCGGCCCCAGAGACCAGCCAACCGGTCGGTCAACTGGGGTTGTCCGGGTATCGTCTGCGTGCTTTTCTGCAATTGTGTTCCGGTGGCCATGTTCTCCGTTCTCAGTGGTTAGTGAACAGTGGTTTGTGATCAGTGCCTCGCCTCGTGGCAAATTACTGACAACTGACAACTGCTATTAAAACTGCATTCCGAGGACCTGTTGGTAGGCTTGAACTGCCTTGTTGCGCACGGCCAGCGCCAGCTCAAAGGACATGCTCGCCTTCTGAGTGGCTATCATCGCCTGATGCACATCCACGCCTGAGCCGGTCATCAATCCGGCCACGGCTGTATGCGCCTGGGCTTCCAGCTGGTCCACCTGGCCAACCGCATCGGTCAACAAGTCGGAAAACGGGGTGGGCTGAGCGCTGGAACTACCGGTCAAAGATGCGGCATTTCCAGCGCCAGCGCCAGAAAGCCCTTGCAAGGCTTGTGTAGCGGAGGTCATGGAACTGATTGCGGGTATCATAGCTTCTCCCTGCTGCAGCCGTTTGTATGAAGTCCTTCATGTGTCTGCAATCGCATGGGCTGCATCACAATGCACGGCGATTACGACTTGGCAATCTCCAATGCGGACGCGATCATGCCCTTTTCGGCTTGTACGGCTGAGCTATTAAGACCATAAGCACGTGTCGCCCCCATTAAGTCCACCATCTCTGTGAGGGGATTAATGTCCGGATATGAGACATATCCGTCCGGCCCGGCATCCGGGTGTCCGGGGTCATAGCGTTTGAGCGGGGGCGAGGTATCTTCAACCACAGCAGCAATATGCACGCCCGGAATTGTTTGTCCCGAGCCACTTGGATTTAGAGGAAGCAAAGGCGCTGGAAAATCAGGCAGCGCCGCCGTGGCAAGGCTTGCCGAGGCGCTCGTCCCCGGAGCCCCTGAAGCTGCGTTGAAGCTGTTCATAAATGCCGGATCGCCGGCATTGGCGGCAAAGACGACGTGCTGGCGGTGGTACGCGCCTCCGGTAGCGGTGCGCGTGGTCTCCGCGTTGGCCATGTTGGCTGCCACCACCTCGGCGCGCATCCGCTCGGCCTGCATGGCGGTGCCCGAGGTCTCCATCATTGCAAAGAGGTTCATCTGGGTTTCCTTCTCACGCAACAACAATCTGCCGCGTAATCTTCAGATGAATCCCTGCACGTTGATCTCCACTTACTTGCTATCGGAATGGATGGCGTCCAAGATGCGCTGGTACTCCTGGCGGAGCAGCGCCACGCCGGTACGGAATCTTAACTGCGCCTCAGCCAGGTTCAGTCCCTCGCGGTCCATGGAGACATTGTTTCCGTCGGGCCGCGCAATCAGCCCGTCCACGGCCTTGATGTGCACCGGACGGGCCGCGCGCCCCTTCTCCACTCCGGTCATCGCCTCCCGCATCTCGGCCTCGAAGTCCATCCCCACGGCCTTGTAGCCGGGAGTGTCGATGTTGGCCATATTGGCCGCGGTCAGCTTGGTCTCGCTGACGGCCAAATCCAGATAGCGGGCAATCTGGTCGCTGAGCTGGCTCTCGACCTGCATCTACCTACCCTCCTTTGGCGGCTTCGTTGCGCAGGCTGTCGATGCGCTGCGGGCTACGAGCATAAGCTGGCCGAGCTGGATGTCTCTGAAGCGGCAGCATCGTTCGATTCCCGGGTAAACTTTCTCTCGGTCCATGGTTGGTCTTCCCTCCGTTTTTCGATGTACGCCCAGGTGGTGAGTGTGGCGAAGATGCCGCTCAGCGCGCCTATGGCGAAAATGATGTTGTCGGGCATGGATTAGAGTCACCTTCCTTCCTAACGAAATGCTCTTAGCAATTAGATGTTAGCTAAACGCCAGGAGATTCCGTTGTTCCTAATTGATCAGCAGCCCGAAATCGATTTCTTTCGCGGTCACGACGGATTCGTCGCCTGCCAGAATGGCGGCCCGCTCCAGCACGTGTTCCAACTCGCGGACGTTGCCCGGCCAGTCATGGGCGGTGAGCTTGGCCATCGCTCCCAGGTCGATCCGCTTGACCGGGGCCTCGCGGCCCATCCGCGCCAGAAAATGATTGACCAGCAGAGGCAGATCCTCGATATGCTCGCTCAGCTTAGGAGTGCGGATGAGGAAGACGGCCAGCCGGTAGTAGAGGTCGGCGCGGAAGCCGCCGGTCTGGGTCTGCAGGGCCAGCGGCTGGTGCGTGGAAGCCACGATGCGCACGTCCACCTTCAGGGTCTCATTATCGCCTACCCGCTGCAGTTCGCCGCACTCCACAAAGCGCAGCAGCTTGGATTGCAGGGCCAGCGGCATCTCCCCGATCTCGTCCAGAAATAGCGTACCCCCGTCAGCGGCCTCAATCCGCCCTACGCGCCCCTGCACCGCGCCGGTAAATGCGCCGCGGGTGTGGCCGAAGAGCTCGGCTTCCAGCAGCGCTTCGGGAATAGCCGCGCAGTTAATGGCGACAAACGGCTTGCGGCTGCGCGTCGAGAGGCGATGCAGGGCCTCGGCCACCAGCTCTTTTCCCGTGCCGGTGGGTCCTTCGATCAGCACTGGGGTAGAACGCGGGGCCACCAGGCGAACGCGGCGGCTGACCTCGAGCATACAGGGAGCGTAGCCAATCATTTCCGGCAACCGCTCACTGGATGCGGGTTCGGCGATGACCGCGGGCAGTTTCGCTTCTGCCGGCATGGTTTGAGGAAGGTGGGGAAACAGCCCGTCTGGCGAGGCGCTCCGCGGCGGAAATGCCGCCGGGGCCGGGGATGGAAGCGCCGGAATCGGCCACGGGCTGGTGTGCTGGGCGTCCAGCGGCGGATTCGTTGTATTGAGCGCCGGGGCCGCGTTCCAGATCGCTGTGTCGTTGTCCTGCGAGCGGCGCAAAGCATACAGCAGTTCCTGGCGGTAGGGTCCGCGCGGGCTCTCCTGCGCGATAGTGCCGCTGGCCGTCACCAGATCCACTTCGGGAAAAAAGGCGCGGAAATCCTTGAGAAACTCGGCCAGGTCGAGGTCGGGCAGCCATGAATCGACGATGACAGCCTCGGGCGGCGCCGCCTCCGCTTCTGCCCAGGCCTGGGCGCCCCCATCTGCCTCCCGCACCTGCCAGCGCAGGCCAGTGAGAGTCTCCGAGAGCCGCTGCCGAAAGTTGCGATCAGCGCTCGCCACCAGAGCCGTGCGCGGGCGGATGCGGCTGGTAATAAGGGGAAGAGTGGGAACGGGAACGGTTACCATGATTGTTCTCCTGAGCCTCAACTGCGTTGGTTGGATCTAAATCAAGCTGATGCGCTTGAAAAATCCTAAGCGGCGGCCGCCGGAGCAATTACGCTCGGCAGTATCGCGGGCACGGAATGCACCGGTAGGCCGGATAGCACAAGATCGGCCTCCGGCGGCACCATGTACCCCTGGCCGCGCACCGTGCGGATCAACTGTCCGGGAGGCGGGTCCTTGAGCTTGCGGCGCAGGTAGTTGATGTAGACATCCACGATGTTGGTGGTCTGCGTCGGCTCCAGGTTCCAGACCGAATCCAGCAGCTCCACCCGCGTGACGCATTGGCCGCGATTGAGCATCAGATGTTCGAGCAGGGCAAACTCCTTATTGGTGAGGATGATCGACATGCCGCCGCGGCGGGCGGTGTGGTCCAGCCGATCCAGTTCCAGGTCGCCGGCGCGCAACATCAGGCGCGCCTCTCGCTTGCGGCGCAACAGAGCCCGGCAGCGAGCCCGCAGTTCGTGCAGGCTGAAGGGCTTGATCATCAGGTCGTCGGCCCCAAGGTCCAGGCAGCGGACGCGCGTGTCCACCTCCTGGCGCGCGGTCAGCACCAGAACCGGCAGGTCCGCGTCCATTCTGCGAATCTCCTCAAGCACCTGCTCGCCGTCTTTGATCGGCATATTCAAATCAAGAATGGTCAAGTCAGGCATCTCCTGGCGAAATGCCTCCACTGCGGCGGCTCCATCGTACGTCAGGTGAACATGGTGCCCGTCGACTTCTAAGCCGCGGCTCAGAAACAATCCCAGCGCCTTGTCGTCTTCGGCGATCAATAACCTCATGGCAACCTTTCTCTTTGAGCGGCGCTCTTGGTCCCTGCGCCTGTCTGCTCAGATTTCTGGCCGGCCAGCTTAGCGTGCGCTAACAGACGGCTTCACCTAACCATCCCGCGTATTAGGAAAAAACTCAAGGTTGGAAGAAAAAAAGGTAGGGTGGCGATTCCAGGAACGGCACTAAGGCCGGAAGGTTCCCGAAATGGCGAGGGTGCGCAGTCCTCCGGAAGAGGAGCCAATTCCCTCTCCAGCCAGCTTTGTTGCTGGCAATTAGACAACCTCAACAAGCGGCCGTGCTATCCCGCGCGCTGATTCTTGTTCGTCCGCGCTATGGCTTTATCGTGATACATCTCAGCGTCGGCGCGCGCGATCAGATTCTTCATCGTTTCGCCCGCCAGCCGCTCCGCAAGCCCAATCGAAGCGCCCACTTGCAGCTTTGTGGGCACGGAGTTTGCCTGTATCGTGTAGTTCCCGCAAACCCATTTGCGCAACCTTTCAATCTGCGCGGTGGCCTCGGCAAGGCCACAATGGAGCAGCAGGATGAACTCATCGCCGCCCCAGCGCCCGATGGTGTCCGTAGAGCGGCACACGGAGCGCAGTTCGGTTGCAAACTGTTTCAGCACCTCATCTCCGAACAAATGGCCATGCTTGTCATTCACCCCTTTGAACTCGTTGATGTCCAGGATGGCGACACAAAAAGGAGCCGCGGCATGAAGGGCTTTCTCAATCTGGCCCTCCGCGGACAAACGGCTGTGCAGCCCGGTAAGCGCGTCGCGCGAGGCGATCTCTTCGGCCTCTTCCAGCCGGGTTTGATAAGTAGTCACTTCCTTCTTGAGTTGGTCGATTGCCGCCTTGCCTTCGGCGGTCATACGGTCTATCGAGGTCTTCAAATCCGAGGCGCTCTGCTTGATCGACTCCCGGATCGCGGTCAGGTCTTCCAGGTTGGCGATGCTGTTGAGCCGCGTTGTGACGTCGGTAATTTGAGTGGCGCAGCGCTGGTCCCGCTGGCCCACGGACTCGGCGGTGCGAGCCATTATCAGCAATATCTCTTTTATTTCGCCGGTCTGTTTTTGGTAATGCATGGACGTGAGCCGTCCCCAGCCCTGCAAGTGCTCTCGCACGCCGGCTTCCGTCTCTTTGACCGACTCGCAGGTAAGTTTTGCGGTAAGCTTCTCTTCCAGCTTGCCCAGGCCTTGCTTCAACTCCCTGCCCAGAGCCGGACAAGCGTCCTGACCGCAGTTGCCCATCTCCAACAGGGAGGAGCGATAGGCGGCAACGGTCACTGGAAGAAGAGATTGTGTCTCCGGCTCGCCGTCTTCGCCGGGCTCCGTTTGTGTCTGCTCAAGATATTTTTTGATGGAGATCATTGTTCCTCGAAGAATCGCTCTCCGCGCAGGGATGAAGCGCGGTAGGAATACCACAGGCATATCGGCAATTCTCTAGTTTTTCTTTAGTCTTGGTTGTAGGATGGTGGCGCGCGAATTGGCGCGGGGAGATTTAATTTCCGCTAAGATCATTCGATGGAGATGCGAGCCACGTTGCGTGGCTCGACCTGGGAGAGATGGAATGACGGAAGAAGAGAAGCAATCCAAACAAGGCTACCTGGCGAACTGCAAAGCAGAGGCGGAAAAGGCCTATGACGGCATGTACGATGCGCACTCTTTCCGCGATGCAAACGACTGCTACCGCGACGCCAAGGAGTATTTCTACGCGGCCATCGGGCACGCCGAGGAGCTCGGTTTGCCGGAGGAGGCGGAGGCGCTGCGCAAGCGTTTGGAACACGTGAAGGCGGTCTTCAGAAGCCAGTTTGCGCAGTGATCAAAAATTAGATGAAAAAAAGAGTTGACACGGTTCGCTTTTTATTCGCTATAATGCGCGCATGGCTGTCACACGTCGGCAAAAAGAGATTCTCGACTTCCTGGAGTCGTTTGTAGCGCGCAACGGTTACTCCCCGTCCTTTGAAGAGATCGCGCGCGGCATGAGGCTGAAGAGCCTGGCAACCGTGCATAAGCACATTACCAACCTCGAAAAGAAGGGGTTGCTGGACCGCGTGCATAATCGCAGCCGCTCCATCGACGTATTGCCGCCGGGAACGCGGAGCCGCACCAGCGACCGGCTGCCGCTTGCCGGGCGCATTGCCGCCGGGTACCCTGTCGAGGCGATGGAGACCGAGGAGAGCATCTCCCTGCATGACGTGGTGGGCAACCGCGATGTCTTTGCCCTCGAGGTGCGCGGGGACTCGATGCGCGACGAGCACATCATCAGCGGCGATTACGTGCTGGTGGAGCGCACGCGCACGGCGCGCCAGGGTGAGATTGTGGTGGCGCTGGTGCGCGGATCCGAAACCACGCTGAAACGCTTTTTCACCGAAGGAAGCCGGGTGCGGCTGCAACCGTCCAACCTGGAGATGGATCCCATCTACCTTCCCGCCGCGCAGGTGGCCATTCAGGGCCGGGTGCTGGGTGTGCTGCGCAAGTACCGGTGAAACNNATCACGCCAGCAGACTCTTGATCTTCTCGTCAATCACATCCTGGGGCACATAGCCGACGATTTGATCAGACACTTGGCCGCCTTTGAAAAATAAAAGTGCTGGAATCCCGCGAACGCCGTAGCGTGACGGGGTTGCGCCGTTCTCGTCCACATTCACCTTGGCCACCTTCAGCTTGCCGGCATAGGTAGCGGCCATGCCCTCCACAATTGGCGAAATGGCCTTGCAGGGACCGCACCACGCGGCCCAGAAATCCACCAGTACCGGTTGCTCGCTCTGGAGCACCTCCTGGTCGAATGTTGCATCGCTTACTTCAAGAACTCCCAAACCTGCCATGATCCTCCTTGCGGTCACTGCCTACATCCAGTGTAACGGCAACCGGGCCTTCATGAGATGCGTCAAAGAGAGGCAAAGTCGCAAACTGCTCGTTTCCGTTCAACAGAATTGCGAGACCTGCAAAAACTGAAAGGCTAAGGCTCTCTGTTAATTGCTGTTAACAAGATAGATTTCGCATGAAGAGAAAATAAAAGCGCCCGGATCCTAAGAAGGATCACGGGCGCTAGAGCAGCCCTCCCCCAGAACTGCCCACGCTGCAAATTTAGGAGTTTCAAAGGCGAAACGCAAGCAATCTTGAGTAACAGCTTAAGTTACATATTAGTAAGGACATACAGGGAAAAAGTAACATATCGGCCGGATTTGTACAAAATAGAATGTTGCGATCGCAGCAAGCAGCCAGGCTGGATAAATCTGTAAGCCCGTGGTCAAAGGCCGAGGAGCGCCGCCTCAAAGGAATGGCTTGCTCCGTCCGGCACAAACCGGCACAGCTTGAGTTCTGGCTCCGCTGATCCTGTCAGCGCCTTGTGAATGGCAGCCGCAGCCCCCGGCACTTTCTCCTCGCTGCTGATGACAACCAAAACCGACGGCCCTGCGCCGCTCAGAGCCACGCCCAGAATGCCATGCTCTCCGGCCAGCGGCAGCAAGCGAGGCAGCAAGGGGCAGAGTGCTGCGCGGTAGGGTTGATGAATGTGGTCTCGCATGGCCATGCGCAGCAGATCACCGCGCCCCTGTGCAAATGCCATCCCCAGCAACGCAGCAGACTGAATGTTAGCCACCGCGTCGGCGCGGGAGTAAGTTTCAGGCAACATTGCACGGGCCTCGCCGGTGGACAAAGGCTCGGCGGGCAGCACCACGATGGCCCGCCACTCGGTCGACGGCGCGACGCGAGCCACATGGACCCGCCTGCCCTCGCAAGCAGCCGCCACAAATCCGCCCAGCCAGCAGGCCACGGCGTTGTCCGGATGGCCTTCCAGCGCCACCGCCTCCTCCAGAATCCGTTCTGAACTCCAGTCCAACTGACCAAAATGCACCGCAAGAAGGATGCCCGCAAGCCGTCCCGCCGCCGAAGAACCGCAGCCCATTCCCAGCGGAATTTCGTTGGTCATTTGAATGGCCAAAGGAATCACCCGCTGCCCGTTGCTCTCCAGCAGATTCTTGTAAACCTCCAGGATGAGATTGTTCTCAAGCCTCGAACAAAGCTCCCGGTCGCGTCCAGTCGCGTCGATAGAGAACTCCGCGGCCGGCTGAGCCTCTATCTCCAGATAAAAATCCAGCGCCACAGCCGCGGCATCGAAGCCGGGTCCAAGATTGGCCGAGGTGGCCGGCAGGCGCAGCCGTAACCTGGCAGGGTTGGCGTCTCCGAAAAACGCGCTCAAAGCCTCGCTCATCCTGCTCTTCCCTTTAGCGTGGCCAATACCGCCGCCGGCGTAGCCTCCACGGCCACCGCATCGCGCCGCAGAGCGGCAATCTCCGCTTCCCTTCCCTCCATCTCCTCTTTTTTCAGCAGCGTTCCGCGATGAAAGTCGATGGTGTAGTCGGCATCCTTGAGCGTGTGCCCTGTCAGTATCAGAACCACCGTCTCGCCGGAA
>PMGP01000131.1 GCA_003156235.1 Acidobacteriaceae bacterium
CGCCAGATCTCCGAGTGGGAGCAGACCACTGAAACCGGCGACCGCGCCGAGCTCTCCGGAATGCCCGAGTCCAGC
The DNA here is from genome assembly GCA_003156235.1 of Acidobacteriaceae bacterium. Classification (GTDB taxonomy): domain Bacteria; phylum Acidobacteriota; class Terriglobia; order Terriglobales; family Acidobacteriaceae; genus Telmatobacter. The sequence goes on from PMGP01000131.1 coordinate 76, forward strand.
GCCCTCTGGGCGAAGCTCGACGCCCGCACCGAAGCCTGCCTCGGCTCATCCTGCCCCGACTACCGCCGTTGCTTCATTACCGAGATGCGCCGCAAGGCTCTCGAGTCCGACATCATCATCGTCAACCACCATCTTTTTTTCGCCGACCTCTCCGTCAAGCGCGAGGCCGCCAACGCGCCCGACGCCGGCATCCTCCCCGAGGCCGCCGCCGTAATCTTCGACGAGGCCCACGAGCTGGAGGACGTTGCTTCGAGTTACTTCGGCCTGTCTGTCAGCAACATCCGCTTTGAAGAACTGGCCCGCGACACCGACGCACTGCTGCGCGGCAAGCAGGGCGCACAGAGCCTGCCCGCCCTCACCCAGCAACTCCGCGACCGCGCGCGCATGTTCTTTGCCGGCCTGCCCATGACCGGAGACGGACGCCAGCCCTTCACCGATCGCGAGCAGTTTTTAGAATCCTCCGGCGACCTCTACACCGCCGTGCGCGTCACCTTGCAGCGCATTGAAGCGGAGATGGACGCTCTAACCGAAATCGACGAAGCGCCGGGACTCAAAAAGCGTGTCACCCGCCTCCGCTCGGAGTTTGAATTCCTGCTTGAATCCAACGCCAACAACATGGTCTATTGGATGGAGCGCCGCATCTTCGGCGGAGGAACCGACAAGTCTTCATCTACAGGGCGCAAAACGGCTTTCCACGCGCAATCGCGCACTACTTTTCTGCAAGCCACGCCCATCGATGTCTCCGAGCTTCTTCACGAGTTGGTCTTCGATCAGATTCCCACCGTCATTCTCACCTCGGCCACGCTCACCGTGCAGGGCAGCTTCAACCATATCCGCAAGCGCCTCGGACTCAGCGAAGCGCGCGAGTTGGTCGTGCCTTCTCATTTCCGCTACGGCGAGCAGGCCCTCCTTTATCTACCGCCGGAGATGCCCGACCCCCGCGATCCCGAATTTCCCGAGGCCGCCGCCCGCTGCATCCAACGTGTGCTGGAGATCACCAAGGGCCGTGCCTTTTGCCTCTTCACCAGCTACGCCCAGATGCACGCGCTCTACGAGCGCCTCCTGCCGGTGCTCGACTTTCCCATCCTGCTGCACGGCACCGCTCCGCGCAAAGCTCTCCTGGAGCAGTTCCGCTCGACGCCCAACGCCGTCCTCTTCGGCACCTCAAGTTTCTGGCAGGGAGTGGACGTGCAGGGCGAAGCCTTGAGCTGCGTCATCATCGACCGCTTGCCATTTGCCGTCCCCAGCGACCCGGTCATCCAGGCGCGCATGAAGGCCATTGAAGAAGCCGGCGGCAAACCATTCTTCGACTACCAGGTTCCTTCCGCCGTCCTCACCCTCAAGCAAGGCTTCGGCCGCCTCATCCGCTCGCTGGAAGATCGCGGCGTATTAGTCCTCCTCGATCCCCGCGTCACCCGCCAGCGCTACGGCCAAACCTTCCTCGCCAGCCTCCCGCCTTACCGCATGACGGCAACAATTACGGATGTGGAAGAGTTTTTTAAATCCGGGCAAGCGAACGAACTGTAGAATCGATTCTGTCTCATTTGGCTATTTATGTCCCGCAACTTCTACATCCTGGCCGCCACGCTGCTTGCCTTTGCGCTGCTCTCCGCGGCAATCTCGCTCATGCCTTCGAGCCTTCAGCCCGGTCTGCCGCCCAACTCCTCACTCTGGCGCACCGGGTCGCTGTTTCTGCTGCTGGCAAGCCTGGCTGCGGCGCTCGTTGGCGTCCTGAGCCACCTCTTCGAGCAGGTGGACCGCCGCAGCGAAGAGGCTCGGCGCAGGCAACGCGGGGAAAAGCACTAAAATAGTAGTTGGGGCGCTTCCCCGCACAGAATCGAGCAAACGCCAATGTTTGAAGTCACCGTGGAGGCTGGTTTCTCCTCCGGACACTACCTCCGCAACTATAAGGGAAAGTGCGAGAACCCGCACGGCCACAACTACAAGGTCCGCGTCACTCTGGCCGGAGCGGAGCTGGACCCTGCCGGCCTGCTACTCGACTTCAAGCTGCTCAAGAATCTGCTGCGCCCGGTCATCGACCGCATCGACCACCAGATGCTCAACGACCTTGAGCCCTTCACTGTGCTCAATCCCTCAGCCGAGAACCTGGCCAAGTACTTCTACGACCAGACCAGCGAGCAGCTCGCCGCCATGACGCAGAGCCGTGTCCGCATTAAGCACGTGACTATCTGGGAGACGGACACCTGCACGGCTACTTACTACGAGTAGCCGCCTTTATTCGCGGCTCCTGTCTGCCGGCGGCGCGGCTGTGCTTCCACGACTCCGGCAACTCATCTCCTGCGCGTGGCGGCTCGCCTGCACGGGGGCGCCGAAGCAGCGCCAGCGTCGCCCGCACGTCCGCGCGCTTGGCTCTTTGAGCTATGTATTCTGCGGTGTCGTGTGATGCGATCATCTGCGCCACGGCGACGTTGAACAATTGGTTGAGCGCCACCCCCTCCGACTCCGCCAGTTTGCGGGACGCTTCCATCAGGGACGGCTGTAGACGCAGCGCAAAGTTGCTTTGCTTCATGGATGTTTCACCTTTTCAAGCGCCTCTCTTGGCGAGAACACTTTCAAATCAAACTGACTCGTCGCGTGGATAAAATCGGCTCTATTGAACGTAACGATGGAGTCCGCCTAGCCATTGATTGCGGTTTCCAACACCATTTCATCGTCCGGATCGAGCAACTGCGGCCGCCACTGCCAGTGAATAATAACCTCGCTAGCCATTCGACAGATCGCATCCAACAATTTCTCGACTTCCCCAAGCGTTAGTTCTGAAGCGCGCAAATGTTCTGCACGAGTAAGAACCGCCTCGTACTCAAGCACCAATGCGGTCGAGATCAAGATTTCTATCCCGCCACTGAGCGCTTCATTAAGAAGCGCCATCGACGCACCTGTGGGGCTGCGAACAGCGGCGACCAGAACCGACGTATCGAGTACAATTCGCACGACCAGATCATATCACATGCAATATCATCAATTCATCTGGCTGGACTTCGACTTGAGATATTTGTCCAAGGGAATCTCAAAATAAAACAACTCGTTGCCGTCGGCGTCGCGCAGCTTGTGCAGGTGCAGTTTCGCGCCTTCCAGCGGATGGTCTAGCCCGGAAACGTCATAGAACAAGAAGCCCGCGCGCGTGGTGTGCGGCTCAACCACCAGCGCCCGGTACTCGAAGGTGTCGAAGTCCTTTTCGATCTCCCCGATGCCGGCCACGGGCTTGAGCTTGATGTTGGGCAGCGCGCCGGGCAGCGGAATCTGGCCGCCCTCGCGCTCCTTGCGCGTCATCAGCCGCTCCACGTCCTCCGGTTCGGCAACCTGGATCTTGGCTCCTGCGGCCGTTATGAAAAGAATCCGCGCCTCCGTCAGGTTGATCGGACGGTTGCTGTTGTTGGTGACGATGAGCCGTATGGGCATCACGCCATGGCCCAAGTAATCGACGTGGAAGATCGCTCCTTTTTCGTGTGTGTCGTAGGGTTCGGCGGCAATAGCCACCTTCTCATCCTCATGCACTTCCACCGCCGCAAACGACGTGGCCGGCTGCACCGGAGGCGGAGTGTGGCTGCTGCCCCCAGCGGCAGGCAGCGCCTGCCAAAGCGCAAACAGAAAAATAGCCCGCAGAGTCATTATTGTCCTCGACTCTTTCATTCGATGCCGCCTGTATCATGTGAGAATTGGACTGGGAATAGAATAACCCGAATCGCATGATTCTGCTTTTTTACAATTTGGCCTTGCTTGTGGTTCTGGTGGTGGGCGCGCCCTGGTGGCTCTTCCGCATGGCCACCACGCATAAATACCGCGAAGGGCTGCTGGAACGCCTGGGATTCGTCCCCTCCCGCCTTCGCAAGCAGATTGCCGGATTGGGCCGTGAGCGTACCCTCATCTGGGTCCATGCCGTCTCTGTCGGAGAGGTCCTGGCCGTCAGCCGCCTGGTCAAAACCCTTGATGCCGCCTTGCCGGATTACTTGATCGCCGTCTCCACCACCACCCGCACCGGTCAGGCGCTGGCCCGAGAGCGCTTCGGCTCTAACCGCGTTTTTTATTCCCCGCTCGACCTGCCATGGGCGGTTCGCGCCTACCTGAATGCTCTCCAGCCGCGCCTCTTGATCCTGGCTGAAACCGAGTTCTGGCCGAATCTGCTCTCCGGCTGCTTCCGCTGCAAAATCCCTGTGGCCGTCGTCAATGCGCGCATCTCCGATCGCTCCTGGCCGCGCTATCGGCGGCTGCGCCGGCTGTGGCGGCCTTTCCTCAGCCGCCTCGGCCGGGTTCTCGCCCAGAGCCAGACCGACGCCGAGCGCCTCATAGCCCTCGGCTGCCTGCCCGAACGCGTCACGGTTACCGGCAACCTGAAATTTGACGTGCGTGCCGCCGGAGAAGCCGACACCACTCGCCATCTGAAGAAATGGTCGCTCGGTCTGCGTCTCATCGTTGCAGGAAGTACGCTCGACGGCGAAGAGGCCGCGCTTCTCGAAGCCTGGCCGAGCCTGCTCCAGGCCGATCCGAAGCTGGCAATGGTCCTTGCGCCTCGCCATCCGGAGCGTTTCGCCTCGGTGGCTGCGCTACTGCAGAAATCCGGCTTCCACTGGGTCAAACGGTCGGTTTGGAGCTCCACCCCTGAAAGCTCTATCAAGTCATTGAATCCAGGCCAGATCGTCCTGCTCGACACCATCGGCGAACTGGCTTCGGTCTACTCGCTCGCCTCAGTGGCCTTCGTCGGCGGCAGCCTGGTTCCCGCCGGAGGACACAACCCGCTGGAGCCGGCTCAGTTCGGCATTCCCATCGTGATGGGCCCTTACTTCACCAACTTCCGCGCCATTACAGAGGATTTGCTGGATCATCAGGCCCTCCGCATCTCCACCACGGATGCTCTGGCCGCAACCTTGATTGACTTGTTGCAAGACCGAGCCGCCGCCAAAGTCATGGGCGCGCGAGCCAGGCAGGTTTTCGAACAGCAGGCGGGAGCAACCGGCCGCTCGGTCGAAGCGCTCAAGCTGTTACTTTCCGGGGACTGTACGAGTTGAAGGGTACGGGCTTTAGCCCGTACATAAGTACAATGAAATAATGGGGGCTTTAGCCCCTGAGGGATAATTCTTGCGAAGGAAGCTGCTCTTCTCTGCGCGCCGCCTGCTTCTGCCGTTGGTTCCGCTCTACCGGCTGGCGCTCGCTATTCGTGAACTCCGGCTCCTTGCGGCGCCGGCGCGGCGGCTGCGCTATCCCGTCGTCAGCATCGGCAATCTCTCCACCGGAGGCTCGGGCAAGACGCCGCTGACCATCGCGCTGGCCAGGGCTCTGCTCCAACGCGGTATTCGCGTGGATGTGCTCAGCCGAGGCTACGGCCGCCAGAGTCAATGGATTGACCGCGTCGACGAGCACGGGGTCGCTGAGGACTTCGGCGACGAGCCGCTGCTGATTGCGCGCGTGACCGGCGTTCCGGTCTACGTCTCCACGCAACGCTACGACGCCGGGCTGCTGGCCGAGGAGGATGCGCAACCAATCTCCGAGCAGAATCACCAGTCCATCGTTCACCTCCTCGACGACGGCTTCCAGCATCGCCAGCTCTACCGTGATGTCGATATTTTGCTGCTGAACCACGAAGACTTGACGGATTGCTTGCTTCCGGCCGGCAATCTCCGCGAGCCGCTGCGCGCCTTCCAACGGGCAACGGTCCTTGCTGTTCCAGCCGACGAACCCGAAGTCGAGCAATACCTGCGCGAGATCATTCCCATCGACAGAAACTCAGAAACTTCGCGCTGGATAGGTCCAATCTGGCGCCTGCGCCGCACCATGGAAATCCCTGCCGTCAACGGCCCGGTCGGCGCCTTCTGCGGCATCGCCCGCCCGGAGCAGTTCTTCGCCGGTCTTGAAGCCGCCGGCCTGAATCTCGCCGTCCGAGCAGCCTTTCCCGACCACCATCGCTACACCCCCCGCGATCTCGAACGCCTCATTGCCTTCGCCAGCGTTGCCGGAGCCACAGCTCTCCTCACCACCGAAAAAGACCTCGTCCGCCTGGGAAAGCTCGCCTCTGCCTTCCCCGCATCCATGCCTATCGCAGCCGCCCGCCTTCACATCGAGATTGAGGACCAAACCGCCGCTATCGATTGGCTGGTGAAAAGGCTTACGCCCAGTCCGTCTCACCCTCCCCTGTGAGAAAATCAAAGTTTGCAGACGCATTCCAACTTTCGCTTGCTGGTGGTTCGCCTCGGCGCCATGGGCGACATTCTCCACGCCCTGCCTGCGGTGACGGCTCTGCGCCAGGCTCATCCCGATTGGGTCATCGACTGGGTGGTCGAGCCACGCTGGCGAGCGCTGCTTTCCGCAGAATGGGCCCCGACGCGCCAAACCGCGCGGAACTCCACCCAGCCTCTCATCGATAGCCTGCATTTTGCCGCCACGAAACAGTGGCGCAAATCTCCCTTCAGCCTCCAAACCCTCCATGAATTCAATGCGTTGCGTTCTGCTCTCCGCTCCGGAAAATATGACGCCGTAATCGACCTGCAAGGAGCCATCCGCTCGGCTTTGGTAGCGCGCCTCGCCGGTTGCCGCCGTCTGATCGGCGAAGCCGAACCACGCGAGCGCGCCGCGCGCTGGCTCTTTTCTGAGCGTGTGGCCACTCGAAGCGTTCACGTCATCGAGCAGGACATTGAGCTGGCCTCGGCCATCGCTGGCGATCAACTCACGCCCGTCGAGCCCTGGCTGCCCGTTGACCCCGCCGCCGAGGCCTGGGCCGACGAAATCCTGCCTCCCATCACCAACAAGACCACCGTGCTCATCAATCCCGGCGCCGGCTGGGGAGCCAAGCGATGGCCCGCGGAGCGTTATGCTGCCGTGGCGCAGAGCCTCATCGTTCTCGGCTGCCGCGTCCTGGTCAACATCGGTCCCGGTGAGGAGCCGTTGGCCGATCTCATCGTCCGTGTAACCAACGGCGCGGCCACTCCACTCGCCTGCTCGCTCGCCCAACTCATCGCCATCACCCGCCGCATTGCTCTGCTCATCGCCGGAGACACCGGCCCGCTCCACCTGGCCTGCGCCCTCGACCGCCCGGTGGTGGGCATCTACGGACCCACCGACCCCAGCCGCAACGGCCCCTTCGGCTCGCGCTTCATCGTCCTGCGCAGCCCGGAAAGCCGCCGCGACCACACCCGCCACGAAGAGCCGGAGTCCGGCCTGCTCACCATCCAGCCTGCCGACGTGCTGCGCGCCACCGACGCCTTGCTTTATCCTGAATCAGCCTCATGACCAACCCCGCCGCACCTCGCCCGACTGCTCTGTGCCCCATCCATTCCGCGCTTTTT
>PMGP01000204.1 GCA_003156235.1 Acidobacteriaceae bacterium
CCGATGCAGAACGTCGAAAAAATCAGATTCAGAATATCGTCGGGAGTGGTTTGGCCGGTGAGTGAATCGAGCGCCCAGAGAGCACGGTAGAGGTCCAGTAGAATCATCTCGTGGGGAATCGCGTTGGCGTTGGCCTGCGCGGCGTCGGCCAGTGCCGCCAGTGCCGCGGCGATGGCCTGCTGGTGGCGCAGGCTGGTCAACATTCCCGGCTCGGCGGCGGCTCCGCCAGTGGCCAGCTCGAGAATGCGCCCGCGCAGCTCAGAAATCCCTTCGCCGGTGAGCGCGGAGGTGGCCACCGCGGGCAGATCGCCGCAATCAGGCAGCGGCCTGTTGGTTTCAGATAAATTCCGAATCAGATCGCATTTGTTCACTGCCACCAGCGCGGGACGGCCCTCAACAGCAGCAAGCAACCGTCGCTCCTCGTCGTTCAGAGGCTCGGTCGCATCCAGCACCACCACCACCAGCGCGGCGTCGGCCAATGCCTCGCGGCTTCGGCGGATGCCCAGTTGCTCGGCTTCCTCCAGGCCTTCGCGCAAACCCTCGCGCAACCCGGCCGTATCCACCAGCTCCAGCGGAATTCCCTCCAGCGAAATCCGCTCGGTGACGGTGTCGCGCGTGGTGCCGGGGGTTGCGGTCACGATAGCCCGATCGCGTTCGACAAGACAATTGAAGAGCGAACTCTTGCCCACGTTGGGCCGTCCTACAATCGCCAGCGTCAGCCCGTCATGAATGATGCGCCCGCGTGCAAAGGTCGCTTCCAGCGCGGCCAGCGGCGGCGTCAGTGCATCGATGCGGTTGGCGATCTCGGCTTGCGTCGTCAGCTCCACATCGTCCTCGGCAAAATCGATGCCGGCTTCGAGAAGCGCAATGAGTTCCACCAGCGACTGCTTCGCCGGCCCCACGCGACGGCTGAGCGCGCCGCCCATCTGGCTTGCGGCGAGCCTGGCCTGGGTCAGCGTCTGCGCCTCGATCAAGTCGCGGACTGCCTCAGCCTGCGTCAGGTCCAGTTTGCCGGCCAGAAATGCGCGCTCGGTAAACTCGCCCGGCTCAGCCAGCCGCGCGCCCAGCTTCAGTGCGCGGTTCAGCAGCAGTTCCAGCACCACCGGCGAGCCGTGCGCTGCNNNNAGCACATCAGCCAGCCGCGCGCGCGAGTGCTCCAACGGCTGCTGTAGCCGCACCAGTTGCGCGGCAATCGACGCCGCATCAGGTCCGCTCAGCCGCACAATCCCGATGCCCCCGCGCCCCGGCGGCGTGGAGACGGCGGCAATAGTATCGTTGCTCGATTCCCGGCCAATCATAAGCTGCAATTAGTGTAGAAGCTGACACCAAAGTTCGGTTGGCTGTCTTGATGAACGGCTGGATCGCCTAAAATAACTTTCATGCTCCGCGGAATCTGAAAGTGATCAAAATGCCGGACATTCATCGATGTAATTTCTCCATCCTGTTGGGCGGCGAACGCAAAATTGCAAGCCCCAATGTGGGCTGCATCCGCAAGGCATTTTTAGTTTTGGCGCTTTCTGCACCATTTCTTCTGGCGACAGAAGCGTGGCCACAGCAGGCCGCGCAGCCTGTTTGGCAGGGAGTGCTGCGCAACGCAGGCGGCGCGCCCATCTCCGCCGCCAAGGTCCGGCTGGCCGGCAACGGCGCGCAAGCCGAGGCCGTTACGGGCTCCGATGGCCGCTTCCGCCTGGCGGCTCTGCCTCAAGGCCAGTACCGGCTCACCGTGAAGACGGATGGCCGCACCTTCGACTACGCCCTGCCCATCGATCTGGCGCCGGCCGCGTACGCGGTTGTGCTGACTCTCTCCAGCCGCGGCGAACTCACCGTCGCTCTGCTCAAGAACCAGTCCGCCACCGGCGGTGAGCAGTTGTCGAGCCAGGCGGTGAGTGAGTTGCCCCTTAACAAACGCGACTTCAGCACCTTGCTGCTGCTGGCCGCCGGAACCATGACCGACGTCAACGGCGCAACCAACTTCACCGCGCAGTTCGCCATCAACGGCCAGCGCGGCGTTGAGGCGACCTTCGCCATGGATGGCGCCGACACCAGCGACCCGGAAATGGGCGGGGCCACCTTCACCAACTTCAACGTGGATGCGGTCGAGGGCATTGATTCCAACTCCGGTTGGATGCCGGCCGAGATCGGGCGCGGCGCCGCGGGCTTCACCAACATTCGCACCCGTTCTGGCGCCAGTGGCTTTCACGGTTCCTTCTTCGAGTTTGTGCGCAACTCCGCCTTTGACGCGCGCAACTACTTCGACCATCCCACCCCGGTCTATCCCGGCCGCATTCCGCCCTTCCGCCGCAACGAGTTCGGCTTCACCAGCGGTGGCCCGGTTTTTATTTCGCGAGTCTATGACGGCCGCAAGCGCACTTTCTATTTCTTTGAGTACCAGGGCTTCCGCCAGGTGCTGGGCACCACGCAGGTGATGGCCGTGCCTACGGCTGATCAGCGGCCCGATAATACGAGTTGCGTGCATAGCGGTTACGTTTGCGACCTCGTGACTTATGTCGACCCGGTCACCAAAGCGACGAGCACTGACACTCTTTATGTGCCAGTCGATTCAGGCATTGCCGCGGTGCTGGCGCGCTATCCCTTGCCAAATGATTCTGCTGGTCCGTTTGGCGCAAACACTTATGCAACGGCATCGAAGGTAGCCACCGACGCCAACCAGTTCTCGCTGCGGCTGGATCACAAGTTCTCCAGCAAAGACCAGTTCCTCGCGCGATTCACTTGGGATAATCTAACCGGCCCCACCACCAATCCCGACCAGACGGCTATCGATCCCTCCTTCGGCATCGAGTACATTGACCACCAGCGCAACGTGGTGGCAACCTACACGCGCACCGTTTCTCCGCGGCTCTTGCTCGAGTCCTCGGTGAGTATCACTCGTTCCACGCCGGGCTTTCCCACGCCCAACCGCTCCGACCCCGCCATTAAATTCAGCGATGGCTTGTTTGAGGCATTCAACTCCGCGGCCGGGTCGGTGATGCAATCCTACGGAAATCTTTTTCAGGGCCGCCAAAACTTCTCCCTTGCCACCGCGCACCACGCCTTCAAGGCCGGCTTCGAGGCGCGGCTCAATCGCGACACCACCTACTTCGGCATCAGCCCCAACGGCGAGTACGATTTTGGCAGTGGCGCAGCTTATTATTGCGCACACGCGTCCACTGGCTGTGCAGATCAATCCACCCCCAACGACACGACGATATACTCCCAAAGTGGCACACATAATGTGATTTATGGTGGTTTGATGCCGGACACGCTCAGCAGCTTTCTCACCGGCAGCCCGTTTATCTACACCGTGGCCATCGCGCCTCCGGAGGTCTCTGGCGGGCAGCATATGGGTCCGGCGGCCATCAACCGCAACAACTTCAGCTTTTATCTGCAAGATACCTGGAAGGTCAGCAGCCGCTTCACGCTGGACTACGGCATTCGCTGGGATCTATACACGCCCATCACCGAACGCGCCCATCGCACCTCCAGCTTTCTCACCGTAAACGGCGTGCAGCAGTTCGTGATCAACCCTCAGCCCGGCTACCAGACGGACTGGAATGCCTGGGAGCCGCGCCTTCAGGCTACTTGGCAGGTAAGCAAGAAGATTTCGGCTCATGCCGGCAGCAGCATTATGTTCATTCCTCCCAATATCTGGCAGGACAACTTCCTTACCGGCTCCACGCCCTTCGCGGTCTATCCGCGCCTACTTTCGGCCTCGAATGCGCCCATCCCGTACGGCTTCAAGCTCACTCCTGCGCAACTGCCTAAGGCCTACACGCCCGACGGAGTCAACATTCTAGCCGGAGCCACAAAGTCCATTGCTCCCAACACAGTGATGGATGTGAATCGCTATGAGCAGGACGTGGCCGCGCTGACCCTGGGCCATGTCGTCAGCGACCTGAATCTCAGTGGCATCGACCGCTCCTTCGGTAACGGAACTCTATACACCTGGACAGCCGGCCTGGAGCGTAAATTCGGCAATCTCACCGCCAACGCGAGTTATGTGGGAACGGCCGGCGTCAAACTTCCACGCTCTAGTTTCCCTAACGCCTATCCCGGAGCCACACCGGATTTTGCGCCGCACACGCTGTTCGATAGCTCGGGCAATGTCATCGGCGGCTTCGGCGTGGAAAACGTCATCGTCGCGGACGCCCACTCCACTTACCACGCGCTGCAAACCTCGCTCGCCGGAACCGTGCGTCATGGCGGTCCGGGCATTCAGGCGAGTTACACCTGGGGTAAGTCAATCGACGACGCCAGCGGAGTGATCAGCGGCAGCCCTCCGCAGAATCCCTATGACATGCGTGCGGAAAAAAGTCCGTCGTCTTTCGATGTGAACCATAGTTTCGGCTTGAGCGCGGCCCAGGATTTGCGCATGGACCGTGTAAGTTATCTGCGCCCCGTGAGCAAGAAGGCAACCGGCGGCTGGGAGCTGTTGAGTATTTCCGGCATCAGCTCAGGCTTGCCTTTCACCGTCTTCAGCGGCATCCAGCAGACCGGCGCCGGATCGAACGGAGTGGATCGCCCCGACCAGATCGCCGTGCCGCATCTATCCACCGCGCGCAACAACCGCCAGGACTACTTCGGCGAAGGCGCCAACAATGCTTCGGACTTCTTCAGCATTCCCATTCATGTAGCGGGCGGCACGGGTCCAAATCAGGGCCGCTTCGGAACGCTGGGACGCAATACCTTTCGCGGCCCGGCTTTTTATAACTTCGACTTCGCGCTCATTAAAGACACACCCTTCGGCCGCCGCGGCAGCGGAGCCGAACGCATGGACCTGCAATTCCGTTCGGAGTTCTTCAACCTCTTCAACATTGTCACCATGGGCCTGCCCGCGAACATTCTCACCGGCTCAGGCTTCGGCGAGATCAGCAAGACCGCCGGTAACTCACGCCAGATTCAGTTTTCGCTCAAGCTGATCTATTGAGGAACACTGCGCGCAGATTCAGCTTGCGCCCTTCTCCTGCAGCAGCGCCGCAGGATCGTTGAACTAGCGCCTACCCGATTGCGTAATCTCTGTCAGGTGGGATGGTACACTCCTGCCCAGGGAGTTGTGCATGGGAGCAACCAAGATCGAGTTTCGTCTGCGCGTGGCGATCATCTCGGTGATCCTCACGCTGGGTTTCTGGGCGCCGTGGATCGAGCTTTGGGGCATCGGGAATCGCTTTCCGTTGTGGGCCTGGCTGGCGCTCCAGATGTGCCGGACAGGAATGGTCTCCTGTGCCGCCGCAGCGCCGCTGGTGATCGTCGTGGTCGCGCTGATCGCTGCCAAAGGGGCGGCGCTGCGTATTTGGGGCACGGCATATCTCGGCTCAGCCACGGTGAACCACGGCGAGATGAAGGCTGGCGCGGTGCTGTCCGACGGACCCTATCGCTACGTGCGCAACCCGCTCTATCTCGGCTCCTGGTGCATGTTCGCGGCAATGGCCTTCCTCATGCCGCCCACCGGCGCGCTCTTTGTCGCGGTTCTTATCACGGCCTTTCAGGTGCGCCTGATCTTCGCGGAAGAAGCTTTCCTCGCCAGCCAGCTTGGCCAGCCTTACCGGGATTACATGCGCGCAGTGCCGCGTCTCTTCCCGCGCCTGCGCACGATTCTTTCGCGCTCCGCTCCCCAGCCCACTGGCCGCAAACCGCAATGGCTCCATGCGCTCATCACCGAGATCAACCCCATCGGCATCTTCGTCGCGTTGGCCTTCTTTTCCTGGAGCTATAACAACTGGCTCATGATCAAGGTGGTCATCTTTAGCTTTGGCCTCTCGATGATTGTGCGCGCGTTCGTGCCCAGGGATTCAGCGAAATAAAAACGGGGAGAAGCTCTTGAGGCTTCTCCCCTAATCTTCGGTCCAGGGTTACTACTTCTTCGGTGGGGCGATCGTGTCCTTGGCGGCCTTGGCCACGCGGAACTTGACCACCGTCTTGGCCTTGATCTTGATGGCTTCGCCGGTTTGCGGGTTGCGTCCGATGCGGGCCTTGCGCTCCGCCTTCACCAGCCGGCCGATGCCGGGAATCACAAATACGCCGTTCTTCTTGGTTTCCTTGATGGCCGTTTCTGCCAGAAGGTCCAGGAAGGCTGCGACTTGCTTGTTGGTCAGTTCCAGTTTCTCGGCCAATAGCCGAGTCAGTGCCGTTTTCGTCAATCCTGATGCCATTGTCTGATCTCCTTTTCGGACATGCCCTGGGGCGCGCCGGTCTTGCCTGGGAATCCGCCGCGAAATGCGTTCCGCATGGGGGGAGTCAGGCAACGATTGCGTGAAACCCTTGTATTCATGCGGGTCGGAGTACCCGTCGTTCGTTACCTTGCAACATTTTAATAGGCAAAGTCAAGGCAAAAAGGAGTGTTTTTCCCATTATTCTGTGGGTTTTATACGATTTTCCTCGGTATTTTCCCATTTTTGCCCGGAATTGCTGGTTTTGCTCTGGTATTTCGCTGAAAATCTCGTTAGGAAAGGTGTTCCCGTGCCCCATCCATTTCACGCTCTTTGTGAAATGGGTGGGAAACCTCAAACCCTAATCCAGCCCGAAAAGCACCTTTTTGCGCGGCGTCAACATCGCCAGGATCGGCGTATTCAGCGCATCCACCACCGGCGCTGCCAGCCGGAAATGACGCGCCAGCACGGTCGCAAAATCCGTCTTCAGCGCCGCCGAGGCGGGCAGCGAGGTACTCAGTCCCCACTGCCGGCATCGGATCAAATCCATAGCCGGATGCTCGCAAGGGAACCCCTTCGGTGGCCGCGTCAGTGCGTTGCCTTCAAATTCGCCGAAGGTCTTCCGAATCGGCGCCGTCCGCAAGACCTTGCGAAACTCCGCGTGATGCTCCAGCAGCCAATGCCGTATGGCGGCCAGTTGATCTTTTTCCGGCATCCATGCTCCGGCGGCGATGATCACTTCCTTGGCGTCCACGTGAAAATAAAATCCCGCACCGGAGGTCTTCTTCAACCCATCCAGCATCCACCACGCGGCCACGTGCGTCTTGTAAGGCGTCTTGTCGCCGCTGAAGCGCGTGTCGCGATAAATCCTGAACAGGCATTTTTCCGCGGGCCGCACATAGGCCGGCGCAAAACTCTCCATCGCCTCGCTGACCTTGCGGATAATGGCCAGCATCGGCTCCTTCAACTCCGCCTCGAAGATGGCCTTACGTGGCGTAAACCACGCGCGGTCGTTGTGCCGCTTGAGATTGCGCAGAAAAGCAAGCCCTTCGGGGCGAAGGTGAGCGGGTATTGCGATGGATGTGGATTTGCGTTTAGAAACCATGACAAGAGAAGTGTAACGCAACAACCGCCGAAAGCCGCCAGACCCACGCAGGTGGCTACCGGATCACCTTCAGCGCGCCTCTGAACAGCCCGTCGAAATCCGCCCCCAGCGCGGCATCCTTGGCCACTACCTGCGCAATCGCCTTTTCGGCGGCAACACGCTGATAGCCCAGGTTGACCAGCGCCGAGAGAACATCTTCCGCCGCCGGCCCCTGGATGGATGATGGCACGGGCGCAACGGCAAAGTCGTCGAGTTTGTCCTTCAGCTCCACCACCAACCGCTCGGCCAGCTTCTTGCCCACGCCGGGAATCCGCGTCAGTTGCGCGTGGTCCTGCCCGCGAATGGCCTGCACGGTCCGCTCCGGCGACAGTCCGCTCAACATCTTGACGGCCAGCTTGGGGCCGACGCCGCTCACCGTAATCAGCCGCTCGAAAAGGCGCTTTTCCTGAGAGTCGAGAAAGCCGAAGAGGGCAATCTGATCGTCGCTGACGTGAGTGTGAATGTGTAAGGCGGCCTCGGCGCCCACCGAGGGCAGCGCCGTAAATGTGGGCACGGAGATCGTAACGTCGTAGCCTACCCCGGCCGCCTCGACGATGGCCTGGCCGGGCTGTTTGAAAATCAGCTTTCCGCGCAGATGAGCGATCATGATGTTCCTATCCTAGTATCCCCATCTTCTTCGCTACCCGCTCCAGCGTCTCCAGCGCCTGCTCCAGTTGCGCCTTGGTGTGCTCACTGGTGAGAATCAGGCGGATGCGCGCTTTGCCTTCAGGCACTGTCGGAAACGCAATCCCGGTTCCCATCACGCCTTCCTCAAACAACGCCCGCGAAAACTCCATCGTCTTGCGCCCGTCGCCAATAATAATCGGCGTAATCGGAGTCTCGCTGGCCGGAGTAGTTACTCCGCCCACGTTGAAGCCCGCGCGCTTCAGCTCGCCTTGGAAGTAACGCGTATTCGTCCATAGCCGCTCGATGCGCTCCGGCTCCTGTTCCAGAATGTCGAAGGCGGCCATGCACGCAGCCGCCACCGCCGGCGGATGCGAAGTGGAAAACAGAAATGGCCGCGCCCGGTGGTAGAGATAGTCAATCAAATCGCGCGTCCCGCAGACATAGCCGCCCAGGCAGCCGATGGCCTTGGACAGCGTGCCCACCTGCACATCCACCTTGCCATGCATCCCGAAATGGTCCACCGACCCGCGCCCGTTGCGCCCCAGCACGCCCGAGGCGTGAGCGTCGTCCACCATCATGATGGCGCCGTATTTTTCCGCCAGCGCGGCCAGCTTGTCCACCGGCCCGATGTCGCCGTCCATGGAGAAGACGCCGTCGGTAATCACCAGCTTGTGGCCCGGCTCGTTGGC
This sequence comes from Acidobacteriaceae bacterium, assembly GCA_003156235.1. GTDB lineage: Bacteria > Acidobacteriota > Terriglobia > Terriglobales > Acidobacteriaceae > Telmatobacter. The sequence continues at coordinate 8,604 of PMGP01000204.1, forward strand.
CACCTCTTTCAGCAGCTCCTCACAATGCGCCGTGTCCTTGTGCCGGAAAACCAAAATCCGTGCCCGCGACAGCCGCGCTCCGTCGATGATGCTGGCGTGATTCAACTCGTCGGAGAGAATAAAGTCTTCTTTGCCGAGAATCGAGCTGACCGCGCCGGCGTTGGCCGTGAATCCGCTCTGGAAGACCACGCAGGCCTCCACGTTTTTGAAGCGCGCAATCTTTTCTTCCAGCTCCATGTGGATGCGCATGGTTCCGGCGATGGTCCGCACCGCGCCCGAGCCCACGCCGAACTTTCGCGTCGCCTCGAGCGCCGCCTCAATCAGCCGCGGGTCGTTGGCCAGGCCCAGGTAGTTGTTGCTGGCCAGGTTGATCACCTTGCGCCCATCGTAGTGGCACACAGGCGCCTGCTGGTCATCCAGTATGCGCAATTTGAAGTAGGTGCCCTTGGCGCGCAGCTCGTCGAGCGCGGCGGTCAGGTGGGCAAGCTGGGGGCGGGCAGGGGACTGGCTCATGGCGTTCTCCTCAAACAATCCTCAAACTATTAAGGATAACGCAGCGCGGCCACAGGCAGACCAGGCCTCAGTGTTCCCTAATGTGAAGGCCAGACCGTGGTAGAAAAACTGATCGACACACCGCATCATTGCCCGGAACGCCGCACGCACAACGCGCGATCGTAATTGGCCCCGCGCTTGTCCAGCTCCAGCACATGCGTTTTTGGTTCGCCCGCGCCGCGGAAATAGAAACCGCGCATGAACTGCGGACGATCTGTGCCGCTGCTGCTCCACGCCACCCCGGAAGTGAGCCGAATGTTGCCTTTGATTTGGCAAACAGCGTGGCCCTCAAGGCCGCAGGCTGCACGGGCTGCGGGATTGTAGATATTCTTCAATTCGTCAATCGTCGGCAGCCGCCAGTCGGAGTATCCCCCAAGTTGCAGGTTGCGGCAGTATTCCGCCGCCGGCTGCCATCTGAGGGCGTAGCCATTGTCCTTCCTGGTCCACATCAATCCCGTTGCCGGATCGCTCCACACTCCGCCCGTAGTATCCGGCTGCGCAACCTGCCCGCGCTCCCGTTGTTCTTTGTTCCACTCATCGCGTACGGCTTTATCGTGTGCATCCTGTTCTGCTTTGGCCTGTGCCTTTTGCGAGGCCTTGTCTCTTGCTTCCAGAAATGCCTTGTCTTTCGCATCCTGGTCCGCTTTGGCCTGGACCTCCTTCAGGGCCTTGTCCCGCTTTTCCTGCACGGCCTTTGCCTGTGCCTCTTGCTCAGCTTTGGCTTTGGCCTCCGCATCGGCCTTGTCCTTCGCCTCCTGCTCTGCCTTGTCTTTGGCCTCCTGCTCGGCCTTGAGGCGAGCGTCGCGCACCGGCTGGAGCCAGATGTGCGTGATAGTCTGTCCGCCGACCTTTGCCTTGATCTCGTTTTCCGCCTTGTCCAGCGCGTCTTCGGTCTCGGCTGCCACAGCGTGCTGGCCGGGAGAAATCTTCGCATTCACCGTGGCTCCGGCGGCAATGTTTCCTTTCGCCGTGCCGTCCAGCGTCCATTTGCAGGCCAGGTCGCAGGTCACTTGCAGCGTGGACTGCACCACCGGTTTGGGCTTTGGTTTCGGTTGCAAAATCGGTCCCTCATCCTGCTGTTGTGCTTGAGGTTGCGCCTGCTGTTGTGCGCAGGTCATCCCCGCGCCCAGCGCCAACACCGCTACCACCAACGCCATGTTTGCCCGGTATTTTGCAATCATCGCGACCCTCCAGATTCAACCCGCAAAATCTGTCTCGTAATTCCGTATAAACCCGCCCCGGAATACAAAAGTTGCGGAAAAAGAATCAAGGAACAATGCTGTTTGCCTCATTCTCCGCAGGTCGCACGCACAGCACGCGGTCCAGGCCGCTGCCAGTCAGCGGAGAGGAGTACCGCGCTCCATTGGCAAACAGAAAGAGCCACGCCTGCCAGGATGCATTTCCCTGCGTGTTGCTCCATTGCCAGCCGGACAATTGCAGGTCGCCCTTCACGTGCCAGGTTGCCTGGCTGCCGCTGCCCATCTGTCCCGCTATATTTACTTTTGGATCGTAGATGTCGTTTAATTCGTCGATAGCCGGCAAGCGCCAGTCGGAGTAACCGCCCAGGCGCAGGCTCTGGCAATAATTCCGCGCCTTCTGCCAGTTCACATCGCTTCCGTTATCCTTCTTCGTCCACATCAAACGGGTTTCAGGGTCTGTCCAGATCTTGCCGGCATCCTCCAGCGCGGCCTTGTTCCGAGCCTCCTGCGCGGTCTTGTCATTGGCCTCATGGATGGCCTTGTCTCGCTCCTGCTGCGCAATCCCCGGCACAACTACCAACGCCATGGCCGCAGCCAGCGCCCACACTCCTAATCCGCTTCTACGCATCGCGTGCTCCCATAAACTCCCTGGAGGATTCTTCTTCCGGGCGGGTCAAATTCCGGCGCAACCCATCATATTTGCCACTCCGCCTCATTGCACGTCACGCAGGTATTCGCACGCATCTTTCACTCCTCCGTCGCAAGCTAGCTTGAAGTATTTGCGCGCATTGTTGATGTCTCCAGCTTCCTGATATACGGTGCCTAGGCCGGTGCAACCACGCAGGTGTCCTCCATCGCATGATTTCTGGTAAATCTTGCGTGCCATATCTGCGTCCGGCGGGATGCCGAGGCCGTTCGCATAAATGTAGCCGAGATAGGTGCAGGCATTCATATTGACGCCGTCGCAGGCTTGGGTGAAAAGCGTCCGCGCCTGTGTGTAGTCCTTGTTGTCATAGGCGGATTTGCCCAGATCATACGCGCTGGGTTCAGGAGGTTTGGCGGCGAGCAGGGTTGCTCCAGTCCATATATACATGCCACTGGCCTCAACACTAGGCGCCCGAAACATGGCTGTGGCTATGGCGCGAATTTTGCTTCCGCTGGCCAACCCCGAGATGAGCTGCTTGTAGACTGGCGACGCCTCCGTAGGCGTACTGCCATCCACTGTGTAGTGGATTGTGGCGAACGGGGTTGCATCGGTGATGGTCACTGATTGTGCCTGGGCGTAAGTGCCTCCGCCCGGGGTGAGCACCGGAACAACCGTTGCAGGCCTGGATTGCCAGAACCATACCCCGGCACAGATTCCCAGTCCAACAACGGCCAAAGCCGCTGCCCAAACCCACTTCGAGAAAGCGGAGCGGGAAGGCGGTCTGGAGACCGGCGCGGGTGACTTTTCAACCACGGTTACGGGGCAGGGCGCGGGCTGCTGGGGCGCAATCGCTTCCAGAAAGGCTTTAGCCGAGGGGAAACGATGCTCCCGTTCGCGGGCCAGCAGGCGCATGACAATCGCTTCCAGCCCCGGATGCTCCTTGGCCAGCGAAGGTCTCAATCGCTCCAGCGGCTGCGGTACTCCCTGCAAGTGCTGGTACATCCAGCCTTCCATATTCTGGGCATGGAAGGGGGTTCGCCCGGTGAGCATCTCGTAGAGCACCCCGCCCAGGGCGTAAAGATCGGTGCGGCCGTCCAGCTCGGCGGCGGCCGTGCCTCGCCACTGCTCCGGCGCTGCGTACTCCGGGGTCAGCAACAACCCGTGGGTGCGGCTCAGGTTGGTGATGCCCTCGGCCATGGCGGCAATGCCGAAGTCCAGAACCTTGGGTTGCTCGCTGCCGTCGGGCATCGTACCAAGCAGGATATTCTCCGGCTTGATGTCGCGATGGACGGCGCCTCGCGCGTGGGCCGCGGCCAGCCCGGCGCCCAGGCCGCGGGCGATGTGCAGGGCGCGCTCCACGGGCAGGCCGCGTGGCGCCTCCTGAAGCACCGAACGCAGGCTCGGACCGGACACAAATTCCATGGCGATAAACAGGTTGCCGTCCTCGTCCTGGTCCAGGTCGACAACCTCGACTATATTGGGGTGGCGCAACAGGTAAGCGGCCCGCGCCTCCTGCCGGAAGCGCTTGATGAACTGAGGGTTGTGGCTCAATTCGACGGCCAGAAACTTGAGCGCCAACTGCCCGCCAAGCAACAGGTGTTCGGCCAGGTAGACGACCCCCATCCCGCCTGAGCCCAGCTTGCGCACGGTGCGATACTTGCCGCGCACGATCTGGCCCGGCGCAAGCTCCCGCGTCTCAATCAGCATCGCCCCGTCCGTGGGGCAGGTTGCATGCTGATTCGGATACGGCGTGTCACATACAGGACAAGTCTTCATGCCACACTCTCGCTTGGCTTAAAGCCTTGCGTTCGAGAGGAGATTGAATGGCCAAAGCATACCACTGTTCCCGTTCTGTGCGCCTCAATTGCGCCCTCTTCCGGCTACCGGTAATTCACTCCCGCCCCCCACTTCCCAATCCTGCCGCTCCGCGTCCAACCATTGCAGGGGTTGCCACGGGCTTATTTTGGCGCAGTTCGCCACGCCCCGGTTGGCTCCGGTCCGCCCTGGCCGGATACAATAGGATTCTGTGCTGCGTCAGACGGGCGGCATTCGATTTTGATCTTTGGAGCAGGTGCAAGTGAGAGGCATAGTCTGCCGCGGTTCGCGGCTTGTGTTGTTTGCAGGATTGGTGATCGCGCTGGTCGCGCCTCAGTTGGCGTATGCCGCTGGCACATCTACGACTACGACGCTGACCGCCGGAACCCTGAGCGGTTGTGTGCAGCCTCTTACGGTCACCGTGGCCGCGGGTGCAGCCCCGGTCACCTCTGGGACCGTGACCATCAACGACGTGTTCAATGGCGTTACTCCGGCCGTTCAACTGGGGTCTGTGTCGCTGAATTCCTCAGGCTCAGCCAGTCCCTCGGTTGACTTGGCGGCCGGCAGCCATAGCCTCACCGCGATCTTTACTCCAGCCGTCGGCAGCATCTATGTGGCTTCGACTTCTTCACCGGCTCTTGCCGTCAGCGTCACCACACAGTGCGAATTTACCGTTGGCGTCTCCAATTTCATCCCCTCCTCCACTGCCGCCAACACCCTTACCCTCACGGCCGGCCAAGCAGGCTCGTTCACTATTACCATTGCCCCATCGGTGGAATTCACCTCCACGTTGACGGCCCCCATGTTCGTAACCCTCGCCTGCACCGGACTTCCCGACGGTGCAACCTGCAGCGCCACACCGGAAAATCTGGAAATTCTCTCCACCACACCCGAGAGTTGTCCCAGTGGTTCGCCCGCCTCCGCCTGCCCGCCCACCAGTACTATGGTGATTCAGACCTACGCCGCTTCCACAGCATCGGCCTCGCCGGATCAGGGCAAACGGTCCAACCCCATCGCCTGGGCGTTTCTGCTGCCGGGAACTCTGACTCTAGGCGGTCTGGCCTTTGGCGCGCGCCGACGCCGCTGGCTCAGCCGGCTCTCGCTCCTGGCCCTGGTCGGCTTGGTCACTCTGCTGGGCACCACCGCCTGCAATCCCCGCTACTACTACTTGAATCACGGCCCGCCCACCAATCCGGCGACCCCGGCTGGAACCTACAATATCAACGTCACCGCGCAGTCCAGCAACGGCGTCACCGGCCTTACCCAGACCACCACCGTTGTGCTGATCGTGAATTGACCACGGTATATCAGGCTACGGAAACACTCGCGGTTTTGAAAGGGCACGGCTTTAGCCGTGCCGCAAATGTAAAAAATATACGGTGGGCTTTAGCCCCTGAGGGAATGCAAGCTCAATAGAAGCACTTGATCAGAGGTTCCTTAGCGCTTTTCGCAAAGAAGATACAATTCTGGGTGCCCCACCCTCGCGACGTACTTGTTTTTGTCGCTATCGGGGTCCCCGGCGAGTGATCTTTGCTCGCTGGGGTGAACTAGGGTGGGACTGCCCACTCGACCCAATGCTTCATAATGACAATAAAAATGACCTGCGCCCTCAAGCTGGCCGCAGGTCATTTTTATTGTCCGTTTTCCCTACTCCCTACTCCCTACTCCCTACTCCCTGCTTCATCCCACCGCAGGCAAGCCCGCCAGCGCCATCGCAATCTCTTCTTCCGGATACTCGTAGTTCTCCAGTTTCCCGGCCTGGTAGGCAATGTACGATTGCATGTCGAAGTGCCCATGCCCGCTGAGACTGAAGAGAATCGTCCGCTGTTTTCCTTCTTCTTTGGCGCGAACGGCTTCGGCAATCGCCTCGGCTACAGCGTGGTTGGCCTCCGGCGCGGGAATAATTCCCTCGGCGCGGGCAAACTGTATCCCCGCCGCAAAGGCATCCAACTGCTGCACCGTGGTGGCCTCCGCCAATCCCAAATCCAGCACGTGCGACACCAGAGGCGCCATGCCGTGGTAGCGCAACCCGCCCGCATGGATTCCCGGAGGAACAAAGGTGCTTCCCAGCGTGTGCATCTTGACCAGCGGTGTCAGGTGCCCGGTGTCGCCGAAGTCATAAACGAATTTGCCTTTGGTCATACTGGGGCAGGCAGCCGGTTCCACCGCAATCACGCGCGCTTTGCTTTGCCCTTTGATCTTGCGGCCCAGGTACGGCATCGCCAGGCCGGCAAAGTTCGATCCGCCCCCGGCGCAGGCGATAATCACATCTGGATCATCGTCCGCCAACTCCATCTGCTCGATTGCCTCCAGGCCAATCACTGTCTGGTGCAGCAGCACGTGATTCAGCACGCTGCCCAGTGCGTACTTGGTGTGCGGGTCCATCGCCGCTATTTCCACGGCCTCTGAAATCGCAATCCCCAGCGATCCGTTCGAATCCGGATGCGCCTTCAGAATCGCCCGGCCCGACTCCGTCTCATTGCTCGGGCTGGCGGTCACCGAGGCTCCAAAGGCTTCCATCAACGCGCGGCGATACGGCTTCTGGTCATAGCTCACCCGCACCATATATACCTTGCAATCCAGCCCGAAAAACGCGCAGGCCATGGCCACAGCCGAACCCCATTGACCGGCTCCCGTCTCCGTCGAGATGTGCTTGGTGCCTTCCTTCTTGTTGTAATAAACCTGCGCCACGGCGGTATTGAGCTTGTGCGAACCAGCCGGGCTCACGCCCTCGTACTTGTAGTAAATATGCGCAGGCGTATCCAGCGCCTTCTCCAGCCGCCGCGCCCTGAACAGAGGCGAGGGGCGCCACTGAGCGTACAGTTGCCGCACTTCGCCGGGAATCTCAATTTCCCGCTCCGTGCTTACTTCCTGCATTATCAGGCCCATCGGAAACAGCGGCGCCAGGTCGTCCGGCCCAATCGGCTTCAGCGTTCCGGGATGCAGCGGCGGCGCCATCGGCTTGGGCAGATCGGCGGCAATGTTGTACCAGGCAAGGGGAATGCGGCTTTGCGGAAGATTGTACTGAATGGTTTCCATAAGAAATTCTATCAGCAAGGAAGGCGGAGATAGCTCTGCTCTGGTCTGTAAGGGAATCTCTGAATAATAAGTATTATCCTGATAAGCGCGCCGTAGGCGCAGTGTTTGTTAGCCCCGCGCTTTAGCGCGGGGAAAGCGGATTCCACAAATTCACTCCGGAGTCCCTTAGGGACGGCGCAAGGACATTTCTTTTGCAGGGATGATTAATCGCGAAGTCGCATGGAACAGGGGAAGAGCTTCAAATCCTCGCGCAACAAAAGCTCACCGCGCAAGACTGCTGTTGCGGCGCCTCCGTGGCAAAGTTGACGCGTCTCAGGTCTGCATGGGTTCCAGCGATTCCTTTGCAATCGCCTTTGAAAGCCGGGCGGCTTCCTGGGAGCGGTCGTAGGCCATCCTGGTTAGGTCCTGAGTGGAGATGTGATCTCCTGTGCTGTGTTCACATCCGGCGGCTGCGTGTGCATAGGCCGCATTCGTATGCATTTCCGCTGCTTGGGCATGCAGGCTTTGGGGCATGATCTCCTCCTTGTTCTGCAAGCGCGTGTGGCGCTTCTATAGAAAGTCTCCCACCAAGCTGACTGGCGCGCTGTGCAATCGGAAACATCCCCGCCAGAAGACGACGGCATCTTTACCATTTCCGGACGCAGGGGTCCGCAAGGAGGGAAGATCGTGCCCGGCCATAACCATTGAATTTTTTTAACAGGGATGCTGAATTCCCTCGTTTTTGTACACGAAACTCTCCCGTTCCTGTACACTGGTGTCGCTATGAGTTGCCTATTTTGCAAAATCGTTGACGGAAGCATCCCCTCCAAGGCGGTCTACGAGGACGAGCTCTGCTACGCCTTCGCCGACATTCACCCCCAGGCGCCCGTCCATATCCTGGTCGCGCCACGTGAACACCTCGCCTCGATGGACGACACCGATAAGGCGGATGGCAAGCTGCTCGGACACCTTCTGTGGGCTGCCTCCGAGGTAGCCCGCGAGAAGGGCCTGGTCAAGGGTTACCGCCTGGTGGTCAACACCGGAGAAGACGGCGGCCAGACCGTCGACCATCTCCACGTCCACTTGCTAGGCGGTCGTCCCCTCACCTGGCCTCCGGGATAAAGGCAGGGAATAGGGAGTAGGTAGTAGGGAATGAGGTCCAGACGCAAATTATTTTTGCGCGGGTTTGGGCTTCGGCTCACCAGAATCCCTGCTCGAAGCCGAATCCCTATCCAACGAAGTCGGTCGGATGCTGGTTGTGATCATGAACAAATTGAAGCGTTGAATTCCGCTATCCCATGAGCCTCCTGCAAAATAACCAAGAAACCGGCATTACATATTCAGGCACCCCTTCGGG
>PMGP01000146.1 GCA_003156235.1 Acidobacteriaceae bacterium
CTTGTCTCCTCAGCGCGTGAAGTTTACACCTATGCACTCTACGCATGCAAACTTAGAAAATGGGCAGATTGGCTCATTCTCAGGGACGGCGACCGGCTTGTCATGTGGGAAGGCAGGAGACCTGAGAGGGAATCCGGGAAGCTGCTCAGGCTCCCACGGTTGCGCTCCCCGAGGTTGGAAGAGCATCATTCTTGTCATGCAGGAAGTGCTCTCAAAAACCGATGATCCAAAGGCTCCCTTGCGCGGGCAGGAGTACTACGAGTTGAGCCTGCTTGACGAAGCCAATGAGTTGGGAACTCTGTATAGAGTCCGGCAGGCACACGCAGAGTGGAGCGAAATTGATGGGCAGGTCATGTGGGATCAGGTAGAGGTCGATTATTTCTGGATTCTGGATGAGGCAAAGCGGCGGTACGCGGAGCGGAGGCTTACCCTGGCCGAAAGAGGGTTCATCTACTCGGATATGGATATGTAGCCGCCCTTACATCTTCGCCTATACTGGTTTCGTGGCATTCAGATTCCCAATTGTCGAGCGAAAGCAGTTTGTAGTGACGTGCAAGCAGTGCCGTCGTGAGGTTCCGGCTGGCGTACCGGCGTTCGCGTTTCAATCCATCGTGGTGAACTGCCCGCTCTGTGAGGAGTTGAGGCGCTACCTGCCCTCTGAGGTCTACTTGGGTGTCCCTCATGCCCTGGTGGGGAAACAGGCTCACATTGCATAGCGCTGACACTAATCGGTGGGCCATATCCGCTTCCGCACAAAGTCTGCATTTGGCAAATCTTTATATGAAATCGGTGTAAGTTCTGGCAGGGACTTAAGTGCTTTGTCGTAATAGTAACTGTTCAACGAAACATGTGGACCAAGAATGAGTTGACCGCCATCGATTTTAACGGACGGATCACGATAAACATCTCCCCCATCGAAATAAAAATTGCATTTCACGTATCTTCCACCGATGATGATCGAATCATCCAAGATCATAGCGGAGTTTTCGCAGTCGACATCAACAAAAACAGAATTAGGTGGGGTGGAGATCGCCGGAAAAACCGGAAAACCTTGAATTCTATCGTCAATAAGAAAGACGCTGGTTAAGGGCTTAGTATCTAAGGTTAGGTTATTAGGCAACTTCATTTTAACGTGCTGGTCAGTAAGTGTAGCTTCCTGAATTGGTCCTCCTATCACGCTCGATGAGAGTGATGCCTCTATTCCAAGGTAATTGGCCAATTTATCCATTTGGTCGAGACTCAAATCTGCGGTGTGGCCATGACGCACTGCCTGACCATAGTCTTTGAGTTCTTTCTCATCTCCGAACGTCTGGGGGGATTTAAGACGAAACTTCGCCGAATCGTCGACGCCGGATATCAAATACAAAAAGTCTTTATTGATCGGTTCAATCTTTATGTCAGATACGTTGCCTTGATACGACAATGTGGAGTCGGCAAGGCGGATAGCGCTCACAGACACTTCTGCTCTCGCAATGACAGTGCTGCCATCAACGTCAAACCCAGCAAACAGCATTATGAGTTTGTCTTCAGCCGGTGGCCGTGAGTGCTCAGCGTACTGATATTCCGATTCGAGCACCTCAAGCCGAAAACTCAGTTGCTGGGTGAGGGCAACAACTTTTTGTCGGAATGAGGGGTTACCGTGTGACTGTTCTAATCCTTCTGCGAATGCTGAAATCACACCACCTGCACTTGTCCTAAGTTTCCAGTATGGCCCTCGATCTGATCCAAATCCTGCGATAGAACAAACAGTTACCGGATCAATCTGAAAAAGTTTTTGCGATGTGTCATTGACCTTTCTCCCAAACTGGTCGGAGGCCCGGCTGTCTGTAACAAGCACTATGCCGTGGCTGTTTGCAAGGAGAATATTGATCGTTCCATGAGTTGGGAGTTGTGACTTCGATTCTGAATGTAGAACAGGTTCAGCCAAAACACTCAAAACGACGATGGCAATCAGCAATCGCATTCTCCACCTCGAACGTGAACTCAGAGTAAATCGTCCGCTGGCGTCCATGTTAGCATGTTCGTCAATATTATCCGCCAATGTTCGCCTATGCCTTTATAAATAAAAGGCTTGCAATCACTCCTGATTGTGCGCCACAGTCTCACTGTGCCCATTCGGGCGCAACCGCAAAAGGCAACACGCCCAGTCGGCCACCGCACCATGTAGCACCCCCGCAGTCGCGGGCGGGTCAAAGCCAGTCGGCCAAGCTATAACCGATGACATCTTCACCGGCGAAGTCAACCCGCCCCACTGGAAATAGAGTGTCAACACCCTCAAGACAGTTGTATCCACTTGAATATCTGCGGACACGACTACCCACAATCGCGGCATCACCGAAATGCGTCAATATGGCCCCGCCCTAGACGCTTACCGAATCTCTACAACGCTCATCCTAGTTTGCTGGCAGCGGCGCATCGGGAGTTTGCTAGGGTGCCGCTGGCAGCGCCTGAGACGTTGCCCCATTCGGGACATGCGAATTGGTTGCTCTCTTTGCAGCCTCAACAGACCGATGGCCGCGCCGCCGCTTCTTCGCAGGNNCACCCGCCACAAACGCCGCCGCCAGCATCCCCACGGCAAGGCTCACTCCGCTGTTTCGCCTGTCCGCCGCGTCGGACAGGTTTCCATGCACGTCTCTAGGCATGAGAGCCGCGTCTTCGCTCACCGCCTTGCCCTGGCTGGAGTACTCACGGCTGTA